>DASQPA010000001.1:0-5568 GCA_035644215.1 Thermoanaerobaculia bacterium
CTGCTCCGACATCCTCCACTCTTTGAGCGCCCTGGTGAACTCGGCGACGGAGCTGAACCGCCTCTCCGGTTCCCACGCCGCCGCTTTTTCGAGGGCCGCCCGGACTACCGCCGGACAGGCGAGACGGTGGAGAAATTTCCCCGTGTCGCGGAGCACCTCGACCGGCAGCTCCTTGCCGGAGAGGCAGAAGGCCGCTGTCATCGCGAGCGAATAGACGTCCGCGGTCACCCCCGCCTCCTGCGGCTCCTGCATCACCTCTGGCGCGGTATAGAGAAACGTCCCCATCATCCCGCCACCCAGGGTGCCGCCTGTCGTGTCGAACGCACGCACCAGGTCAAAGTCGGTGAGCTTTGGTCGGCCCTCCGCGTCGAGAAGGACGTTGGCAGGCTTCACGTCCCGATGGACGACGCCCTTCTGGTGGGCGAAGTCCAGCGCCATCGCCACCTCGGCGAGGAGCGGCAGCACCCGCTCCGGGGCCAGCCGCTTCTCGAGTACTGCCTGGCGCAGATCGCCGCCCGGTACGAACTCCATGACGAAGAAGTGATACCCGCCATCGTCGAGCTGTCGATCGAGCACCCGCACGATCCCCGGATGATGAAGCTCCGCCATCTTGCGGGCGCCGCGGAAGAAGCGTTCGAGCCGGGTGCGGTCAGCGCCGTGCTGCCCATGGAGGACCTTGACCGCGACCAGCCTATGCTCCTTCTTGTCATAGGCCTTCCAGACCGCGGCGAACCCGCCGGAGCCGAGCGGCTCGACGAGCCGGAACCGGCCGTCGGCCAGGAAGTCTCCCGCCTGGAGCCGGCCACCTTCCCGCAGCTCCCGGCGCAGGTCCAGGATCTCCCTCTCGACCGCCCGGGTATCGCCACCCGCAATGGTCAGCTCCTCCTTGCGCCGATAGGCTTCCGCTAGGTCCTCGGTCACGCTCCGCTCCGCCGCGGCTGGCGCTCCCACCACCGGTTCGGTCCTCACTCCATGCGAGGGTTTGGGAGGCGGCGCAGGCGGCTTCTCTCCCGTGATGCCATAGACCAGCCGGTCGATCCCCTGCCGGGTGATCCCGTTCCGCAGGTCGACCCATGTGAATGCCTGGAGGAACAGGGGAAGGGCCGGCTTCCTGGCTGCGCCTGGGAGAAGCACGGGGATGACCGGAATTCGGCGGTCCACGAACTGCAGTAAGCAGGCTCGCATCTCGCGGTCTTCCCAGGGGCCGATGCCGTCTCGGCCTACGAGCACAGCGGCTGCGGGAACTGTGCGGACCGCCTCCTCTAGCGCCTCCTGCCAGTCCCTCCCCGGGATGAGTTCCTCCTCGGCCAGCCATGGCTGGAGGCCGCGTTCCCGGAGAGCTTCACAAATCTCCCGGACCGTCAGCTTGTCGCGGCTGTTGTGGCTGATGAAGACATGGAATGGCGGCTCCATTACGGCCGTCAGGCTGGAATCCGGCGGAGTGGGAATGTCGAAGCTGGCCGCGCGCAGAGAGACCGCGAGGCGCCCGTCCTCCGCCTTTTTCCGCTGCAGGGTCTGCAGCTCCTCGCGGAGGGAGGCGAGAGGGGCACTCCAGGCCGGCTCGTCGTCCCCCAGGGCCTCCGCTACGGTGGCGACGACCCGCATCGCGGCAGCGACCGGGGCCTCGTCGCCGGCCGCCCAGACGAGCGCCGCCGAGGCGGCAGAGCGCAAGTCCGGCTGCGTCTCCAGCCGCTCGGGAGGAAACCCAAGCTGTGGAGCAATAACGAAGCGGAGGAGGCGTTTGGCCAGGATCGGCGCGAGTGCGTCGATCAGCCGGCCGCGTAAGGCTGGTGGCAAACCTGACTCGACCGGCGGAGGGGGCACGAGACCAGAGGGAAGGTCGGCGCCATCAAGGCGGCCGGTCTTGCCTAGGAGGCCGGCTGCAAGCCGCTGGATGGCGAGGAAGTATCCGGGCTCCCCAGCCACCTGGAAGTCGACGTGCTGGATCCTGGAGAAGAAGGGAGGGAGTGGCGTATCAACGAGGATCGCAAGGTGGAGGCGGCCGTCGTGCCAGTCGGACCTGGAGGCGACAAAGCTCTGCCACTCGTTGACTACCCAGGACGAGGCGAGGGCCTCGGGCGTCACCACGAGCACCAGCTGCTCCGCCTGGCTGAGCCCAACCTGGAGCTGCCCGACCCAGGAACGGCCGCTGCCGAGATCGGTCGCATCCAGGAAGATCTTCTCGGATCGGCCCGCGGCGGCGAGGCAGGACTCGAGGTTCTTCTGAAGAACCTCGACCCACGGCCGGTAACGGTGGGCGTAGCTCAGGAAGGCGGCGTAGCGCTCGGGCATGTGGGGAAGAGCATAGCGCCGGTGCGAAGGCTGGTGTGAATCTCGGAGATGGATCGTTCCATGGGGCGGCTGGGGAACATCCCAGCAGAAAAAGGAGAGCCCCGCAGCAGATGGGGGAGCCCGGCGCCGGAAATGGGAAGATCCGGAAACACATCGGGAGCCCGGCGCGAGAAATGGGGAGCTGGACGGCAGATTGGGGGGGTTCTGGCGAAAAAATGGGGAGCTGGGCGCCAGAATCCCCCCAACCGGGCGTCCAGCTCCCCATTTCTGGCAGCGGATGGGGGGAACCGGGAGCAGAAGTAGGGAGCTGAGAACCAGAAGTAAGGAGATCCAAGCCTGGAGTGGGGCACTTCGGAGGCCAGTGGCCCCAACCAAGACAGAATGACCCAGCTTGGAACCAGAGACGGGGCGCTTCAAGCCGTAGCCGCGGCACTCGCCGAGTAGAGAGCCCGACGACCGCGGAACGCCCCCCTCCTGGCCTCCCCCCTGATCCAACCCGCCCCCCCCCCGGGGGGAGGGACCCACCTCCCGCCCCCTCGGCGCCAACGGTGACGGCTTGCATCCGGTCACCGGCACCCTGCCGCCGGTCACCGACGGCGCCTCTCAGCTAGCGAGCGTTCCAGCTGCAACTCATTGCAGCGTTTGCACCTTCATTCGCCCGTGTCCCGCTTTTCCTCCCCGCGCCACTTTACAAATGAGCCCGGACGGAGTGGCTGGCCCGCCGGTCTCCGAACCTGATGTAACTGTTTACACACAGCAGTCCTTGAGCGAATCAAGTGCCGACCCTCGGGCGCCTGAAACCGATTTCACTGCAAGTGCGAGGTCTCATGAAACTGCTCTACGACGAAAGCCACAACCAGACCTGGACCGTCGACGCCGGGCTCGCCGCGCAGCTCAGCCGGCGGACCAACGAGGCTCCGCGCTACTACTCCTATGCGCCGCTGGCCGATCTCGTCGACGCGCGTTTCGGCGGCACGGTGATGCGCCTGACCGAGGCGCCGCTGCGCCCCGAGATCCTGCGGTCGGGGGACCTGCTGCTGCTCAATCACTGCTGCTCGCGGCAGCACCAGCACCAGGGAGTGGGGGGGGACGCGATCTTTCTGCCCGAGGAGATCGCGGCGATCGTGGCGGCCGTCGAGGCCGGGATGGGGCTCCTCGTGCTCGGCGAGTTCGAGATCGACTCCTGGGGATCGAACGTCAACCAGGTGTTGAAGCCGTTCGGCATGCGGTTCAAGAACGACGTGGCGACCGTCGCCGCGGAACGCGTGCGCGGCACCACGCGGCTCCCGATCTTTGAGGCCACGGGGATCGCGGCTCATCCGGTCTCGGCCGGGGTACGGAAGATCTCCTACGGCTCGGGCTGCACCCTGGAGATCCGCGCCGACCGGGTGGCGGCGGTGATCTCGAACGACGAGGGGGCGGTGCTCCTGGCGGCGACCCAGATGGGCCGCGGCCGGGTGGTCGCGGTGGGCGACTCCGACCTCTTCGCCGAGCCCTTCCTCGCCTACAACGACAACCGCGCTCTGCTGGTCGGCCTCCTCTCCTGGCTCTCCGGGCAGCGCCCCATCACGGCCGAGCCACCAGCCACGGCCAGCGGGCAGCAGACCGCCCACGACCTGGTGGCGCACGGCCTGGCCGCGGACGAAGGGCCGGCCCCCGGCACCGTGGTCGACATCACGGCGGACGAACGGTCGGCGATGCGGCGTCTGCTCGAAGACCCGTCGATCGACCCCCATGCCGAGTTCGAAGCCTTCGCCCTCGAAGCCAAGCTCCTCTTCCACGAGCTGCCGCGGCGCCTGCGCCGGGAGCTCGTGGAGTTCGCCCGCAAGGGCAACAGCGACGGTGCGCTCCTCCTGCGCGGCTTTCCGCGCGACCCCGAGGTTCCCCCCACCCCGGCGCGGACGGGGGAGCGGGCGAAGAAGGAGACCTGCCTCTCCGAGGTCTGGCTGTGCGCCGTGGCCGCCGCCCTGGGCGAGCCGGTCGGCTACCTCCAGGAGAAGCAGGGGAGCATCTTCCAGGACATCTTCCCGACCCCCGGCAACGCCGACAAGCTGTCGTCCGAGAGCTCGTCGATCCTCCTCGACTTCCACACCGAGATCGCCTTCCACCCGTTCATGCCCGATTACTTGCTGCTCTACGGCCTGCGCCAGGACCCGGACAAGGAGGCGCGGACCATCTTCTCCAGCGTTCGCCGCTTCGTCCACCTGCTCGACCCGGCGGACCGCGACATCCTGTTCTCCGACCTCTTCCGCACCGGGGTCGACTACTCGTTCGGCAACTTCGCCGAGAAGAGCGGCGTCGGGCCACTGGTCTCGATCCTCTACGGCGATCGGCTGGACCCCTTCCTGCGCTACGACCTCGACCTGATGGTGGGGGAGACGCCGGCCGCCCAGCGCGCTCTGCAGGTGGTGCGGTCGCTGGTCAACGACGTCAAGCGGGACGTCACGATCGAACCGGGAAGCCTCCTGATCATCGACAACCGGCGCTCGGTGCACGCGCGGTCGAATTTCAAGGCCCACTACGACGGCCGCGACCGCTGGCTGCAGCGGGTGGCGGTGGTGCGCGACCTCGACGCCTCGCTCCACGACCGGGTGCGCGGCACCCGGGTCATCGCCACCGATTTCTCGTCCTACCTCGCCACCGCGGTCGCCGAGGTGGAGAAGGCCTGAATCCCATGCGCCCGGTCTACCAGCAGATCGCGGCACGGGCGGCAGCCGATCCCGATGCTCCGGCGGTGGTCGCCGCCACTGGGAGCCTCACCTATGGCGAGCTCAACGCGCGCGCCAACCGGCTGGCGCACGCCCTCCGGGCGCGGGGCGTGGGGCCGGAGGTACCGGTCGCCCTGCTCACCCCGCGCGACCCCGCAGGGCTGATCGCCGCCCTCGCCGTGGCCAAGGCGGGCGGCTGCTATCTGCCGCTCGATCCGGCCTATCCGGAGGAGCGGCTGCGCTACTCCGTGGCCGACTCCGGCGCCCGGGTGCTGCTGGCGACCGCGCCGCTCCTCGCCGCCGTCTCGACGCTCGGAGAGACCTGCCGCGCCACCCTCCTCCTCGACCGTGACCAGGGCGAGATCGCCCGAGGAAACGCCGCCGATCCGGTCCCCACGGCCGGACCCGAGCACCTCGCCTACGTCATCTACACCTCCGGCTCGACGGGTAAGCCGAAGGGGGTGGAGGTCGCGCACCGCGGGCTGGCCAACCTCGTCGCCTGGCACCTGCGGATCTACAACCTGGGGCCGGGCGACCGGACGACCCGGCTGGCCGGCGCCGGCTTCGA
>DASQPA010000002.1:0-2813 GCA_035644215.1 Thermoanaerobaculia bacterium
TGTTGTTGAAGCAGCAGGTCCGGACCTCCCCGGCGGCGGTGACGTTGACCGTCGTCCAGGGCTCGCTGCAGGCCCAGGGGAGGGCCGGCGCGGCGGCGGGTGACGGCGGCTCCCTCTCGGAAGAGGCGGGTTCCGCGGCGAGCGGCAGGCTGGCCTGGGGGGTAAGGCCGCAGGTCCATTCGACGCCGAGCCCCGCCGCCCGCTCCCGCGCTCCGGCGAGGATCTCCTCGACCGCCGCGGGGCCGAGCGCGCCCAGGTGCTCCCGCCGGTAGACCGCGTGGAGATCGGGGTGGTCCCAGTCGTAGAGCTCCTCGACGTTCACCCCGTCCCCCCCGATCTCGGCGCAGAGCTCGACCAACCGCGGCAGCTCGTGGAGGTTCCCGGCCATCGCCACCAGCGAGAGGAGGAGCCGCGGCCGTCCTCCTCCTCGCCGTCGCGCCGCGCCCAGGGCGCGCAGGCCGTGGAGGACGTCCTCCCAGCGCCCCTGGCGGCGGATGCGCTCGTAGGTCTCGCGGGTCGCCCCGTCGATCGAGACCGAGATGCGGGCGAACCCGGCGCGGACCATCTCCGCGGCCCGCGCCTCGTCGATCAGGGTGGCATTGGTGGTGACCCAGACCTCGACCCCGGCCGCGACCAGGCGCTCGGCATAGGCGCAGAGGTGAGGGTGGAGCAACGGCTCGCCCAGCCCGTAGAGGTGGGCCCGCTGGAGGGTGGAGAAGAGCGGTGCCAGGCGCTCGAAGCGCTCAGGGGTGAGGAGAGCCGGCAGCCCGGACCCCGCGGCATAGCGCGGATCGACGGTGATCGGGCACATCTGGCAGCGCAGGTTGCAGCGCGCCGCGACCTCGATGTACGCCTCGAGCGGCCGGGCGGCCGGCCGCGCCTCCCCCGCCGTGTAGGCCCGTTCGAGCGTCACCAGGTTCGACAGCCGTCCGCCATCCATCCGCGCTCCTCCCTATCTTCGGAAGAGCTTACGTATGACGGTTCGGTTACGTTCGTCGATCGCGCACGCCAGTCGCCCCTGAGTCGTGCTACCATGCTTTTGCAGCATAGAAAGGAGGTGAAACAGGCCAGGAATCCAAATTATCGATGCGACAGAAGCATATTCAAGAATCCGACACGCAGCAAAGCCTTGGGGGAAGAGTCCACCTCGTGGCTCCTCTCCCCGTAAGAGAAACAGCTTTACCTTGTGAAGGAGGATTCATGTTCCGTCGTTTCTTTTCCGTCGCCCTCCTCGCCGTCTGTCTTCCACTTCCCGCCGCCGCCGTTCTCTGCTCCGCCGACGACGTACCGGCCGCGACCCTTCTGCTCCCCTATTTCGAGGTCGACCTGGGGAGGTCGAACGGAGCCACCACTCTGTTCTCGATCAACAACGCCGAGCCGGCCGCGGTGCTCGCCCATGTCGTGATCTGGTCCGACCTGTCGGCCCCGGTCTTCGATTTCAACGTCTACTTGACCGGCTACGACGTGCAGACGATCAACCTGCGCGACCTCTTCGTCTCCGGCATCGTGCCGCAGACCGCCTCGGCCGGGCAGGACCCGAGCGACACCATCAGCCCGAAGGGCCTCTTCTCACAGGACATCAACTTCGCGAGCTGCAACGGCCAGCTGCCCACCGGGCCGCTGCCGGCGGTCTTCATCACCCACCTGCAGAACTCTCTCACCGGCCGGTTCTCGACCCTGCTCGGTGGCTGCGCGGGCCTGGCCTATGGCGACAACGTCGCCCGTGGCTACGTGACGATCGACGCCGTCAGCAACTGCACCCTGCGCTTCCCGAGCGACATCGGCTACTTCGCCGCCGGTGGCACCGGCGACGCGATCAACCAGAACGTCCTCTGGGGCGACTACATCTATTCCAATCCGGCGGCCGACCAGTCGAGCGGCGAGACCCTCGTGCACATCGAGGCGAGCGCCGCGAGCCCCGAGACGTCGGTCGCCGGCCAGTACACTTTCTATGGCCGCTACGTGGGCTGGACGGCGGCCGACAACCGCGAGCCGCTGGCGACCAACTTCGCCGCGCGCTTCGCGAACGTCTCGTCCGGCGGCCACGGCCCATCCGGCGGCAGCGGCACGAAGCTGGTCGCCTGGCGCGACTCGAAGGTCAGTCAGGGCCAATTCAAATGTGGCACGACCCCGGCCTGGTACCCCCTGGGGCAGGAACAGGTCGTGATTTTCGACGAGCAGGAGCACCCGCAGGTTCCAGGGACCTCCCCGGTGTCTCCGGCGCCGCCGAACAGCGGAATCCTGCCGTTCCCGGCGGAGGCGCAGTCGACGGCCCTGGGAGGGGCTTCCTTCCCGGTGCCCTTCCAGTCCGGTTGGGTGTTCTTGAACCTCAACACGACGGTGACGCCGGCCGGCAGCGTACCCCCGGAAGATCCGGCTGCGGCACAGGCCTGGGTGGAGGTCCTGATGAACGACAAGGGTCGCTACAGCGTGGGCTTCGACGCCATCAAGCTGGATAGCGCCTGTTCCGCCAGGCACCAGCAGGTCGGCTTCTAGCCGTACGCCTCAAAGGGGGGCGGGGTGGGTCACCGCCCCCCGTCGAACACCCTTCGCCACCAGCGCTTGATCGCCGGCTCGCCACGTTTCTCGGCCTCGGCTTCGAGCTGCTCGACGGGGCAGGGGAGGAGGGCCAGGCGCCCTTTCTGCAGCTGGAGGAGGAGGAGGTCCATCTCGCGGCCGCGCAGGCGCGCCTCGCCGGAGAAGGCCTCTCCCAGGGGGGTACGGCCGTCGAAGCGGGCATAGAAGTCGCGCGCCCGGGCGGGCATCCGCTTCTGCTCGTCGTCGGTCGGCTCGGCCACCCAGATCGGATAGAC
>DASQPA010000003.1:0-38461 GCA_035644215.1 Thermoanaerobaculia bacterium
TCTCTCCTCCTTAGAGGTTAAGGTGTCGCCTCTGCGGACTAAGTAACCAGATTCAGGGCTCTTTGTCCACTACAAGTTGTGTGTAACCATATGGGCGCAAGCCCCAGGTAGGGGAAACCCCACAAACCAAAAAGCCCCGAAGGGGCGACGGTTCTTCCGGCTCGGGCCTCCGCCCGGAGATAAATCTCCGGGCCAGGAGTTGCGCTGGATAAATCCAGCTTCGTGCGGCGGGAAGCGTATCCCAGGCGCTCGGGCGTCTATCTCGAGTCCAGCGACCGTTCCGCTTATACGCCACTCCCTCCAACGTTGACGCTGATCTTGAACTTAAGGTAGAGTGCCAGCAAGTGAAACGTGCAGAGGGAGATGGCTCGATGCAAGCCACAGCGGACGGATCTTTAGGCCACCAATAGGTGACGTTGAGGCTTACCGCTGAGCTGTGGGTGCTACGTTCGCACCTAAGTTGTGCGTTCGCTAGCAACTAGGAGAGGTGCATGGGAGAATCCTATGTCAATCTTAGTATAAAGAAAAGGCACAGAAAAATATACCGTGTCTTCTCATTTGAACGGCTAGTCCAGTTCTTCAAAACAGGTCAGAACATACTCGTCCAGCCGCAAAAATGGGACGACCCTTTTGAGAATCTTGTTTTGCATGCGGCTTACAAAAGTCTTCTCGCTGATGGAGATAAATCTTGGGCCCAAAGCGTTCTGTCCGCTAAAGATCGGCTGTACGGTCAGTGCTGGTCTTTCCGCGAAGAATCAGACGCCATGTGGCGTATCTACTCTCCGGACAAGAACGGAGTAAAAGTCCGCACTACAGTGGAGAAGCTGTTCGATTCCTTGAATAATTCTGCGGAGGGGATTAATAAGTCCTGCTTTATAGGTGCAGTGAAATATCTTCAAGGACCGTCTCTGAGACGTCGCCTTAAGAATCCCGCTTGGCTAGTCGATGAGATTGCGAGTACTGCCAGTAAAGCGGCGAGCCTCTTCCTAAAGAGGCGGGAGTTCGAGCATGAGGAGGAAGTTCGCCTGGTTGTGCTCGATGGCCATGGACCTACGCCTGAAGGATTTTTTCGATACACTATGAAGACTATCGATTTTATTGACGAGATTGTCTTAGACCCGCGTATGTCTGACGATTTGTACGGTGTCTATGAGAGTTTTCTGAGGCGAGAGATCAACTACAAGGGAGTCGTTCGTCACTCAAGTCTCTATAAGGTTCCAGATCTGTGAGGCCGAGCCACACGAGGACTCTAGCCTCAACCGGACGGCACCGCTTCGCGGCACCGCCGGTTAGGCCCTGAACGTTATACGGCTACGAACTTTTTTCGTGAGGTAGAGTGAAAGGCACTGTCGCGGTCACGGACTTCGGGTGGTACGACTACCTGAGTCGACGCTCTGTTGCGGAAGTGAACTTCTGGACGCCGTCCGATCGTCGTCGCTTTTCTGCCCCTGCCTTTTCGCCCTTTTTCTTCAAGCTCAAAGCACCGCATAGAGCAATCGCAGGGTTTGGATACTTCGCGAAGTGGAGTTCCCTACCGCCGTGGCTCGCTTGGGAGTGTTGCGGCGAAGGGAATGGATGTGACAGCCTCGCCACCTTTGAGACCCGCCTTGCCGATATTCGTGCGAGGATCAAGTACGTCGCAAGCGGAACAGTCGCCAACATTGGCTGCATACTTCTTGTTCAGCCGATCTTCTTCCCCCGTGAAGCGTGGATTCCACAGCCCTCAGACTGGCACGACCGCACGGTATCGAGCGAATCGTACGACCTGACGGTCGGCGAAGGGCGACGTATCTGGGAACAATGCCTTGAACGAGCTCACGTAGCTGCGATTGCACCTTCTCATCTGCTAGAGGTGGCGGGTTCAGCGAGCCCCCGCTACGGTGCGCCACAACTGGTGGCGCCACGTCTCGGCCAAGGCACCTTTCGGGTGAGCGTCACCGATGCCTATGGACGCTCCTGCGCGGCAACAGGCGAGCACTCGTTGCCGGTCCTTGAAGCGGCGCATATCCGCTCCTATGCCAGTGAAGGACCGCACGAGGTGCGCAATGGAATCCTTCTACGTGCTGACCTGCACCGTCTCTTTGACAAAGGATACGCAACGGTGACACGAGACCTCCGTCTTGAGATCAGCAAGCGCCTGAGAGAGGACTACAGCAATGGGCGGTCGTACTATCCGCTTCACGGGCAGCCCGTGCGGGTGCCCGATGCAATAGGTGACCGTCCTGCGAGTGAGTTCCTGGTCTGGCACAACGAGCACGTCTACCTTGGATAGGCGGCCGTAAAACGTGCGCTGAGGAGGGAAGAGGTAGAGGCTTGGTGTCTCTACTAAGACCCGTCTCTCGGTCGCTGAGGCTCCTCCCAGGATGACGACGGGCAGGGGACGGCCTCGGTCGGGGGCGGCAGGGTCTCGATAGGCACTGCGGTATAATCGTCGCGACGAAATCGCGGTTCAGCCCATGCATGCGGCGGAACCCCTTCGCCCGGCTGAGGTCAATCCGACGAGCGCGTAACGACTGGAAAGGACGTACCATGAGGCTCTACACACAGCTCAACTTCGGCGGGAACTGCGAAGAAGCATTCCACTTCTATGAGAAGCATCTTGGTGGCCAAATAACCATGATGATGAAGGCGAGCGAGCTGCCAGCCTCGGCCAAAGCTCCGTCGGGCGCAGCGGATGCTGTAATCCACGCACGCATGACCGTCGCGGGCGTTGAGTTGATCGGCAACGACGTACCGGCGGATCGCTTCAAACCGATCCGGAGCTCCTATCTGTATCTCGCCGTCGACTCTGCGGAGGCCGCGGACACGATCTATGCGGCCCTGGCGGAGGGGGGCGAGGTAACCATGCCGATCGAGAGCACTTTCTTCGCTGCCCGCTTTGCCCAACTGCGAGACAGGTTCGGGACTCTATGGACCATCCTTCATGAGCTACCGCGGTAGCCTCAGGACGGGTGCGATCGCAGCCAGTCTCGCAAAGCATTGTTCAGTCGCGTCTGCCAGCCTGTACCGGTGCGCCGGAAAGACTGAACGATGTCCGCATCCAACCGAAGGTTCACGTGTTCCTTCGTCTGGGCTGCAGGGGGTCGGCCGCGCCTGGGTTTGAGCATTTCTTTCGCAGCGGCATCGCCAAGCAGGCCGGGCAGTACGTCTTTCGCCGGGCGAGCCTTGGCGAACCACTCGTCGTTGGCCTCGGGGGCCTCGTCGTCAATCAATTCAGGGTCAGGTTTGCGCGGCATGTCGACTCCTTTCGCGCTGATTGGCGCGGCGCAGGCTGATCACGTGAACAGCCTCGTTGCGCGGCGTGAACACAAGCATGTGCAGGTGTTCGCCAATCCAGCCCAACGCCTGGTATCGGTGCTCCGGGTAAGGCTGGCGGGTATCCTCGGTAATCAGCGCGCTGCTCCAGTCAAACTCCGCAGCCAGGTCAAGAGAGAGGCCGCGTTCGGCGATGTTGCGCTCGTTCTTCACTCGGTCGTAGGTCAAGCGCACGCATTATTGTACCCACAATAAAGAGACCAGAGCAAGAGGCCCCCCTCCTGGCCTCCCCCCTGATCCAACCGCCGCCCTCCCAGGGGGGAGGAAACCCACCGCCCGGCCCGCTCGGAGCCAACGTCACCGCCTATCAGGTGTCCCGCCTTCAGCACGCACAGGCACTGCTGTGCTGTAATAGGGGACCCCCGAGGCCCCAGGGCCGGGCCCTGGCCTGGGGGGACGAACCGGAGAGAGGAACCATGGAGATCAAGACCGTTGGCGTCGTCGGCGCCGGAGTGATGGGGACGGGCCTGGCGCAGAGCCTCGCCGAGACCGGCCACGACGTGGTCCTCCTGGACGTGACCCAGGAGGTTCTCGACCGGGCGCGGGACGAGATCCGGAAGAGCCTCCGTTTCCAGGCGTTCTTTCGCAAGAAGGAGGCCGGGGCGCCGGCCGCCCCCCCCGCCCCAGCGGACACCGTGCTCGGTCGCATCCGCTTCACGACCGAGCTCGCGGACTTCTCGGCCGTCGACTTCCTGATCGAGAACGCCACCGAGAAATGGGAGATCAAAGAGGAGATCTACCGGCGGATCGACCCCATCTGCCCGGAGCGGACGGTGTTCGCCGCCAATACCTCGGCCATCCCGATCACCAAGATCGCCTCGGTCACCCGGCGGGCGCCCAAGGTCCTCGGCATGCACTTCATGAACCCGGTGCCCTTGAAGCCCGCGGTCGAGGTGATCCGCGCCTATCACACCAGCGACGAGACCCTGGACACCGCCCGCGCCCTCCTCGCCCAGATGGGCAAGGAGGCGATCGTCGTCAACGACTCGCCCGGGTTCGTCTCCAACCGGGTGCTGATGCTGACCGTCAACGAGGCCATCTTCCTCGTCCACGAGGGGGTGGCGACGGCGGAGCAGATCGACCACCTGTTCAAGAGCTGTTTCGGCCACAAGATGGGACCGCTCGAAACCGGCGACCTGATCGGCCTGGATACCATCCTCTACTCGCTCGAGGTCCTCTACGAGGAGCTCGAGGACAGTAAGTTCCGCGCCTGCCCGCTGCTCAAGAAAATGGTCCACGCCGGCCTCCATGGCCGCAAGAGCGGCAAGGGTTTCTACGACTATGGCGTGACCGCCTGAGGAGAGCTCCGCATGGAGACCCCGACTGAGACCAGCACTGAGCCCAAGATCAAAGAGTTCCTGTCGCGGTTCTTCAAGAGCCACGATTTGAAGCCGGAGGAGGACATCTTCGCCCTGGGCTTCGTCAACTCGCTCCTCGCCATGCAGCTCGTCGCCTTCGTCGAGAAGGAGTTCGGCATCAAGGTCGAGGACCAGGACCTGGACCTCGACAATTTCCGCTCGATCGGCGCGATCTCGCGCCTGGTGGCGAAGAAGCGCGGCAGCGATTCCGCCACCCCGGCGGCCCCGGCATCGTGAAGATCGAGCTCACCCCCGAGCAGCGCGCCGCGCGGGCCGAATTCCGCGCCTTTTCCCGCGCGGCGGTGGCGCCCTATGCCGACCGTTTCGACCGCGAGGAGGCGGTCCCGGCCGAGCTGATCCACCAGCTCGCCGCCCGCGGCTACCTGGGCTCGCTGGTGCCGGCCGAGCACCGCGGCCCCGGCGGCGCGCGCCGCGAGGCCCTCGACATGATCACCTACGGCCTGCTGACCGAGGAGCTGGGGTGGGCCTGCTCGTCAGTCCGCTCGCTGCTGACCGTGCACGACATGGCGGCCCACGGCATCAAGCGGTGGGGAAGCCCGGCTCTGCGCGAGCGCTGGCTGCCGCGCCTCGCCTGCGGCGAGGTGATCGGCGCTCTCGCCGTCTCCGAGCCCGAGGCGGGGAGCGATGCCTCCGGGGTGCGGACGACGGCGGTGGCGGAGGGGGACGACTTCGTCCTCACCGGGCGCAAGAAGTGGATCACCTTCGGCCAGATCGCCGACCTCTTCCTGCTCGTCGCCCGCTACGAGGACAAGCCCACCGCCTTCCTCGTCGAGCGCACGAGCCCGGGGTTCGGCGTCGCGCCCCTCCGCGGGCTCCTGGGGACCCGCGCCTCGATGCTCGCCGAAATCACTCTCGAAGGCTGCCGTATCCCGCGCGAGAACCTGGTGGGGCGGATCGGCTTCGGGGTCTCGCACGTGGCGGCGGCGGCCCTGGAGCTCGGCCGCTACAGCGTCGCCTGGGGCTCGGTGGGCCTCGCCCAGGCCTGCCTCGACGCAGCGCGGAGCTACGCCGCCTCCCGGGAGACCTTCGGCAAGCCGATTGCCGACCAACAGCTGGTCCGCGCCATGCTGACCGACATGATCGTCAACGTGCGCGCCGCCCGGCTCCTCTGCTGCCGGGCCGGGTACCTGAAGGAGAGCGGTGAATCGAGCGCCTTCGCGGAGATCATGGCGGCCAAGTATTTCGCCTCGACCACGGCGACCCGCGCGGCGCTCGACGCGGTGCAGATCCACGGCGCCAACGGCATCGGCCCCGACTATCCCGTGGGGCGCTTTCTGCGCGATTCCCGGGTGATGGAGATCATCGAGGGGAGCACCCAGATCCAGCAGATCACCATCCCGCAGCTCGATCTGCAGGAGTTGTAAGGAGACGCCATGCAGGACACCCAGCCGGAAACCCCCACGCAGGTAGAGGAAGCGGCGAAACCGCGCAAACCGGGCTCGGTCAAGTGCCTGATCTGGGACTTGGACAACACGGTCTGGGACGGCATCCTGCTCGAAGACGAGGAAGTGCGCCTGCGCCCCGGGGTCGCCCAGGTCCTGGCCGGCCTCGATGCGCGCGGCATCCTGCATTCGATCGCCAGCCGGAACGACTATGACCTGGCGATGGCGAAGCTGACCGAGCTCGGTCTCGCCGAGTATTTTCTCTATCCCAAGGTCAACTGGGGACCTAAGTCCGACTCGGTGGCGGCGATTGCCAAGGACCTGAACCTGGGGATCGACGCCCTCGCCTTCATCGACGACCAGCCGTTCGAGCGCGAGGAGGTGCAGTTCACCCACCCGCCGGTCCTTTGCCTCGACGCCCTGGAGCTCGACCAGTTGCTCGGCCGGCCCGAGCTCAACCCCCGCTTCATCACCGAGGACTCCCGGCTGCGCCGGCGCATGTACCAGGCCGACGTCGAGCGCAACCGGGCGGAGGAGAGTTTCAGCGGCGCCTCCGAGGAGTTCCTCGCCACCCTGGGCATGGCCTTCACCATCGCCTCGTGCCGCGAGGAGGACCTGAAGCGGGTCGAGGAGCTGACCGTCCGCACCCATCAGTTGAATACCACCGGCTACACCTACTCCTACGAGGAGCTCGACGCCTTCCGGCAGTCCGACCGCCACCTCCTCCTGGTCTGCTCGCTGACCGACAAGTATGGCACCTACGGCAAGATCGGCCTCTCCCTGGTGGAGCAGGACTCCGAGGCGTGGACGATCAAGCTCCTCCTCATGTCCTGCCGGGTGATGTCCAAGGGGGTGGGGACGATCCTCATCAATCACATCCTGTCGCTCGCCAAGGCGGCGGGGGTGCGCCTCCGCGCCGAGTTCGTCAGCAACGACCGCAACCGCGCCATGCTGGTCACCTACAAGTTCGCCGGCTTCCGTGAGGTGGAGCGCCGCGGCGAGGTGGCTCGGCTCGAAAACGACCTCACCCGCATCCAGCCGCCACCCCCCTACGTCGATCTGCAGCTGGCTGGCAGGGCCGTCCCTCCCGCCTGATTTGAGCCTTCGCGCGAGCTCCCGACGAGGAGCGGTTTTGCCGGGTCGTTGCACCCCTTATGGAGACGGGGCCGGGCGTTTCGCGAGGCCGGAGGGCCGTCCGTAAGGAGGTAGCGAATGTTGAAGCCGCTGCAGAAACCGGCACCGGTCGTCTGCGCTTACAACGAGTGGGACCCCTTGGAAGAGGTCGTCGTCGGCGTCGTCGACGGCGCCTGCATCCCACCCTGGCACGTGGCGCTCAAGGCCACCATGCCGCAGAGCCAGTGGCAGTTCTTCCTCGACCACGGCGGTGAGCCCTTCCCCGAGCCGATGGTCGCGGCCGCCCGCGAGGACCTGGAGCGGTTCGTCCGCCTCCTCGAAGCGGAGGGGGTGACGGTACGCCGGCCGGAAGTCGTCGACTACGCGCGATCCTTCAAAACCCCGGACTGGGAGAGCGCGAGCGGCCTCTATTCCGCCATGCCGCGCGACATCCTCCTGGTGATCGGCGACGAGATCATCGAGGCGCCGACCTGCTGGCGCTCCCGGTACCACGAGATCGACGCCTACCGCCCGCTCCTGCGCGAGTACTTCCAGCAGGGGGCGCGCTGGACGGCCGCTCCCAAGCCGCTGCTGCGCGACGAGCTCTACAAGGCGGACTACGAGGAGCCGGCAGGCGACGAGCCGCTCTACGTCATCAACGAGGTCGAGCCGACCTTCGACGCCGCCGATTTCGTGCGCTGCGGCAGGGACCTCTTCGTGCAGAAGAGCCACGTCACCAACGACCTGGGGATCGCGTGGCTCTCCCGGCACCTGGGGAGCGACTACCGCATCCACGTCGTCCCCGTGCACGACAAGCACCCCATGCACATCGACGCCACGATGATGCCGCTCGCCCCGGGGAAGCTCCTGATCAACCCGGAGCGGCTGACCCGGATCCCCGCGGCGTTCCGCTCCTGGGACGTGCGGCCCGCGCCGGCTCCCTCTTCCCGCGCCGACTTCGCCCTGTGCAGCAGCTGGGTCAGCATGAACGTCCTCTCCCTCGACGAGAAGCGGGTGATCGTCGAGCCCAGCGAGACGGAGCTGATCCGCTTCTTCAAGAGCTGGGGCTTCGAGCCCATCCCTTGCTCCTTCCGCAACTTCAACCTCTTCGGCGGGTCGTTCCACTGCGCGACCCTGGACGTGCGGCGGCGGGGGGAGCTGCGGTCGTACTTCTGAGCTGGAGCCTTTAGTGCACAGCCGCCTTCGCCGGGCCGCCGGCGGTGAGATCGCTGCCCAGATAGGAGGTCGTGCCGCCATACTCGTCGCGCACGGCGACCGCCAGGCGGTGCTTGCCCGGCGTGAGACGCAGCGACAGGTCGTAGGCGTAGTACTGGCCGAGCGCGGTCAAGACCTGGGTCTTGGGGATGTGGATGGGGACCTCCACCTGGCGCACCGGGGAGATCTGGTCGTTGCCGTCACGGGTCATGACGAGCAGGCGTAGATGGCCGTCGAAGGCTTCGTTGCGGTTCAAGATCGTCAGCTTGAAGAGTGGGATGCGCAGGCGGACGGGAACCTGCCAGGTGCCGCCTTCTGCCGGGGTGCTCTCCTGGGTCGTGACGGTGATCTCCAACGGGTTGTCCTCCAGGCCGTGGAGGAGGGTGGCGAGGGTGCGGTCGACGGCCCGTTCAAGGGTTGGGCGGTCCCGGTAGCCCTGGCGGTAGCGCAGGCGCACCCCGCGCCGCTTGACCCGCACCTCGATCCGATGCTCCTTGCCGTCGCCGTGGTGCGCCGGGCTGTAGCCCAGGGAGTAGTAACGATCGAAGTCGGCGCGGACCTTGGCCAGATCGGCGGTCGGATCGTTGGCGTCGAAGATCGCCCGGCCGCCGGTGTCGCTCGCCATGACGCTCAACGTGTCGCGCAGGTTGGCTCGGTAGACCGAGTCGACGGCGGGGAGTTGGAGGACCCGCTCGTCCGGCCCGTACTCGGCCGAGGCGCTGGCGTTGCCGACGAGGCCGCTCGCCTGCAGGGTGTAGAAGGGGATGCCCTGGGCGTTGGCGTGGTCGGTCAGCCGTTTGAATTCGTTGACCGTGCTGTAGTGGAGGGCGTCCATCTGGATCTTGCCGGGGTCCAGGTTGTCCGTGGGATCGTTGCCGAGCCGGGCGTCGGTCGCGTCCGGGAGGCCGTTGGCGACGCCGCCGCAGAGCTGGTAGAGCACCTCGTAGAGGTCCTGGCCCGGGTTCAGCTGGAGGCCGTCGCTGACGTGGAGGAGCGCCTTCTTGCCCGGCACTCCGGCGAGCGAGCTGATCAGCAGGTGGAGGCCGCGGAGCGAGCGCAGGACCTCCTGGCGGGTGGTCTCCGCATAGGACTCGGCCGGCTGCGCGACCTGCAGGCCGCAGGGGCCGATGTGGGGCGTCTGGTGGAGGTCGAGGAGGGTGCGCAGGGCGCTCTTCCTCTGCGACTCCAGGCCGCTGGTGGTGCCCAGGGTGGCGAGGCCGTCGAGCGCCGCTGCGATCGCCCCGCGGTCGCTGGTGAAGGGGAGGCGGACGTGGACGCTCTGGTCGTAGGTGACGATCATCACCCGGTCGGTGGGGGCGAGCTGCTCCTCGACGAGCTTGCGCAGCGGTTTCATGATCCGTGCCCGGTGCGTCGCCTGGAGGTTGAAGTTGTCGATGTAGATCACGAAGTGGAGCCGCTGCTCCTCGGGGAGCGACGGTACGACGGTGCCCTGGGCCGCGGTCTGCGGCGCCGGACGGTCCGTTGCCGCCGGCGGGGGAGGGACCGGTCCGGTGAGGCGGTCGCCGGACACCGCCTCGAAGTTGGTGATCGTCACCGGCTTGCCGTCCTCCAGCAGCTCGAAGTCCCCCTTGCCGAGACCGGTCACGGGCTGTCCCGAGGAGTCGGTCGCCCGCACGTCGACGTTGACCACGTCGACCTCGACCTGCTCCAGAAACGGCGTCTCGCCGGCGTTCAGCTGGGCGCGCGCGGGCGTGCCGGCGAGAGCCGGCAGGAGCAGCAGGAAGATCAGCAGCCAAGCAGTGGTCGGCCTCATCCGGGTCCCTCCTACCTGGATTGAACCATACTTTCCATAGCAAGGGGCGGACCAGGAGCGCCGCTCGGCTCCGAGTCGTTCCTGCGACCTCTCCTGAGGACGGCCGCCTCTCCCGGGGAGGACGTTTCAGCCCCGCCAGTCGAGGATCTTGTCGACCGTCTCCCGCGCCAGTGTATGGTAGCCGGGGCGCGCCGCGCCGTAGATGCGGAGGGCCATCTCGGTCCCCGCCGGCGACTTGGCGAGCTCGGTGTAGAGCGGTTTCAGGAACTTCCGCCGTCCCACCGTCATCAGAAAGCGTTCGAGCTGCGGGTAGGCCGGCTCGTAGCGGCTCTCCACAGCGCGCAGCAGCCACTCGGCGAGGATCTCCGAGTTGCCGCTGTCGGTCCAGTGGAAGGCGGCGTCCAGGGCGGTCATCCGTTCCCGGGCGATCGGGCGCGGCAGGTTGCGCAGGAAGTGCAGCCACTCGTGGGTCGACCAACCCGCGGTCGCGAGGCTCTCCGGGGCTCCACCGGAGACGAACGACTGGACCTGGACATCGACCTTGGCGAAGGCCTCGGCGGTCATCTTCGGCGCCCCCCCGGGAGCGCTCGGGACCCCGGGGCCGTCGATCCAGCGGTCGATCTGCAGCCGCTCGGCGAGCCCCGGCTCCCGGTCCAGGAGATGGCCCTGGAGATAGGCGACGAAGCGGTCGGTGTCCATCGAGTGGAAGGCGTTCTCCTCGAAGTAGTCGTGGAGGAAGCGGTCCCAGTGCTCGCGTCCCACCGCCTCGGCGATCGTGCGCAGGAAGAGCGCCCCCTTCTCGTAGGCGATCTGGCTCGTCCCCTCGTCCGGATCGCGGCCGGCGAGGTTGAGGCGGAGGTGGGTGTCCGGGCTCTCCGGCCCCAGCTCCGCGATCGTCTCGTCGAGGTCCTGGCGGCCGAGCACCCAGAGCATGTCGGCGTAGGGCTTGCCGTAGAGCGCCTCCATGATCCGCCGCTCGAAGTAGTCGGTGAACCCCTCGTTCAGCCAGAAGTCGTTCCAGGTGGCGTTGGTGACCAGGTTGCCCGACCAGGAGTGGGCGAGCTCGTGGGCGATCAGGGTGACCAGCGAGCGGTCGCCGGCGAGGATGGTCGGGGTGGCGAAGGTGAGCCGCGGGTTCTCCATGCCGCCGTAGGGGTAGCTGGCGGGGAGGATGAGCACGTCGTAGCGCCCCCAGCGGTAGGGACCGTAGAGCTTCTCGGCGGCGTCGATCATGCGCGGCGTGTCGGCGAGCTCCCAGGCGGCCCGCTCGACGACCGTGGGGAGGGCGTAGACCCCGCTCCGCGCCCCCAAGGGGCGGAATTCGAGGTCGCCGACGGCGATCGCCAGCAGGTAGGCGGGGATCGCCTGCGGCATGCGGAACTGGTAGACCCCGTCGGCGCTCTTCGCGGTCGGGTTCTCGGCGCTCATCAGGGCGAGGAGGTCGGGCGGCACCCGCAGGGTCGCCTCGTAGGTCATCCGCACGCCGGGGGTGTCCTGGCAGGGGACCCAGGTGCGGGCGAGGATCGCCTCCGACTGGCTGAAGAGGAGGGGTCTCGTCCCGCCCGCCTGGGTGGCGTCGAGCCACTGCAGGGCGGCGGCCTCCGGCCGGGTAGAGTAGTCGACGTTCACCCAGTGGGTCGCGGGGGTGATCTCGACCGTCAGCTCGCGCCCAAGAAAGCGGACCGGCTCGCCCAGGGCGAACTTCGCCGGGGTGCGGCCGTCGTCCAGGGTGACGGCCTGGACGTCCAGGTCCCGGGTGTCCAGGTGGAGGCGGGTGGCGCCGGTCGGGTTGGCCAGGCGGAGGCTGGCGCGGCCGGCGAGCTTCCGGGCCTGGAAATCGACCGTCAGGTCGAGCTTCAGGTGCTCGACCGAGACCTCGTCCGGGTGGGCGAAGGAGTGCTCGTCGCGATGCACGACCTTGACCGGCGGCGGTGCTCCCGGCACCGGCCGGCTCGCCCTTCCCGCCGGCGTCGGCGTCGACGCCTGCGAGCGCGGCGTGGGCCGTGGCGGCGTACCGTTCGAGCTGGCGCAGGCGAGGAGCACGGGGAGGCAGGCCAGGAGGGAGGCGAGGGGCGACAGGTCGATCAGCTTCATGGGCCGTCGATTATAGGCGCAACTCGGGCTAGGGCGTGGCGCCGAAGTCGTCTCCCCTGCCGCCGCCCGATACGATGTCGCCGATCGAGGCGTTGCGCAGGCCGAAGTGGGGATCCACCTTGTCCTTGTCGCGCGGCGGATCGGACATCAGGAACACGTAGATCGTCCCCTGCTCTTTGCCGCCGGACTTGTGGCGGACGACGATCTTCCGGAGGAGCTGCATGCCGCCGGTGCGCTTCGCCGTGTCCGTGACCTCGGCCGACGTCGCTTCCAGGTCGGCGTCGAGGCCCTTGGCCTTGATGGCTCTCTGGACGCCGGCGAGGCTGAGCACCGGGATGCGGTCGGTGTCGTCCTTGGGTCTGTTTTCGATGGCATGGCGGGTGTCGAAGCCGGCGGAGGGTGCCTTCGTGAGGACGCGCAGCACCTTTTCCCGCTTGCCCACCAGCAGCCAGTCCCGGACCCTCTGGAACGACGTGGCGAACGCCTTTTCCTCCGGCACGCCCGCCTTGCTTTCCCCACCGCCGTAGCCCGCGTCGACCAGGGAGACGTCGGTGACGCCGCCGCCTGTTGGATCGAGGTCCAGGGCGGCCTGCCCGAGCGCCTTGCCGCCGCCGCTGTGGCCGGCGATCGAGAAGGAGCCCCGCGGGATCGCGGCCGTCAGCTTGAGGTCCTCCTGGAGATTGGTGAACACCGTCTGGACGAGGCTCTCGTAGTCTCCGGCCTGGAGGGTGTCCCAGGGCGACTTGATGTCGGCTTTCGGCTCGTTGACCTGGGGCGCGATGACGATGCGAGACGCGCCGGCCGCCACGCCTTGCAGGTTCATGCCGATGCCCGGGTTCTCTTTGCTGTAGTTGTTGGCCTTGTCGGCAGTGAAGTTGGCGGCGTCGCCGTGGAAGTAGAGGGTCACGTCGGCGGCCTTCTTGCCGTCGAAATTCTTCGGCAGGTAGACCAGGACCGGAAGCTTGCCGGGCCGCCATTTTCGGGGTTTCACGTCGGCCTCGTACACGAAGCTCGCCGCCGCGTTCGCATACTGGACGTCGCCGAGGTTGATATCGGCCGTCCAGCCCAAGTCGTTGCCGGTGCCGTGCTCGGCCAGTTGGACGAACGTCCCCTTGGCCCCCTTCGCTCCCTTGCCGGCGGTCTGCGTGTCGACGACGTCGACCCGTGTGCCCACCGGGATGGGCTTCGCACCCTTCGTCGGCTTGAAGTCCGGGGGACCGTCGCGCAAGATGGCGCTCGGGTCCGTGATGGTGTGCGTGCCGCTGGCTCCAGAGCCCGGCCCGGGCTGGCGCTGGATCACCTGCAACATCCGCTGCACCGCTTGATTTCCAATCGCGCGCTGCCAGTGAAGGATCGCGCTCTCTTCGGCTTGCCCATCCCGGGCGGGCACCGCCGGCTTGCCGGCCGTAGCCTGCTGAGCGGCCTTCGGTTTCTGCGCGAACGTGTACATACCTTGTGGCGACGTCCTCAGGGCTGTACGAAGCGCCGGACGAAGGCGAGCGCCGTGTCGGCGACCTCCCGCCAGCCGCTGTCGATCGTCAACGCGTGCCCGCGATTGGGCATCTCGGCGATCTCGGTCACGCCGGGGTTGTCCTTCTGCTGCTTGTACGAGGCGTTGGCGATCGCCCAGGGTACAGTATTGTCTTTCTCGCCCGAGAGGATGAGCAGCGGCCCGCGCTCCGGGTTGTCGGTGTCGACCTTCGCCTCCGTCCACGGATTCAGGTTGGCGGCGGCGGCCTGGAAGAGCGGCGCTCCCGAGGCCGGCACGGCGAAGGTGTCGTAGAGCTCCTTGGCCTCCGCCTCGCTGACGGCGTTGGCGAAGCCGAAGCGGAACTGCTCGTACGTGAGCGGGATGGCCCGATTGCGGTTGGCCGGGTTGCCGAGGACCGGCCAGGCGGATTTGAGGGCCGAAAACGGCAGCGGCAGCACGCCGCGGAAGGGCGCCGGGTCGATCGCCACCGTGGCCGCCGAGAGCCCGCGTCCGGCGAGGATCTGCGCCAGGAGGCCGCCGAACGAGTGGCCGATGACGACCGGCTTCCGGGTCAAGCCGCGGAGGACCTGGTCGAAGTGGTCCGCGACCTGCCCAACGGTCTTATGGGCGAAGACCTCGGGATGCGCGTTCGCCTCGCCGACGGTCTCAGGGTCGTCCGGCCAGCCGGGCGCGAGCGCGGCGTAGCCGGCCTCCGCGAACATCTTCTCCCAGCGGTCCCAACTGCTCGGCAGCAGCCAGAGGCCATGGACGAACACCACGGGCTGCTTCCCCGTCTCGTTGACCCGCTTCACCTCCTGCGCTTCGTGCTCGGTGATCGTCGCTGCCTTGGGGGAGTCGGTCATGGTCTTCCTCCAGTGCGACAGAGAGTCGCAAGATCGTTACCTTCACACCTGCGGGAGGAGCCTATGTCAACTCGCGCCCGGCGCGCCACCACGCCAAGAGGGCCGTCAAAAGAAGGAGGCGCCCGCCAAGCCGCTCAGGATCAGGACGATGCCGACGACGATCGGCACGACGGTGTAGGCGACGACGTGGAGGAGCTGGCCGCGTCCCTCGCCCCAGGCCTTCTGCATGGGCGCGAGCTTCCCGAACTGCTCCGGCTTGGCGCGGCGCGCCCACGCCGTGTACAGGCCATAGCCGAGGGCCGCGAGGCCGAGGAGAATGGTGATGGGATTCATTACCTAGCACCTCCGGTGGGTTCGGTGAATTGAGGACGTGGACGACTCAGCAGCTCAGAGAATTGCGGGGCGGGACACCTCGAAGCCGCGCCGAGAGGCCCCTCCCGACTCCCACGCTGAACCACCGCGGTCCGGAGGCAGGAGCTCCGGGTTAAAATCTCCTGGCACGTCCAAGCGTTGTGTCTTCCTACTCCAGCAGTTCAAATGGAGCGAGTACCTCCTTCGTCTCTTCCTCCGCCAATTTTAGTGCGCTACAAATCCTCGCCGCCTGCTGCCGCGTCCCGGCAAGATCGCCGGTCTTGCTCGGATGCTTGTCGATGACTTTTTGGTATTGTGTGGCGGCGGAGTTGAAATCACGTTGTAGTAGATAAGCCTCACCCAAAGTACAGCCGGCCCAGAAATCATTACCATCGCTCGCAGACTTCACCAGCGATAATACCTCGGTGGCTAACCTTTCAGCCTCAGGCGACTCTCCCAGGAAAAGTGATTTCGCTGCTGCATTGATGCCCGTGTAATAATTCTTGGGATCGCCTTGGAAGGCGGTCCGATACAATTCACGCGATCTTCGAAGGTGTAGCATCTTTCCGGATTCCTGGTAAAGGCCATCCCAAGCTGCTCCAAGGATTCCCATGGTTTCGGGATCCTGGTGCCCTGCGGCCTTAAGTTCCGATAGCACGTCGATAGCGTCCTGATATCGCTTGAGGCGCCGCAGCGCAAGCCCTTCCAACTGCTTCAAACGGATGGACTTTGGGAAATACGTGTAAGCGTGTTTCAGCACCTCCAGAGCGTCCTCATATCTCCCCATACTGATCAGCCCTTGCGCGGCCGCCAGCACAGGCCCCGGTGAGGCAAGTATACCGGGCTCCGCCGAGGTTCCGATCTCGCGGAGCCGAGTTGCGTTGCCTGCATCGGCCGCGCCATTGATGGCGACCAAGATCCGTTGTGCATCCTGATCAACCTTCTGTGCCATTACAACGGCTTCAGGGGCCAAGGAGACTCCCTTCATTCCGCACATTAACTTTAGGAGGTTCACGCCCCGTGGCCCTTCCGGGCTCTCGACGAAGTCGGTGTACAGGTCCGCTCGGGCAAAGAGCGGCAAGGATTCGTCGTCGAGTTTCGCGAAAACATAGCTGAAAGGGTGCGAACTATTCCGCCGACCATCCTTCAGGGTGATCATAGCTTGGCGTTCTCGTTTACACCAGTCGGAATCCTTAGTACTACTGGACCATAAGATCACGCCTGACGAGCTTGCCTGCAGGCTCTCCTCCAGGGAAGTTTCCAAGTTGGTGCCGGGAACGAGGTCATATTGATCCAGAAATGGCTCCCACCCTGCCAACTTCAAGACATCATACAATGCCATGGCCCATGCCCGGTCTGACGAGCGGTAACTGATGAATACGTCGTATGAGTTATCCCCACGCTCGGGTGGCTTCGGGGCATGTTGCAGCCAAATTTGCATGTATTCCGCTGGCAGTTGCAGAGGTTCCGTTGTCATCTCGTCATTCATGTCAGCTCCTTTCAGCTGTTGGCGATGTCAGCTTTGGCACAACTCGACCGCGGGCGTACGTTTGTGCGCTTGGCTTTGCTCAGAGAGCGGCTTGTCGGCTGTCGCGCCTTATTGGGGCCGTTTCGTCGCGTGAGTAGGTGCCTGCTGGTTAGTGACTATCTCGTCTACGATTGACATCACTCCGTTGGCAACATCGAGGCATGCTTCGTTTCGATCTCTTCACCGACTTACTGGCTTCGCATCTCTGGGGAGAGTCTGCGGGCCCAGCCTCCTGAACCGCGATTCTCGTGTCGCTGATTGTACCTCACGGATCTACGAGACACACAATTCTCCGGTTCCGCGGCGGAGCGGATAAATATGGAAATAGGGCTATGGTGGGCGGAACGGGCCGGGATTACCGTCGCCCCTTCGGGGCTTTCGAGATGGGGGATACACCAACCTGGGGTTTGCACCGGGTTTGCACCCCAGGCTACCCACCTGCGCCCCTTCGGGGCGGGATCGGGCATCCTCGCCCTGATCGACTTGACGAGGCCGCTGTCGACGACGGCCTGTCGCCGCGGGATCTGGCCTGTATCCACGGCCATTTACAGACAGGCCCGGGAAGTTCCTCAGATCTCCACTTCGCCTTCGAGGTAGAAAACACAAGCTCCTTCCAATTCGACGCGATCGCCGACCAGCCGGCAGATCATTTCTCCACCGCGCGGCGAGGCCTGAAAGGCGCGAAACGCCGTCTTGCCCAGGCGTTGGGCCCAATACGGCGCCAGCATGCAATGCGCCGCGCCGGTTACGGGATCTTCCGGGATGCCCTTCTGCGGGGCGAAGTAGCGGCTGACGAAATCGTAGGTGCCATCTCCCGGCGCGGTCACGATCACCCCACTGCGGTCCAGGCGGGCCAGCGCCGCCATCTCGGGAGCCAGTGCGCGCACGACCTGCGCGCTCTCCAGCCGGGCCATGTAGTTGAAGGCGTTGACGAACACTTCGATGGGATCGACGCCCAGGGCTTCGGCGAGCCCGGGCGGTGTCGAGACCGACTCGGAGAGCCGCACCGGGAAGTCCATGACGTACCTCGTCTCCACGCGGCGCACCGTCAGCGGACCGCTCGCCGAGTGGAAGACCACCCGGCTGCGTCCAGGCTCCAGCCGCTCCAGGACCACCGCCGCGCTGGCCAGGGTGGCATGGCCGCAAAGCGGCACCTCGGTTCTGGGCGTGAACCAGCGCAGGCGATAGTCGTCGCCCGCGCGGACGAGAAACGCCGTCTCGGCCAGGTTGTTCTCGGCAGCGATGGCCTGCAGCACTGCGTCGTCCGGGAAGGTCTCCATCAGCATCACCGCGGCAGGGTTCCCTGCGAACCGGCGGGTGGTAAAGGCGTCGAGTTGGAAGATCGGAGTGCGCATAGAGGAAATCTTACATGAAGGGACGCGCTCCCCTGCGCGGACCGCCCGGCATCACTGGACTCTGGCCTGGGTAAGGGGCATCCAGACTGCGGAAGGGTGTGCATCGATCGAATGGAACCGTCGCCACGAACGCCCCCCACGGTGGGGGTGGCCGGTGGCCGGAGCCCCTTCAGCTGGCACGCACAGGACGTAGGTGGTTGCTGAGTCGCTCCAGCAGTCTGTGATGCCGGCTCTCTGAGATGGAACCGATCACGCCCACCAAGCTGCTGGTAGACAGGACGGCGAGAAAGCCAAGCCGGACGACAGACGGCGCCTTGAGCCCGGAGGCAGAAAAGTCTGGATCGCCTGGACCGATAGGGTCGTCGAACCCTACGACTTCCTGGCGCAGTTGGGTACTGACGCCACAGAGGAGCAGGTCCCCATAGGGAGGCATGGCGCGCAGGACGATGGCAGGCCGGTTCTTGATCTGCCCGTCTGCCTGCGGAAGCGGCGTAAGGACAACGTCACCCTCCTTCACCGCCTGACGTCATCCAGGGTGTACTCCGGTTCGTCTTCTCCAAAGGCACGAGCCAGAGCCTGCCGAGATGCTGCGAGCCAGGCCGACCGCTCGCCGTCCACCTCAGGTGGCAGGACGGTTACGAGGAGCGGAGCATCCGGTGGAAGGTCGAATGGCTCATCGAGTTGGATGCGCTCGCCGTCGTAGTGGGCTCTCAGACTTACGCTTGGCATAGTTTGGTCATTATAACCGCCGCGAGCCCTGCCTTCGCGGTGAGGCGATTGGGCGGTCGTCCACCCCCGGCGGGCCGGACCAACTCTCCCTCTCAGGTCGGTCTGGGTTTCGGCCGGGGCCCCGGGGCGTACAGGGCCTCGTGGAACGCCTTCCCTTCGCGGACGAGGTGGATGCGCTTCATGGCGCTCAAGCGGCGGAGGGTGACCGACACCGTACGGGTGTCGAGCGGGCGGCCGAGCCGCCTGCCGAAGCGCTGGTTGATCTCCTGGGCTACGGCCGTGGGTCCGAAGGTCCCGGTCCTGGCCTCCGCCACCCGGGCGACCAGCTTGCTGACCGTGGTGATCTGGACGCGCGCATCCTCGTCCTCCTGGCGGACGGGGTCTGCCACGGGCGCTCGGGTGACGACTTCCTCGGCTGCCACGGCCGCCGCCTTGAAGGCCTCGTAGCGCTCTTGCAGCTTCAAGAGATCGGCGGCGCTCTGGGCCCGCTGCTCGCGATGCAGGACCTCCTGCTGCGCGTGGAAGGCCTCCTGGCTTTCGACCCGGGCGATCTGCGCTGCGAGATCGGCCAGGATCTGTGCGACGGAAAGATCGGTCATACTTCCTCCAAGGTTGCGTCAGATCGCGAGCCGCCGGCTCCCAATCCCGCGGTACGCTTCCAGTGCAGCGGGACGTTGCGGCAGATCCCCAGGAGAGGCAAGCCGACGCCGGAAGGCTGCGACACTATACCTTTCCCCCTCTCTGTGTCCAGTGTAAATGTCGCAACGTACAGGGACGTTGCAGCATATCCCGCAGATCAGAGTCGATTTCCCGCCGCGTCGAGCCGCTGACACAGAATTCTGCGGCAAGGCTTCGTCAACTTGCGTCAGTTGCCGGTGATCTGTGCCGACATCTCGATGTTCTGCGGCATTGCATCGCGATGTTGCGGCAGAATATCGCTACGGCGGAGCGATGTCGCATCACTTCGAGTCATTGTGGCGCTACGTTGCGGCATGGCTGCGGAATTCGAAGCCGACTCCAGATCTTCTGCGACTCTTCGCGACAGCGTTGCGACGAGTTACCGCTACCACGACCGACTGCATCGCAATTTGCCGCAACTTCCCTTGAAGGTGCAGCAAATTAGGCGCAGGGCGAATCGTTGCACTGGGATTCTGCCGCAATGTCCCGGTACGTTGCGGCATATACACCGAACTCGCGTCATCTATCCGGGCCGTCGCGACAAGGTTCGAGGGAATGGAGGCGACGATCGAGGAGCGCGGCTCGAGGCCGGCGAACCTGCGACAGCTCGCAGACGAGTAGAGACGTTCCAGGTCCTGAACGATACCCTTCGCAGTCCACGGGGACCGCGGAACGTCTCCGGATAGGGTTGTCGCCTCCTCTACCTACGCGCCATCCCGAGATTAGGCGATGGGGCGACGGGTTGGCCCGTGGGACGGGCCGGGGCGTTGCCCCGGCGGAGACGTCCCGCGGTCCCCGTGGCCTGCGGATCGATATCGTTCAGGACCTGGGACGTCTTCTACCCGCTTCCGGCCACCATTATCTTGGAGCCGGAGGGGCGGTATCGGTTGACGGCTTCCAGCGAGAAGGATTGGCGCGGATGTAGGCGCGGACGCGCTCGAGGTCGTCGGGGTCGCGCAGGATCGTGTCGTGGAACCTCGTCTGCCAGGCGAAGTCCGGTCGCCCCAGATCCCTCCGGATTCGCTTGGTCGATTTCGATTTGAACTGGCTGATGATGGCCCCGAGCGATTGGGCGGGCAGGCGGCTGGCCTCCGCCGGGCTCTGGCCCTTTTCGGGCTTTCCCTGGAAGACGAGGACTCCATGTATGTGGTCCGGCATGACGATCCATTCGTCCAAGGTGACCTGCAGACAAATTCGCGGGATCTTCCTCCACTCTTCGGCGACGGCTCTACCTGCTGGCGACAACTCCACCTGACCCGCCTTGATCTCCCCAAACCAACAGGCCCGCCCGCGCGTACAGATCGTCACGCTGTAGATGCCGGCCCAGCGATAATCCCAACCGGCGAGGCGGGCTGAAGGAATCCGATAGCGGGCCTTGAAGCGAAGGGCGTCGGACACCGGGTAAGAATACCAAGCCTGGCCGTAGAGACGTTCCAGGTCCTGAACGATACCGATCCGCAGTCCACGGGGACCGCGGAACGTCTCCGGATAGGGTTGTCGCCTCCTCTACGCGCCATCCAGAGATTGGCGATCCCTCTGCGAGCTGGCGCCGTGCAGAACCGTGCGCCGCGCAGGCGGTTGGAGGGCGGAATATTGGGCGATGGGGCGACGGGTTGGCCCGTGGGACGGGCCGGGGCGTTGCCCCGGCGGAGACGTCCCGCGGTCCCCGTGGCCTGCGGATCGATATCGTTCAGGACCTGGGACGTCTCTACCTGCCTCCGGCCACCATGATCCTGGAGCCGGAGGGTATTTTGCGCCGATGTATCCGGCCGTAGAGACGTTCCAGGTCCTGAACGATACCCTTCGCAGTCCACGGGGACCGCGGAACGTCTCCGGATAGAGTTGTCGCCTCCTCCACGCGCCCATCCCCAGATCGGCGATCCCACGCTATGCGGACGGCCCCGGCCACCAGCAACCTGCCGTGGGATAATCAAAAAGAGATGAAGCGCCGCCGCCCCCTCCCCAGCGTTTGGAGCCACCGCTCCGGCCCGTTCCTCCGCGGGGTCCGTCTCCTTTCGGACAAGGCGGACCGTTCGCGCTATCCCTTCAACGTACGAGCCTTCTCCCACGGAATCGACCTCCAGTTCCGCAGCAACGTCACCTTCTTCGTCGGCGAGAACGGCAGCGGCAAGTCGACGCTTCTCGAGGCGATCGCGGAGTGCTGTGGCTTCAATCCCGAGGGCGGCAACCGGGACCACCACTTTGCGACCTTCGGGGACCGCTCGGCGCTGGCGAGCGCGCTGCGGCTGGCGTGGCTGCCCAAGGTGACGGAAGGGTTCTTCCTGCGGGCCGAGAGCTTCTACAACTTCGCGACCTACATCGAAGAGGTCTCGAATCTGCTTCCCTATGGCGGGAAATCGCTCCACCAGCAGTCGCACGGAGAGTCCTTCCTCGCTCTCTTCGTCAACCGGTTCGAGCAGGGGATCTACCTCCTGGACGAACCGGAGGCGGCGCTCTCGCCCCAACGCCAGCTCTCGTTCTTGAAGATCCTCCACGACCTGGCGGAACCCAACCAGGCGCAATTCCTCATCTCCACCCATTCGCCGATCCTGCTCAGCTATCCCGGCGCGACGCTCTACAGCCTCGACGGGGATTCGATCGCGGAGGTCGGCTATCAGGAGACGGAGCACTACCGGCTGACGAAAGACTTCCTGAACGCGCCGGAGAGGTATTTCAGGACGCTCTTCGCTGCCGGGGACGACGAGGAGAGCGACGAGGACTGAAACCGGAGATCGCCGTCAGGCCGCCGGCTCGTTGCGATCGAGGGCGCTGTTCAGGCGCTGGACGATGGCGTAGACCTCCGGCCGGGTGAGCTTGGCGCCCGGGCCGACCTGCTCGACCCGGTCGAGGGTGGCGTGGGCGAGGTGGAGCGGCAGGGCGTTGAAGGTCACCAGGCCGCGGGAGGCGCCGGCGTGCTGGAGGTCGAGCACGTAGGCGTCGGCCGCCTCCAGGTCGCGCCGGGCGAGGGCGGTGACCTCCTGGCGGACCTGGGCCTCCGGCCCGGGCGGCAGATAGCGCCGCCCCTCCCCGGCGTCCGCCGCCGAGTCCTTCAGGATGTTGACCAGCTGCAGCCCCTCGCCGAAGAGGGCGGAGCGCTGGCGCAGGGGACCGGCGACGGCGAGAAGCTCCGGCTGGCCGAGGAGGAAAAGCTCGGTCAGCAGCTCGCCGACGATGCCGGCCACCACGTAGCAGTAGCCACGGAGATCGTCCAGGTCGGTCAGCGCCAGCTCGCCGTGGTCGGTGCCGCGGGCGACGTAGCCGGCCATGCCGGAGATGGTGCGCCGGGTGTGCTCGCGGATCAGCTCCCCGGCGGCAGGGGAGAGGGCGAAAAAGGCGTCGAGCACGTCGGGGGACTCGGCCAGGAGCTGGCGGTAGCCCGGCTGCGCGCAGGGGACCTCGGCCTGCCAGCGCTCCGCCGCCGCGGCGATCTCGCCCCGCCGCTCGGCGCCATCGAGGAGGTCGCCGAAGCTCTCGAGCGCCGCGATCTTCGCCGCCCGTGGCCAGTCTGCCGCGTCCTCGAAGGTGTCGGCGATGCGGAAGAGCAGGTAGGCGAGGGTGACCTCCCGGCGAGTGGGCTCGGGCAGGTGGGGGATCGAGAGCGCGAAGGTGCGGCTCGTCTTGAGCAGCAGGTCTTCGAGGTCGGCCATGATGCAGCGATCCTACCTCAACCGCTGTCAGCCGATCCGCGTCCCCGGCACCGCCTCGCCCGCCACCGCCCGTTCGAGGAGGCCGGGCTCCCGGCCGTCGAGGATCTGCGAGACGATCCCGAGGTCGGCGAGGTCGAGCGCCGTCTCCACCCGGTGGCGCATGCCGCCGGTCACGTCGGCGCCGGCCGTGCCGGCGGAGCCGCCGAGCGCCTCGCCCAGCCCGGCGAGATCGGCGCGGGTCAGGTGGGGGATCGTTTTTCCCTCGCCGTCCCAGACCCCGGCGGTCTCGCCCAGCCAGAGGGCGTGGCGGACGGCGATTCCGCGCTCGGGGAGGCGGCGGGCGAGGAGGGTGAGCAGGCGCTCGGTCGAGCAGATGGCGACCCCCTGGGTGCGGTCCATCACGACGTCCCCATAGAGGACGGGGAGGAGCCCGCGCTCCAGGGCGAGGAGCAGCGGCTCCTCGAAAAAGGCGGCGGGCGTGCCACCCGCGGCGACGAGGGCGGAGGAGGGGGCGAGCGAGAAGGGGAGGGCGCCCGCGGCGAGGAGCGCGGCCATCACCTGCCAGTGGAGCGCCGCCGCCCGCTCCTGGGTGAGCGAGATGCCGGGCCGTTGGTCGGGGTGCTGTCCGGACAGGCCGGCGGCGAGGTGGTGGCGGGCTGCCGCCACGTGGCCGAAGGAGCCGCTGCCATGGCCGACGATCAGCCGGGCGGGGGTGCGGGAGGCGGCGCGCGCGATCTCCCCGGCCAGCCGCTGGATCACCGGCAGGCGCGCCGTCTCCGCGCGGGCCTTGTCGGTGATCAGGCTGCCGCCCAGCTTGACCAGGATCGCCTCGGTGGCCTCGGGCATGCCGGCCGCCGGGCTCAGAACAGGTGCGGCGAGGTCCGCTCCGGACCGGGGCCGACCGAGTCGCGGATGACGAAGCCGACGACCGGCAGGCTCTCCAGCCGGGAGGCCACGTCGTCCTCCGCCTCGGCCTCGCAGATGACGTGGACGTTGGCGCCGGCGTCGATGGTGGCGTAGGCGTGGACCCCCTCCTGGCGCAGCTCGCGCACCGCCCGCAGCACGCCTACCGTGCCGGGGCTCCAGTAGAAGATCGGCGGGTGCGAGGACATGGCGATGATGTGGAGGTCGACCGCCTCCTCCTCGATCGCCGGACCGAGGAGCGCGAGATCGCGCTCGGCGATCGCCCGGCGCACCCGGTCGATCCGCTCGGGCAGGATCTCCAGGCGCTTGGGGAGGTAGGGGCTGGTATGGGCGCGGCGGTGCCCCTCGAGCGACGACACCGCCTTGGGGCCGATCTCGACCACGGCGATGACGTCGCGCAGGTCCCAGTGGTCGGCCTCGGCGAGCTCGACGCCATGGGAGCGCTCCGCATCGATGGCGGGCCACTCGACGAAGCCGCCCAAAACCGAGCGCGAGGCCGATCCCGAGCCGCTCTCCCGCGCCAGCCGCGCCAGCTCGTCGGTCGGCACGTCGTCCTTGCCGAGCGCCCCGGCGGTGGCGAGAGTGAGGGCGGCGAAGCCCGAGGCCGAGGAGGCGAGCCCGGCGGCGCTGGGGAAGCTGTTGCGGGTGGCGATGCGGAAAGTCTCCTGCCGCCCGGCCCAGCGCCGCATCCGGTCGAGGTGGGCGCGGACCCGGTCCTCGAACTCGTGCGGTGGCCGCCTAAAACCGCCGTCCGGCTCGGAGATCCAGACCTCGTCGGCATGCCCGGAGTCGAGGAGCTCCGCCGTGCAGCGGGTGCAGCAGCTCTCCAGCGTCATCGAAATCGAGGTGTTGAGGGGGAGCGCACGATCGAGGTCCTTCGCCCCCCAGTATTTGATGAAGGCAATGTTGGCGGGTGCGTCGACAGTCGTCTTGCTCATCCGTTCAGGTCTCCTCCCTCCGGAGTCCGGCGGCCCCGAGGTGGACAGGGTACTGGGGTAAAGCGAGCGCGGGCAGGCGGACCAGCGGGTCCGGCTCCGGATGATATGCCAGAACGATGCCTGCCGACGTCCCGCTGAGCGCCCCGGCGCCCGAGATCTTGGCGGCGCCCCCCGCCGCCTCGACCTGGCGGATGCGCTCCTGCACCGCCTCCGGCACCACCCCCAGCTCGTGGAGGCCGGCCGCGGCGGCGCGGATCAGCTCGACCACCCGCCGGGGATCGAAGGTGGCGCTCTCTAGCTCGGCCCTCAGGCCCAGGGTCGCCTCGCCGATCCGGTCGAGCCGGCGCTCGTGGCGCCCGGGGTCGCGGGCGGCCCGCTCGCGCACCGCCGCCACCACCGCCCCCGTGGTCTCGGCCGGCGGGCCGCTGTCGTAGACTCGGATCTGCTGGAGGAGAGGGGAGCGGACGGCGAGCGGCTCGACCGCGAGCCCACCCTGCGGTGTCTCCGGCGTCCTCTCCCGATACGCCCAGAGGAGCCCGCCGCGGGCGACCGTCGCCGCGTCCACCCCCGAGGGGGTGCCGTGCTGCCGGCGCTCCACCTCGTGGGCGAGGCGGAGGATCTCCGGCAGGTCGAGGTCGAGGTCCAGGTCGGAGCGCCGGAAGAGCCGGTAGCCGGCGATCACCGCCACGGCGGCCGCCGCCGAGCTGCCCATCCCCGAGCCCATCGGGAGATGGGACTCGACCCGGAGGTCCAAGGGGCTTTCGTGCCCCGCCCCGGCGGTCGCGGAGAGCGCCGCCGCGGCCTCGCCCAGGGCGACCTTGACCAGGTGGACGGGATCGGTGCCGCGCAGGGACTGGAAGGTCTCCGGCCCCGGCCGGGCAGCGTAGCCCTCCCAGCGCTCGCGGGCCTCCCGGGCATAGGAAAGGATCTCCGGCCAGCCGGCCGCGCAGCCGGCGGAGAGCCCCGGCAGCTCGATGCGGAGCGGGGCGGCCGGAGCGCAGGGGGAAAAGCGGGCGTAGAGGCGGAGGTCGACCGCCGCCACCAGGGCGGGGCGGCCGTAGACCACCGCGTGCTCGCCCATCAGGATGAGCTTGCCGGGAACGGAGACGGTGACCGGGAGCACCAGGCGGCCGGCCTCGGGGCCTCAGGTGAACCGCGGCGAAGCGGGGGGCGCGGTACCGCGGCCGAGCTTCTCGTGCGCCCGCGCCAGGTCCCACGAGGTGAGGGCCGAGAGGAGCGACAGCTCGCCGGCGAGCACCGCGCCGCCGACGATCTCGGCCAGGCGCATCACCGCCTCGCCGCGCCGCTCCGGGTCGGCGGAGACCCCGAGCACGGCGAGCGCCTCGCGCTGGGTGTCGAGCGCCGTGCCGCCGCCGATCGCCCCCAGCGGGCAGTCGGGGAGGAAGACCGAGGCGAAGACCGCGCCATGGTCGCGCGGCTCGATGCAGGTGATGCCGAGCGAGCCCTCGACGACCTGCGCCGGGTCCTGCCCGGTGGCGATGAAGAGGGCGGCGAGGACGTTCGCGTAGTGGGCGTTGAAGCCCAGCGAGCCGGCGGCGATCGAGCCCAGGAGGTTCTTCCGGTACTGCACCTCGACGAGGTCCTTGGCGTTGGTCTTGAGCGCGTGCTCCAGGACCTCCGCTTCGAGGATGACCTCGGCGTAGATGCGCTTCCCCCGCCCCTCGTGGAAGTTGACCGCGGCCGGTTTCTTGTCGGCGCAGTAGTTGCCCGAGAGCGAGACGCAGGCCACCCCGGTCGCCGGCTCGATGATGCGCACCGCACGGTCGCAGGCGATGGTCGCCATGTTCATGCCCATGGCGTCGCCGGCGTCGAAGCGGAAGCGCAGGAAGACCGTGGTGCCGAAGGCGAAGGGGCGGATCTCCAGCAGCTTCAGGTGGTTGCTGGTCTCCTCGGTGACGGCGCGGATCTCCGCGTCGTGCTCCTCGATCCAGCGCAGGAACTGCTGGGTCTGGACGATCCCCGAGGTGCGGAAGACCGGCGCCCGGGTCATCCCCACGTCCTCCACCCGGACGGTGGCGCCGCCGGCGTCGCGGATCGCCGTGCAGCCGCGGTTGACCGAGGCGACGAGCGCCGCCTCGGTGGTGGCGAGCGGCAGGTAGACGTCGCCGAGGACGTAGTTGCCGCGCAGGGCGAGCGGGCCGGCGATCCCCATCGGCACCTGGGCGACGCCGATGAAGTTCTCGCAGTTCCGGCGCGAGGCGCGGTTGACGTCCAGCGAATGCTGGGCGATATGGTGGAGCGGCGCCTGGGTCATCGCCTCGATCGCCTGGCGGCGGATCTCCGCCGCCTCCTCGGCCGGGAGGTCCTTGGGCAGCTCGTGAAAGCGGCGCTCGCCGGCCACCAGCGAGCGCACCAGCTCGCCATGGAGGTCCGCGGTGCGCGGCGCGGACAGGGAGGAGGGAAAGGGTCGCAGGGTCTTGGTGGTCATGTCTTTGGCCTTCTCGTAAGCCCGGTCGCCTTGAGCTCCGGGATCGTCTTCGCCCCGATGCAGAACATGCAGATCTTGAGCTCCTGGACGACGCGTTCGATGCGCTCGACCACCCTCGCCGGCGACTCGGTTGCCGCTTCGAGGAACTGATAGGCCAGGCCGGCCAGGTCGGCGCCCAGCGCCAGGGCCTTGGCCACGTCGATCCCGTTCTTCAGGCCGCCGCTGCCGATCACCGTCAGGCCGCCGACGGCGGCGAGCTCCTGGATCGACTGCGGTGTCGGCACCCCCCAGCCGGCGAAGACCTCGCCCAGCGGGACATCGCCCGCCCGGGCGGCCTCGATTCGCGCCCAGCTCGTGCCCCCGACGCCCGCGGTGTCGACGATGCGGACCCCGTGGGCGAGGAGCGCCCGGCCGGTGGCGGCGGAGAGGCCGCTGCCCACCTCCTTGGCGATCACCGGCACCCCCAGATCCTGCGCGATGGCGCCGAGCTTGGGGAGCAGATCCTTGAAGTTGCGCTGTCCTTCCGGCTGAATCGCCTCCTGCAGCGGGTTCAGGTGGAAGACCAGGGCGTCCGCCCCGACCATCGCCACCGCCTGCCGGCACTGGTCGAGGCCGATCCCGTAGTTCAGCTGGACGGCCCCGAGGTTGGCGAGGAGCGGGACGGTCGGCGCCACTTCCCGTATCCTGAAGGTATCAGCATTCCGGGGATCTTCCAACGCCTTCCTCTGGGAGCCGACGCCCACGGCCACGCCGCAGGCCTCCGCTCCGGCCGCGAGGTTGCGGTTGATCTTCCCGGCCTCTTCGGTGCCGCCGGTCATGCAGGAGACGAGGAGGGGGGCGGCGAGCCGATGCCCAAGGAACTCGACCGTGGTGTCGATCTCCGCGAAGTCGATCTCGGGGAGGGCGCGGTGCTCGAAGGTGTAGTCGGCGAAGAAGTCGGCGCCGAGCTGCATCCGCGGGTCCAAGGCCAGGCGGATGTGCTCGGCCTTGCGGTCGCGCCCGGGGAGGTCGAAGGGCGACAGGACCTCGGTCAGTACCTCGGTCGCGGGGCCGGAAGAGACCTTCTCGGCGCTCACGCGCGACGCTCCTTCAGGTAGTCGACGAGACCTTCGAGGAAGGTGTGCCCCGGTTCCCGCAGAGCGAGCCCGGCGAGCGCGGCGCGGGCGGTGTCCAGGCGCTCCTCGACCATCGCCTCGACCCGCAGGCGCGCCCCGGTCGTCGCGAGGATCGCCTGCACCCGCGCCACCTCTTCCGCCGGCAGGTCGGGCCGGCCGAGGGCGGCGGTCAGGGCCTGGCGCTCGGCGGGCGAAGCGGCCTGGAGGGCGTGGTAGATGAGGAAGGTGAACTTCCCCTCGGTCAGGTCGGCGCCCACGGGCTTGCCCACGGTCGCCGCGTCGCCGAACATGCCGAGGAGGTCGTCCTGGAGCTGGAAGGCCTCGCCCACCGCCCGGCCGAAGCGGGCGAGGGCGGCGAGCGGGCGGGCCTCGGCCCCGGCGAGGATGCCGCCGAGCTGGATCGGCCGCTCCGCCGTGTAGCAGCCCGATTTGAGCCGCAGGACGGAGAGCAGCTCCTCCTCGCCGGCCTGGCGGGTGGCGCGGCGCGAGGCGACGAGGAGCTCCAGGTACTGGCCGCCGATCACCTCCTGGCTCATGACGGAGAAGCAGCGGGAGAGCTCCGCCGCCTGCGCCCCCTCGACCGGCACCCCGGTGAACAGCTCGACCGCCCAGGTATGGGCGAGGTCGCCTAAGAGGATGGCGACCGCCGATCCGAACTCCGCCGCGTTGCCGTGGAAGCCCTGGTCGCGGTGGGCCTGGCGGAAGCGCGCGTGCGCCGAGGGCAGGCCGCGCCGGGTCTCGGCGTGGTCCATGATGTCGTCATGGATGAGGAGGTAGGTGTGGAGGAATTCGATCGCCAGGGCGAGCGGCAGGACCGCCGGGTCCGCTTCGCCGCCCAGGGCGCGGTAGCTGTAATAGACGAGGGCCGGGCGCAGGCGCTTGCCGCCGCGGGTCATCAGCTGGCCGACGCCGTCGATCAGCTCGAGGTCCGAGGGGACGGGGGAGGCGGCGGCCGCGGCGCGCTTGGCGGCGAGCCAGGCCGCGAGCTCGCCGGCGAGCTTAGCCTGGAAGCCGGCGAGGAGCGCGGCGAAGCCGCCCGGGGTGTGCGGCGCGTCCGCCCCGTCCGGCGCGGCGGGCGAGCCCTCCGCGGCCGCCATCTCGATCGTTCCTGTCACGTCCTTGCCCGTTCCCCGGTCGCAGTCATCGCCTCAGCGCGGTCAGCGCAGTCATCCTAGTGTAGCGGAGGGCACTTTGCAATGCAAAGCGACTCAGTCGGCGAGCTCTCCCTGGAGCACGGTCACCGCCTGGCCGCCGAGCTCCGTCCGGTCGCCCCGGACGCGCACCCGGATCGTGCCGCCGCGCCGGGAGACCTGGCGGGCGAGCATCTCGTCCTTCCCCAGGCGGTCGCGCCAGAAGGGGCCGAGAGCGCAGTGGGCGGAGCCGGTGACCGGATCCTCGTCGATTCCCGCCGCGGGGGCGAAGAAGCGGGAGACGAAGTCGAACGGCGGCAGGGCGGCCGGGGCGGTGGCGATCACCCCGCGTACCGGCAGGGTGCCCAGGGCGCGGAAGTCGGGGGCGAGGGCGTCGACCGCCGCGGCGTCTCTCAAGAGCGCGAAGTAGTCGAAACGGTTGCGGCCCACCCACAGGAGCTCGGCCCCCAGGGCCTCCTGGAGCACCGGCGGCGGCTCGGGCATCTCCGCCGGCGGCTCGGCCGGGAAGTCGAGGACGATCCAGTCCCCCCGCTGCTCGGCGGTCAGGACCCCGGAGAGGGTATGGAAGCGGGCGGTCTCGTCCGCCGCCAGCTCCCCCCGCTGCCAGAGGACGTGAGCGCTCGCCAGGGTGGCGTGGCCGCAGAGGGCGACCTCGACGGCCGGGGTGAACCAGCGCAGGTCCCAGCCGTCGGCCGGCGTCGCTCCCCGGCGGACCAGGAAGGCGGTTTCGGCGAGGTTCATCTCCGTCGCCACGGACTGCAGGAAGGCGGCGTCGCGCGGCGCCGGCAGGAGACAGACCGCGGCCGGGTTGCCGGCGAACGGGCGATCGGTGAAGGCGTCGACCTGGTAGAGGGGGAGGGGCATCGGGAGCTCCTTTTCGGGCGTGCAGTATATCTGCTCCCGTCTCTACCCCCCTTGCATCGTGATCTTGCCCCCCCTACCTCGCCGCCGGCCGGCGCAGGCCGTAGAGCAGCAGGATACAGGCGGTGACCATGGCGATCGCCAGGGTGACGAGGCCGGCGCCGACCAGGGCCTCCTTCCAGGGGAGGGCCAGGCGGCCGTCGGCGGCCAGGGGAGTGAACTTGCCGGTACCCAGGATCGCGCCCAGGAGGCTGAAAGCCCAGTTGGCGTAGGTGGCATAGAGGATCAGGCCGAAGGCGAGAGACGCGGCGCGGGCGGAGAGGACGAGCCGGTCCCAGAGGAGGCCGAGGAGGACGAGGAACATGCCGTTCATCACCGCCGTCATGTGCGCGCCCAGCCCGAGCCTCGGGTAGGGCAGGATGGGCAGGAGGAGCCCGGTGAGGAGCCCGAGGAAGAAGAGGAGGACCCCTCCGAACAGCAGGCGGCGGCTGCGGTCGTGCTCCATGGCCATTCCTCCTGGGAGGCAAAAAGGGGGCGGGCGACACGGCAGGCCACCCGCCTGTGTGGAGATCTCTATCTTGTACTTCGGCGCTGGCGGAGATTTGGATGAAGGGATCGCCGAAAAAGACCGCGGAGAGGTCAACGGCGGGGCAGGGGGGACCGGCCGAGGCTGCGGGCAATCTCGGCGAGCGAGATCCTGTGGGTCTCCAGGTAGGAGTCGATGAGCTGGAGCAGGCTCTCCCGGTGGGGCAGCGGCACCAGGTCGAGCTGGGTGCTGCGCTCGCCCAGGGCGTCGCCCAGCCGCGGCGGGCGGAGGGGGGGGACGCCCAGGAGCTGATCGGTGGTGACGCCCAGGGCCTCCGCCAGCCGCTTCACGGTCAGGCCGCTGGCGCTCAACCGTCCCCGCTCGTAGCGGCTGATGCGCGAGCGGTCCAGGCCCACCTCCCGGCCCAGCTCCTCCTGGGTCCAGCCCCGCGCGTTGCGCAGGTCCTGAATCCGATGCCCCATGGCGCGAGCGAACCTCTTCTCCCGCTCCGTCATTGCAATCCTTTCCCCCTCCGGGAAGAGCCAGCGAATTAGCGGGAGGATTGTGTTAACACGTGGGTACTAATGTCAACAGAATGTGCAGAATTGACAACTTGTGCGGTACTTAAATGCAAGGCTGCGAGTCGTAAACCCAGGGGGCTGGCCGTAAATTTACCGGTCTCCCGAGAATTTTCGGCGTCTCCTGCGGCCGGCGGAGAGGGGTGGTACGCTTGCTCTCATGCTCGACCCCGACCGGCTCGCCCGCCAACTGGAGTTCATCCTCGAGCTCGACCGCCTGAAGGGGATCGAGCGCCGCTCCTGGCTCCTCCACAGCGAGCGGCGGGAGAACTCGGCGGAGCACAGCTGGCACCTGGCGATCATGGCGATGGTCCTCTGTGAGCACGCGGCCGAGCCGGTCGATCGCCTGAAGGTGATCGAGATGGTCCTCGTCCACGACGTGGTGGAGATCGACGCCGGGGACACCTTCCGCTACGACACCGCGGGGCAGGTCGACCAGGCGGAGCGGGAGCGGCGGGCGGCCGATCGCCTGTTCGCGCTCCTCCCGCCTGAGCAGGGCGTCCGGATGCGCCAGCTGTGGGAGGAGTTCGAGGCGCGGCAGACCCCCGAGGCGCGTTTCGCCGCCGCCCTCGACCGCCTGATGCCCATGCTCCACAACCTCCACGGCAACGGCCGCGGCTGGCGGGAGAACGGGGTGACCGCCGACCGGGTCCTCGCCACCAACGCCATGATGGCCGAGGGCGCCCCCGCCCTCTGGGAGGTCGCCCGCGCCATGGTCCAGGAGGCGGTCGCCCAGGGGGTGCTGCCGGCGGAGCCGCGGCCGGACCGGTGAGCGCCGCCGCGCCGGCTGGAGGGGGTCGGGCTGCGGGCGGTGCTCAAACTCGCCCGGCGGGCCAACTACGCCCGCCGGGCTCAGACAGTTGCGCTCCGTCCTCGCCCGACCCCCCCCAGCCGGCTCCTCCGCCCGACCGGCGGGATCTGGTCGGCGGCCTCCTGCTCGCAATCACCCTGCTGGGGATCTACCACTTCGGCCTGCTGCCGGACCTCCCCGGCTCCGGCGACAGCGCCAAGCTGCAGCTGGTGGGGGAGCGGTTGGGCACCCCCCACGCCACCGGCTACCCCACCTGGGTGCTGCTCTGCCACCTCCTCGACCGGCTGCTGCCGGTGGGCTCGCCGGCCTACCGGGGCAACCTGCTGTCGGCGCTCTGCTCGGTCGCCGGCACCCTGCTCTTCGCCGCCACCCTGCGCCGCCAGGGCGTGCGCCGCGGGGTCGCCGGCGCCGCCGCCCTCTGCCTGGGCCTCACCCCCACCCTGTGGTCGCAGTCGGTCATGGCGGAGGTCTACAGCCTTAACTACCTGTTCGCCGCCGCGGTGCTCTACGCCCTGCTCCGCTGGCTGCAGGAGCGGCGGCCGGTCTGGCTGGAGGCGGCGCTCGCGCTCTACGTTCTCTCCTTCACCAACCATCTGACCACGGTCTGCCTGGCGCCGGGCCTCGCCGTCTTCGTCCTGCTGGTGGACCGGAAGGCCCTCTACCGTCCCCGCCTGTGGGGAGCACTGGCGGCGGCCGCCCTGGGCAGCCTGCTGCTCTACGGCTACGTGGTGGCCTGCACCTACTGGCTACGGGTGCCCTACCTCGAAATGCAGGCCGTGGACCTCCGCGAGCTGCTCGACAACCTCGCCGGCGGCCCCCACCGCACCCACCTCTTCCAGCTCGGCTGGAGCGCCCTGCTCCGCGAGCGGCTGCCGCAGATCGCCGGCCTGGCGGGCCGGGAGCTGTCGCTCCTCTGGGTGCTGCCGGTGCTCGGGATCTGGAGCCGGTGGGGCCGGGGCCGCCGGGGGCCGGTCGAGGCCCTGCTCGGCCTCGTCTTCCTCGCCACCTTCGCCTTCCTGGCCGTCTATACCGTGCCCGACCTGTACGTCTACGCCATCCCGGCCTACCTGGCGCTGGGCTTCTATCTCGGCCTCGGGCTCGAAGGGCTGGCCGAGCGCTGGCGGTTCCTGGGGCGGTCCCCGGGCGGCGCCCTGCTCGTCCTGCCGGCCCTGTTCCTCCTGCTGCTCCACGGCCCCGGTATTTCGCGCCGGGCCGAACGCCGGGCGGAGGCGGCGCAGGTCGACGCGGTACTGGCCCACGTTGCCGGCGGGGCTAGCGGGGTGGGGCGGTCGGCCGTCCTCTATTCCCTGGACTACGAGGTCAGCATGGGCCTCCTCTACAGCAGCCAGCTGGGCGCCCCGGCCTACCGTGGCGTCATCGTCCAGCACCTGCCGCCGGCGTCGCTCGGGGTGCCGGTGAGTCTGCAGCCGCTCCGGCGCTACCTCGCGCAGGGGGAGAGCTTCCGGGTCGGCCCCCAGGGGCAGCTCCTGGCGCCCGGGCTCCCGGTGTACGCCTACGTGCCGCGGCCGGAGTACCTGCCGGCCCTGGCCCGCCGCGGCCTGGTCGCCACCCCGGTGGGCGACGACGTCTTCGCGCTCCACGCCGATCCGGCGGTGGCGGCGACGGCGAAAGTGCCGCCGCCGCTGCCCCGGGCCTTCGTGGTCTACCGGCTGGAGAGCGTCGCCACCGCCCGCGGGGCGCTCGCCACCTTCACCCGGCCGGACTTCGATCCCCGTCGCCTCGCCGTGCGTCTGGACTTCCTGCCGGCGCAATCCAGCCCGCCGCCGACCGAGGCCGTGGTCCTGGCGGACGGCGCAGCCCGGGTCGAGCTGCAGCGCTACGACGACCAGCGGGTGACGGCGACGGTCGAGCTGCCCGCCCCCGGCTGGCTGGTGCTGGCGGACTCCTATTCGTCCCTCTGGGCGGCACGCGTCGACGGCCGGCGGGTGGAAAGCCCGCCGCTCGACCTGCTGTTCCGCGGCATCCCGCTCCCAGCGGGGCGCCATCGGGTGGACTTCAGCGTCCTCGATCGCCCTTTCACCTGGCGCGGCTGGTGGCGGGGGTGGGAGGGGTAGGGCCTAGCCTCAGCTCTGGTGCGGCAGGGACAACTCGCCGCGCGCCATGGCGACCGCGGTCCGGGCCGCGATCTGCATCGGGTCGAGGAGCGGCGGGCCGCCGGGCGGCGCCGTCCCCAGGGCGAGAGAGATCTCCGTGCAGCCGGTGATCACCGCGGTGGCCCCGGCGTCGGCGAGGAGGGCCGCCGCCCGGGCCAGCACGTCGCGGTGGAGCTCGCCGGTCTGCGGGTCTCGGTCCTGCCCCGATTTCAACCCGCCGCCCAGCCGGCCGCCCGCCGCGAGGGGACCGTAGATCGGCCGCATCACGAGCTCCTCCTGGAGATTCTCGCCGGAGGGGAGGTCGCGGAGGGAGATGAGCGAGAGCCCCGGGGTGATCCGCTGCGCCCCCTTGGGGAAGAGGCGGAAATCCAGGGTCCCCGTGGTCGCCAGGAGACCGATCCGCGCGGAACCGCCCTGGAGCCGCTCGGCCTCGGCCAGGGTGGCCGCGACGACGTCGAGGATGGGCAGCCGGACCTGGGGCCGGACCTTATCGAGAAAGGCATGGGCTGTAATGCAGGTGATCACCGCGAAGTCGGCACCGCCGGCGGCGAGCCGTTCCAGGCTCTGCACGAGGAGCGGCACCGGGGAGGGACCCTGGCCCAGGAGGTGCTCGGTGCGATCCGGCGTCGCCGGGATCGAGGAGACGAGCCAGTCCGGGTAGTCCTGGTCCCTGGACGCGGCGGGCACGGCGGCGAGGAGCCGGCGCTCGAAATCGACGTGCGCGTATGGACCGAGACCGCCGACGATCCCGATCACCCGCCGCGAGGGCCGTTCCACTTCGCTCATGACGGGCGAAAGCATACCGTCAGATCTCTCCCCGCAGTTCTTCCGGACCTTCGGGAACCTGTCCGGGAGCCTCCAGAACCTCAAGAAAGTCCGCCGGCCAGGGGTTCCCGGAGACGTTTTCGGGGCGGCCGGGGCGGCCGGCGGTCTCTCTCTGGCCCGCTTCTTGCTCCGTCTCCCTCGGGGTTACCTGGCATAATAGCGCCCCATGCATACCGACCTGCTCGACACCGCCATCGCCGCCGCCGCCGCCGGGGCGGCGGTCGTTACCCGTTATTTCCGCGGCACCGGACTGGACGTCCGGCGCAAGGGGGAGAACGACTTCGTGACGCGGGCCGACAAGGAGAGCGAGGAGGCGGTCGTCCGCACGATCCTCTCCCGCCACCCCGACCACCGGATTCTCGCCGAGGAGGGCGGGGAGCGGGTCGGCCAGGGAGGGGACTACGAGTGGGTCATCGACCCGCTCGACGGCACCACCAACTTCCTCCAGGGCCTCCCCGTCTACTGCGTCTCGGTCGCCTGCCGCAAGGGGGACGAGCTCTTGGCCGGGGTGATCCACGACCCGGAGGGCGGCAACGTCTTCGCCGCCGCGGCGGGGGCCGGGGCGACCTGGAACGGCCGACCGATGCACGTCTCGCCGCAGGGCGGCCTCCGCGGGGCCTTCCTCGCCACCGGCTACCCGTTCCGCGCCCATGCCACTCTCGACCTCTACCTCGCCGTCTTCCGCGAAGCCTTCCTCTCCGCCAAGGCGATCCGCCGCTGCGGCGCCGCGGCGCTCGATCTCGCCTATACCGCGGCCGGGGTCTACGACGGCTTTTTCGAATTCCGCCTCTCCCCCTGGGACATCGCGGCCGGCATCCTCCTCGTCCGCGAGGCCGGCGGCAAGGTGACCGACCTGGACGGCGGCACGGACTACTTCCGCTCCGGCAACGTGGTGGCGGGGACCTCCGGGGTGCAGCCCGAGCTGCTGGCGGCGGTCCGCCGCCACGCCAGCGAGGCCGCCATCGACCGCGTCCATCCGCTGGCCCAGCCGGCCGGGGCGGTGGTGTGAGGGAGACCTGAGGACCCGATGAGGAAACCGGCCGCGGCGCTCGCCGCCCCCACCATTCTCGACTCGACCGTCGGCGGCCGGCGGCGGGTGCGCGCTTTGGAGATCCAGATCCACCCTTCGGACATCCGGCACCGGGTGATCTATCTCTTCCTGGGCCGCGTCGAGGTCACCCTCTGGTGCCTGGCCGGGCTGGTCTATGCGCTCTTCCTCACCCTGGCCCTGGCCTTCGCCCCCGGGGTGGTGCGGGGGCTGCTGTCCAGCCAGGAGTACCAGGGAATGGTAGCCGAGCGGGTGCGGCAGGGGGAGCGGCTGCAGGCCCTGGTCGGACGGATCGATCAGCTCGCCGAGCGCAGCCGCGGGCTCGGTTTCCAGGCCGCCAAGGTCCGCCTCGCCTACGGCCTCCTGCGATCGGCGGGGTCGGCGGGGCTGCCGCACCCGGCGCCGCCGGCCGCCCCGGCCGCGCCGCCCGCCGCGGCCGTCGACTCGATCTACGTCGACGCAATCGAACAGGGCGACCGGCTGCGCGCCCACATGGAAGGGGACCTGGCGCTCCTCGACAGCCGCCTGGCGGAGATCGAGGGCTTCGAGCGCACCCATCCCGACCTCGCGGCGACCACCCCCGCCGCCTGCCCGCTCAAGGGGGAGCGCTTCGTCCTCATCAGCGGCTTTGCCCGCCGTAAGAGCCCCTTCACCCACGTCCAGGAGTTCCACGCCGGGCTCGACCTGGCGGCGAACGTCGGCACCCCGGTCCACGCCCCGGCCGACGGCACCGTCGTCTTCGCCGGCCAGCTCCCGGCCGGCCAGCACGGGAGCTGGTGGCAGCTCGGCAACCTGGTGCTGGTCAAGGACGGCGACCTTTTCTATACCGCCTTCGGCCACCTGGCCGAGATCAAGGTGCGGCGCGGCGAGCGGGTGCGGCGGGGAGCCGTCCTGGGGACGGTCGGCACCACCGGCTGGACGACCAGCCCCCACCTCCACTACGAGATCCTGCGGCGCGATGGCTCGGGAGACTACCGGCCGGTCGATCCGCGGGTCTACATCCTGGACCACCGCTGGCCCAACGAGGAGCGCCTGCTCCTCGGGGCGGCGAGCGGTCCGCGAGCGGGGGAGTACGATCCCCTGCCGGTGCGATGAACCGGCGCCGGAAGTGGAAGGCGCGCGCCGACCTCGCCTTCGCGGAGGCCCCCACCCTCGTCATCCCCCAGGGGACCCGCATCGAGGTCGACTCTTCCGGGCAGCTGTCGATCTTCGCTCCCGGCAACCTGGTGATCCAGAGCTCCGGCCGCTACGGCATCCTGGAGTCGGCGGCCGGGTCGGTCCGCATCGACCGCGGGGCCGAGGTCGAGGCGGTACAGGTCCGCTGTCCGGAGACCTGCTTCGTGCAGGGGAGCCTGACCGCCTGGAAGGTGAGCGCCCGGGTGCTCCACCTGGACGACACGGCGCGCGCCCACGTGGTGCTCCAGGAGACCTCGCGGCTGGAGGTGGGGAGCGACGCCCGGCTGGTCGGTAACTTTGCCTCCGAGGGCGAGATCTTCCACCTCTTCTCCCGCTTCGCCCACCAGGTGCGCACCCTGCCCTTCACTCCCGGCCGCCGCCGGCCCGAGCTCAAGGAGGCCGAGACGTCCACCCTGGAGGACGCCCCGCCGCTCGCCGAGCTGCCCGAGCCGCTCCTCTTCGCCCTCGTCCTCATCGAGCGGGAGGTGGAGATGAAGCTCCACGGCCCGGTGGCGGAACGGGCGCTCCGCGAGGTCCTGAAGCTCCTCCAGGAACAGGACCTGGAGACCCTGCGCCACACCTACCGCCTGCTCTTCAACCGGGTCCCCGAGCCGCGCGAGGACGTGCACCGCGCCCGCGAGCTGATCGCGGAACACTACGCGGCGTTGTAGTAGGAGAGGACGTGGAGGGCAGGGCAGGTAGGGGCTGTGCCCCTGTGCCTGCCCTGCTCGGCACGAGACCTCCCGTGCAGGCGCTATGAGACCTCGGAAGCCTCCGGGGCACCCGCGGTCCCCGCGGCCGTCCCGCCGGCCAGGCTCACCGTGCTCGCCTGGGGTCCCTCGAAGCCCTGCTCCTCGGCGTAGCGCACCCGCGCTCCCACGGCGAGCGCGTCGAAGCCGGGGTCCAAAACGGAATTGCGGTGGAAGTAGAGCTCGCGCCCGTCCTCCCCGGCGAGGAAACCGAAACCCTCCTCGGGGAAGATGCGGAGCACCGTCCCCTCGGGGGGAGTGAGGTTGGTTTTGACTTCGCCCCGCCGCTTGCGGGCGAACTC
>DASQPA010000004.1:0-3438 GCA_035644215.1 Thermoanaerobaculia bacterium
GACGGATTTGGCAGCGCCACAGCCCGATGAGGGAGCTCGGCGCCAGAAGAGGGGATCTCGAAGGAAGAAATGGGCAGCTTGGGCGCCGAGCAAGGGCTCCGGCGCGAGAAATGGGGAGCTGGGAATCAGAAGTGGGGGGATGCTGAGGAAAAGGAGGGGGATTCACGACCGAAGCAGGGCAACCGAGAGCAGAAGTAGGGCCATCAGAAAAAGAAGTAGGGCAACCGAGGACAGAAGTAGGGCAACCGAGGACAGAAGCAGGGCAACCGGGGACAGAAGCAGGGAGATCGAACACGAAAGCAGGGAGCTGGAAGCCAGGGGCACGGCCCGCGGCTGCCGGGTCCCCCCACTTGGCGAGTTGCCTCACCGAGCGGCGCCGCGAGTGGGCCCGACTTTCCGGCGAGGTGTCTCCCTGGGAGCACCGGCGTCCTCGCCGGCTCTTGCAGTTCATCGCTATCCTGCCGGCGAGACGCCGGCGCTCCCAGGGACCCCCACCCGCTCCTCCAGCCACTCCAATCCCGCGCCCGCTGGGTAAGTTAGCGCCTATGGGTGCCGGGGGTGAGGGCTGGCCCAGAGAAAACAGAGTCCAGAGCTCTCAGAGATCAGAGCGGAATGGGGACAGCGCGACTCGGAATCCTATGGCGCTGTCCCTGAAGCCCGGGACGTTCCTGTTGCGGACGGCACAGCGGACGTTCGTGGAGTCGTAGTAGAACGCGCCGCCGCGCAACATGCGGAGGACTTGCGCAGATGTCAAATCCTGGCCCGCGCCATCGGCGAGGCCCCCGGAGGCGGCCACGGCGCTGGTGGAGACACGACGGTCCGGCTTCCAGGACTTCGGGAGGAGTTTGTAGACACTACGAACGACCGTAGAGGCACTCACACCGGGCTTGTAGACACTACGGCAGGCGTTGTAGACCCAAGAACGCCGGCTGGAGACACTACCGAAGGCGCTGGAGACACAAGAATCGGGTCTGTAGACACTACGGCAGGGCGTAGAGACACGAGAAGTCGACCCGTAGTGTCTCCAGGCCGGGGGCTAGTGTCTCCAGTCGACTTTCTAGTGTCTACAGCGGACTTTCTAATGTCTACAGTGCGAATTCCTGTGTCTACAGCCCGTTCCGTAGTGTCTCCAGGCCCGTCGCTTATGTCTACAACGAGTTCCCTCGTGTCTACAGCTGCGATTCTTGTGTCTCCAGGCGCGTCCCTAATGTCTCTACGACCGGTTCTTATGTCTATAGCTGAGGCTGTTCGTGTCTCGGCGACCGATCTTGTGTCTATACCGCGAACCGCCCGGCCCTCTCTACGGCACAAAGTTAGCGCCTATGGGGCCGGGGGCCTCTCCTCCTCCAGCTCCACCACCGCCCACCGCGGCGGACACCAGAAGCGCACCGGCAAAAGCGACGTCCCCACCCCGGAGTTGACGAAGAGCGTCGTCCAGCCCCTGGCGTTGGGAGCTGCCCAGGTGAAGAGGCCGTGGTCGAAATAGGCGCCGATCCGGGAGCGGGTGGTGAGCGGCCCTACGAAGGGGACGCGGACCTGGCCGCCATGGGTGTGGCCGGCGAGGACCACCTCGATGCCGCGGTAGGCGGCCTCGGGGGCGACGTCGGGGACGTGGGAGAGGACGACCCGGGGCGTGCCCGGGGGGACCGCGGGGCTGCGGGCGAGCGCCAGGGCCAGCCGGGTGCCGCGTGCCCCCTGCCGCCAGCCGGCGGGCAGCCGGTTCGGGCCGCCAGGCCCGCCGGAACCGGCGAAGGGCTCGTCGAGGAGGACCTGGCCGTCCAAGGCCGTCACCTTGAGGTTCCGGTAGAGGACCGTTCCCCCGCCCCAGGCGCCGAGGCCCACCGTGCCGGCCTCGATCCGCAGCGGGCTCCGGTCCTCGCCCCAGGCCTGCCAGCGGGCCGGCTCGGGCTTTTCCACCGGCCAGACCCGGGCGAAGAAGCGCACCTTCCCGGGCTCGACCTCCGTCCGCATCCGCAGCCGGTACCAGCGGCCGGGCTGCGGATCGACCCCGGTGTCGGGGTGGCCCTCGAAGGTCGTCCCCTGGGCGATCAGCCAGAAGCTCCCCGGCCTTCCGTCCTCGGACTTCACCCGGCGCAGGCGGAGCATGCGGTCCTCCCCCAAAACATAGCGGCTGTGGACGGCGATCCCGGCTCCCACGTCCGGATTCGAGATCCAGCTGTCGCACACCATCTCGTAGCCGCTCCAGGCGAGCGGGCCGCCCTCGTCCGCGAGGCCGTGAGGCGCGGGGTCGTAGTGCAGGTAAAAGTCCTTGTAGGGCAGGGTCCGCCCGCCGGAGAGCCGCCAGAGGCCGCGCTGCCGGCCCATGCGGAACGGCGGGTGCCAGTGGGGGATGTAGGCGTCCTCCCCCACCTGCTGGTTCAGGCCGAGGAGGAGGACCGGCCGCTCTCCACCCAGCCGTACCCCCTGGTTCGACAGCCAGTCGATCCCGGCCTCCCGGAGGGCGGCGACGATCAGCCCCTGGTACTCGCTGTGCCCCTGGACGGCATAGACCGGGGCGATGGCGCGCAGCTGGGCGAGGAAGGCGGTGGCGGCCGCGGTGTGGCGGGCGAAGGGTTCCAAATCGGGCACGTCGCGGACCAGGTCGCCGGAGAGCAGGATGACGTCGGGATGGGCCTGGGCGACGCTCTTGAGCAGGCGGCGCAGGAGCGGCTCCTCGCGCGCGATGTGGAGGTCCGAGAGGTGGACGACGCGGAGGGGCGAGGCGTCGACCGCGATCTGGACCCGGTCCTCGAAGAGCAGCAGGTGCGGCTCGACGACGAAGGCGTCGAAAGCGAGGAGGGCCGCGAAGAGAAGGGCGGCCCGGACGTATGGTCGCCGGAAAAAGCTCACCAGGGCAGGGCGGCGGGCGGCGGGGGTTTGCGGCGGCCCAGGACGAAGAGGAGGAGCGAGCCGGCGACGAAGCCGCCGATGTGGGCGAAGAAGGCCACCCCACCCGAGTGCGCCGTGGGCACCCCCAGCGAGGCGAGCCCGGAGAAGAACTGGATGAGGAACCAGATCGGCAGGAAGACGATCGCCGGCACCTGCATGATCTGGACGAAGATGCCGAGGAAGACGAGGGAGACGATGCGCGCCCGCGGATAGAGGAAGAGGTAGGCCCCGAGCACCCCCGAGATGGCCCCCGAGGCGCCGATCATGGGGACTGTCGAGGCGGGGTCCATGAACGCCTGGGCGGCCGTGGCCGCGAAACCCGAGGCGAGATAGAAGAAGAGGAAGCGCAGGTGCCCCAGGTGGTCCTCGACGTTGTCGCCGAAGATCCAGAGGAAGAGCATGTTGCCCAGGAAGTGGGTCCAGCCGCCATGGAGGAACATGGAGAGGAGAGCGGAGGCGAAGCCGGCGGGCAGACTGCCGCCCCCCACGCTCCCGAGACCGCCCAGATACCGGGCGGGCACGAAGGCGGCCTGCAGAATGAACGGCTGG
>DASQPA010000005.1:0-13032 GCA_035644215.1 Thermoanaerobaculia bacterium
CGATACGGATCTCGACGCCCTGGACCCGCGGACCGGCCGGGTCCGCCCGATGTACGCCATCGCCGGCCTCGACCACCCGCGCCGGGTCTTCGATCTCGCCGAAGGTCTCCTGCGCCGCGGCTATGGGGAGAAAGACGTCGAGCTCGTCCTGGGCGGCAACTTCGCCCGGGTGCTGGCTCAGATCTTCGACGTGCCGCCGCCGGCTCCCCCCTGGCTGGACTGCCCGCGATCTCCGTGGTCGTGCCCTGAAGCCCCCTCTCAGGCTGCCCGCTGAGGGGAAAACCCTTCCGCGTTCGTCTAACTGCTAGAAGCCGGCCATCCCTGGTAGGGGATGGAGCCGGAGATCTCAAAGAACGCTGGAGGTCCGCTCGACTGCGGCCAACGGCATTGCCACTCCACTGGAGGATAGAACCCGTGCACAGCCAGCGCAGCAAAGTTCTTGGTAGTGATCGTACCCCGGTTCCCGGGGCTCGCGCCGTCGGCCCGGTCGCGGCGGACGAGCGTCTCGAGGTGACCGTTCGGCTGCGGCCGAAGACCGCGCTGCAGAGCTTGGCGGCGACCGGCGCTCTGGAGGACCAACCGCCCAAGGAGCGCCGCTACCTGAGCCGCGAGGCCTACGTGGAGACCCATGGCGCCGACCCACAGGACGTCGCCAAGGTCGAATCCTTCGCCCAGGACCAGGGTCTCCAGGTCGTGGAGAAGAGCGCCGCCCGGAGGAGCGTCGTCCTATCGGGAACGACGGCGGCTTTCAACGCGGCTTTCGGGGTTCAGCTGGAGCAGTTCGACCATCCGGAGGGTAGCTACCGCGGCCGGACCGGCCCGGTGACCGTGCCGGCCGACCTGGCCGGGATCGTCGAAGGCGTCTTCGGGCTCGACAACCGCCCCCAGGCCAAGCCCCATTTCCAGCGGCAAGGCGCGAACGGAGTCGCGGCGGCCCATACCGTCGTCCGGGCGTTCACCCCCCGCGAGCTGGCCAAGCTCTATGACTTCCCTACCGGTCTCGACGGCACTGGACAGTGCATCGCTCTGATCGAGCTCGGCGGCGGTTTCCGACCGGGTGACCTCCAGAAGTACTTCGCCGAGCTCGGTCTGCCCATGCCCGACGTGAAGGCGGTCAGCGTCGACGGGGGAAAGAACCATCCCACGACCACCGACAGTGCGGACGGCGAGGTCATGCTCGACATCGAGGTCGCAGCCGCAGTCGCCCCCAAGGCACGGATCGTCGTCTACTTCGCCCCCAACACCAGCCAGGGGTTCCTCGACGCCGTGACGAAGGCTCTGCACGACAATGTGAACAAGCCTTCGGTCATCTCGATCAGTTGGGGCAACCCAGAGTCCCGCTGGACGGTCCAGGCGATGCAAGAGTTCGACAAGGCCTTCCAGGCGGCTGCCGCGCTCGGCGTGACGATCTGCTGCGCGTCAGGCGACAACGGCTCGGGAGATGGAGAGGGGGACAGCCGGGCCCACGTCGATTTCCCGTCGTCCAGCCCGTTCGCACTGGCGTGCGGCGGCACCAAGGTGGTCGCCAGCGGGACTGCGATCACCGCCGAAGTGGTCTGGAACGAAGCGTCGGACAGCTCGACCGGGGGTGGTGTGAGCAGCTTCTTCCCCCTCCCGACCTACCAGAGCACGGCCCATGTCCCCAACTCGGCCAATCCGAATGGAGGCCCCGGCCGCGGGGTACCCGACGTCGCGGGGGACGCGGACCCGGTAACCGGGTACCGGGTCCGCGTCGATGGCCAGGAGTTCGTCATCGGAGGGACCAGCGCGGTGGCGCCCCTGTGGGCCGGTCTGATCGCCTTGATCAACCAGAAACTGCAGAAGCCGGTGGGATTCCTGAACCCGCTGCTCTATGGCTCGCTCACGGGCAAGGGCCTGTTCCGTGACATCAGCGCGGGCAACAACGGTGCCTACGCAGCCCGGAAGGGATGGGATGCCTGCACGGGGTGGGGGAGCCCGGATGGAGCCAAGCTGCTCAAGGCTCTCGGCGGTTGAATCGGAAAGACGGGGGCCGAAGCGGTACCATCCCGACCCGTTTCGGCCCCCTGCTCGATCCAGCCCGCATCGACCTCCTTCATGAAAAGATAGGGAAGACAGGACGGCCGGCCACAGCCGGCAGGGGGTCGTAGCGTATGTCTTCCAGCAAGGTCATCGTCTTGACCGGGGCGAGCAGCGGGATCGGCGCGGTCCTCGCGAAGCGACTCGGCGCCCAGGGGCACCGGCTGGCGCTCGCGGCGCGCCGGGAGAAGGAGCTTCAGGAGGTGGCGGCGGAGTGCGGGCCGGAGGCGCTCGCCGTGGCCACCGACGTGCGTCACTGTCGCGAGGTCGAGCGCCTGCGCGACCGGGCGCTCGCCGCCTTCGGCCAGGTGGACGTCTGGATCAACAACGCCGGCCGCGGCATCGGCAAGCCGACCCTGGAGCTGACCGACGAGGACTTCGACGAGATGATGGCGGTCAACGTCAAGTCGGCGCTCTATGGGATGCAGGCCATCGTCCCCCACTTCCAGGAACGTGGCGCCGGGCATCTCGTCAACGTCTCCTCGTTCCTCGGGAGGGTGCCGCTCGCCAGCTTCCGTTCGGTCTACAGCGCTTCCAAGGCGGCGCTCAACTCGTTGACCGCCAATCTGCGGATGGATCTCCGGCGGGAGTATCCGGGGATTCACGTCTCGCTCGTCATGCCGGGGATCGTCCTCACCGAGTTTGCCAAGAACGCCCTCGGCGGCACCCCGGCGGGTCCGCCCCCCACCGGACCGATGCAGCCGCAGTCGCCCGAGGAGGTGGCGGCGGCGATCGCCGGTCTGCTCGAGCACCCGGTGCCGGAGATCTACACCAACCCGGCCTCGGCCGAGATCGCGCGCCGCTACTATTCAGATGTCGGGGCCTTCGAAGCCGGCTTCGGCCAGGGTCCGCGGAATCCCGCGGAGGAGCGCAAGGATGCGTAGCCGGTCCGTCGGGATCGCGCTCGTCACGATGGTCCTCGCGACGGCCGGGTGGGCGCAGAAGTCAGCGGAAACCAAGCAGCTTCCCGTCCCCGGCCACGGCCGGCTCCAGGTCGCCGTACCGACGGGATGGACGGTCGAGACCCGGCAGGCGTCCAAGGCGGATCTGCCTTCCACCTTCCTCTTCACTCCCGTCTCGGGTCCGGCCTTCCGGCTTCTGGTGACGCCGTTGGGATCGCCCACGGGAGAGCCCGGTTTCAACACTCCGGATTGGATCAAGGCGCAGATCTCGCGCATCCGTGACCTGCGGCTCCGGGTAGGGATCGAAAAGGAGGCGCCGCTCCACGAGATCCGGTCGAAGTCCGGCCTGGGCTACTGGTTCTCGGTAACCGACCCGGCCCCGAAACCCGGCGAGTACGAGCACCTGACCCAGGGCGCTCTCCCCGCGGGGGACCTCTGCGTGAGCTTCACGGTGCTCACCCACGTTGCACCGCCGGAGGGGGTGGCCGATGCGCTGGCGCTTCTGGCGACGGTGGAGCAGGTGAAATAGAAAGATGAAAACGAGACAGTATCCGTGTGGATTTTCTGGCTGGCGGCCTTGCGCTTCGGAAGGGAGGATTGCCGATGATCGGCAGGACCTGGCATGGAAGAGTTCCCGCCGCGAAGGCGGATGCCTACCACGAGTATCTGCTCCGCACGGGCGTGCCGGACTACGAGAAGACGCCGGGGAATCGCGGCGTCTACGTCTTGAGGCGCATTGAGGGCGACGTCGCCCACTTCCTCCTCCTCTCGCTCTGGGACTCCTACGAGACGATCCGCGCCTTCGCCGGCGAGGATGTCGAGCGGGCTCACTACTACCCCGAGGATGCCGCGTATCTGCTGGAGCAGGAGCCGACGGTCACGCACTACGAGGTGTTGACGACGTCGTGAGCCTGCGCAAGTCGCGTCTCTACGAAGGCCGGCGACCGGCCCTGCATCGTGGGGGTCGCTCGGCCGCACCTCGAAAGCGCCGGCCGTAGGGGCAGCGGCGGCGCAAGTGGTATCCTCTTGCGCCGTGAAGGACCGCCGTTCTCTCGCCTCGCTGCCGCTCCTCCTCCTGCTCCTCGTTCCGGTCCTGGGGATCGCTCAGAGCCAGCGCGCCACGTCCCCGACGGCACCGGGTGGGGGCTCGCCGACCGTGACCCTGGACGGGCGCGAGATCCGCGTCCCGGTGAGCCTCGCCGCCGGTGGGCCGCTCTTCGGCTTGAAAGCCCTGACCGAGGTCCTGGGCGGCGAGCTCGTCCCCGGGGAGACGGGGGAGAGCTTCACCCTGAAGCTCGCCGGCAAGGAGGTCGTCGTCGGCCTCGGCAGCTCGGTCGTCACGGTGGGGGATACCATCGTCTCCCTCTCCCAGCCGCCGACCCGGGGGGAAGGGGGGCTCGCGGTGCCCCTGGATTTCCTCGCCAAGACCTACGGCGACCTGTCGGGCTACGCGTTCGACTGGCGGCCCGGCGAGCAGCGCCTGGTCATCGGCCGGCGCAGCGCGCGCGAGCTGCCGGTGGCGCTCGACGTCGTCCACCTCCAGGGGATGACGACCGTCGTCCTGCAGTTCGGCGACACGCCGCACTACCGTCTCGCCCAGCAGCCCGGCCGGGTCGAGGTACAGATGCTCGCCGACCGCCTGGCCGTCCCCTCGCCGCCGCGCAAGGTCGAGGACCCCCTGGTCAAGGGGGTCGACATCACCCCGGAGCGGGTGCGGATCGACCTCGCCCCGGAGGCCGGGGTCGAGAGCTACACCCTGGACAACCCCTTCCGGCTGGTCTTCGACGTCCACGGCGAGACCGCGGCCGCCCCGGCCGGCCCCGCCTTCGCTCCGCCGCCCCCGCCGAGCGGCATCCATACGATCGTCATCGACCCCGGCCACGGGGGGACGGAGACCGGGGCGATCGGTCCCGGCGGCGTGCAGGAGAAGGCGCTCACCCTCCTCCTCGCCCAGACGCTGGCCAGCCGGCTGCAGCAGAAGCTGCCGGTGCGGGTGGTGCTCACCCGCTCGGAGGACGCCAACCTGCCGCACGACACCCGGACCGCCATCGCCAACCAGAACCGGGCGGACCTCTTCATCTCGATCCACCTGAACTCCTCGCTCGGCGCCGGAGCGCACGGCGCAGAGACCTACTTCCTGGCCCCGCAGCCGACCGACACCCGCGCCGCCAGCTCCGCCACGGCGGAGAACGGTCAGGCCGGGACCGGCGCACCCGGCGCCGCCGGTGCCCCCGGTGCTCCCGGTGGGGAGCCCTCGCAGGACGACCTGCGCCTCATGCTCTGGGACCTCGCCCAGACCCGCCACCTGGCCGAGAGCCAGCGCCTGGCGACCCTCATCCAGGGAGAGCTCAACGAAACGCTGCAGCTCAAGGACCGCGGGGTCAAGCAGGCGCCGTTCCGGGTGCTGGTCGGGGCCGCCATGCCGGCCGTCCTCGTCGAGCTGGGCTTCATCTCCAATCCCGAGGAGGAGGCGAAGCTCCAGGACGCCGCCTACCGGGCCGACCTCGTCGACGCCCTGGTCCGTGCGATCACCCGCTACAAGTCGTTCGTCGAGGCGCCGGAAAACCCACCGGCCGGCCAGGCCCCTGCGCCGGGAACGCCGGGAGCGGCGGCCCCGCCGGGAGCGGCCGCACCGGCACCCCCTTCGGCGCCTCCGCCCACCCCGGCACCGGGGGCGCGCCCGCCGCGCGGAGCGGGCGCTCCATGAGCCGGCGGGCGGCGGGGCTCGTCCTCGGCGCCGCCCTCCTCCTCCTCGCCGCCGGCCTGGTCTGGTGGGGGTGGAGCGGGCGAACCCGGCGGCCGGGAGGGAGCGCCTCACCCACCTCCGGCAGCGCCGGCCCCGAGGTGACCTTCCCGGTCGACCTCTACTTCCCGGCCGACGCCGTCGACCGCGGTCTCCTGCGGATCGAGCGGCGCACCCTCACCGCCTCGGAGGTGCCCAAGGACCGGATCAAGAAGATCGTCCAGGCCCTGCTCGCCGGCCCCACCGCCCCGCCCGCCGGCTCCCATCCCGCCGGCCTCGTCCGTCCGCTGCCCCCCGGGGTGGCGTTGGGCGCCGTCGAGCTGACCGCGGACGGCATCGCCTATCTCGACCTCCGCTGGGCCGACCACGACGACCCGCCCGCCGGCGGCTCGGACGCCGAGATGCAGACGATCTACAGCCTGGTCGACTCGATCGTCTTCAACGTCCCCCAGGCGCAACGGGTGGTCCTGCTCTGGAACGGCACCCAGCGGCTGACCTTCTCCGGGCACCTCGACACCAGCCACCCCCTGGGCCCCGACCGCAGCCTGCTCGCGCGCTGAGCCGCCCGGCCTCCTATTCCCATGGACGCGATCGGAGTCTTCGATTCGGGCATCGGCGGCCTGACCGTCGTCTCGGCCCTGCGCCGCCGCCTGCCGGCCGAGTCGATCCTCTACTTGGGCGACACCGCCCGGCTCCCCTACGGCAGCAAGTCCCCGGAGACCGTCATCCGCTACACCCGCCGCAACATCGAGTTCCTCGTCGAGCGCGGGGTCAAGGCGGTGGTGATCGCCTGCAACACCGCCTCGGCCCTGGCGCTCGACCATCTGCACCTCCAGGCCGGCCTGCCGCTCTGGGGGGTGATCGAGCCGGGAGCGCGGGCGGCGGCCGCGGTCAGCCGCGGCCGGGTGGGCGTCATCGCCACCGAGGCGACGGTGCGCTCCGACGCCTACCCCCAGGCCCTGCGCCGGCTGCGGCCGGAGCTCGCGGTGGTGAGCCGCGCCTGTCCCCTCCTCGTCCCCCTGGTGGAGGAGGGCTGGCACGACGACGAGATCACCGCCCGGGTCGCCGAGCGCTACCTCGCCCCCCTCCTCGCCGCCGACATCGACACCCTGGTGCTCGGCTGCACCCACTATCCGCTCCTGAAACCGGTCCTCTCCCGCATCGTGGGACCCGGCGTCACGCTCGTCGACTCGGCCGAGGTGGTGGCCGAGGTGGTGGCCGAGGGGCTCGCTCGGGCCGGCCTGGCGCGGGAGAGCCGGGAGCCGGGGACCGCGGCCCAGCATCTCTGCGTCACCGACGCCGGCGCCAGCTTCCAGGTGGTGGCCGGGCGCATCCTGGGGGACCCCGATCTGCCGCTCGAATGGGTCGAGGTCGTTTAACCGGGTACAAGCGCCGGGTACAAGCGCCGGATACCATCGCCGGGTACAATCCCGGGTCATGGACTCGAACCGCAGCCCCCGACCGCCCACCCAGCGCCCGCACGGCCGTGCCGCCGACGCCCTCCGCCCGGTCCGTATCGAACCCGGGGTCCTGAAGTTCGCCGAGGGCTCGGCCCTGATCGAGCTGGGCGACACCCGGGTGCTCGTCGCCGCCAGCGTCGAGGCGCGGGTCCCCTCCTTCCTCCGCGACTCGGGGAAGGGATGGGTGACCGCCGAGTACTCGATGCTCCCCCGCGCCACCCACACCCGCTCGTCCCGCGAGGTCTCCCAGGGCCGGCCCTCCGGCCGCACCTCCGAGATCCAGCGCCTGATCGGCCGCAGCCTGCGCGCGGTGATCGACACCACGGCGATGCCCGACCGCACCCTGACCCTCGACTGCGACGTCCTTCAGGCCGACGGCGGCACGCGGACCGCGGCGGTGACTGGCGCCTACGTGGCGACCGTCCTCGCCCTCTCCCGCCTCCTGCTCACCGGGGACATCACGGTCTGGCCGATCACCGCCCAGCTCGCCGCCGTCTCCGTCGGCCTGGTGGGCGGGGCTCCCCTCTTGGACCTCGAATACGTCGAGGACCAGGTGGCGGAGGTCGACATGAACGTCGTGGCCACGGCGGACGGCTCGCTGGTCGAGATCCAGGGGACGGGCGAGAAGCGGAGCTTCCGCCGCTCCGAGATGGACGCCCTGGTCGACCTCGCCCTCCAGGGGATCGACGCGCTCGCAACGATACAGCGCCAGGTCCTGGCGCCGACCCTGGAGGAGGTGGCCGCGGTCCAGGCCAAGTCCCACCGCCGGCCGGCTCCCCCCAAGGACGAGAAGGACCTCTGGGGGAGGCCGTAGCCTTTCGCGGACCTGACCCGCGTCATCCTCAGAGGCTGTGAAAAAATCGGCCCCTACCTCACGGGTCTTCGTAGAGACGCCCCCAGCCGCCGTCCGGGACCTCCCCGGAACCACCACCGTCGGGGCGTCTCCGCAGGCCGCAGACGCCTGAGATCTCGGCCGCGTTGGAGACGCCCCGACGGCGGGGTAGCGGCAAGGATTTCGATAGCGCCCGGGGCGTCTCTACGGGAATCTCCGTGTGCGACCGATAAGATGCCACTGTCAGACGCACCCCACGAGAGAGGAGACGGCATGATCCACATCACCAGCGGCGATTCGGCGGCGGATCTCTTGCGGGCGAGCGGCCTGCCTGGCGAAGTCATCGGCTGGCGCGACTCGGCCGCCCTCGGGCCCTCTCCGGGCGGCATCTCCTTCGCCGAGTACCGGGCCGTGCGGGCCGCCTTCCGTGGCGTATCCGCGGAGACCCTCCAGGACGTCGACCTCCTCGCCGCGCTCCCTGAGGACGAGGAGATGGTCCTCTGGTTCGACGCCTGCCCCTACGACCAGATGATCCTCGTCCGTCTCCTCGATTGGTTCGGAGCCCAGCCGGCCCGGCGGGCGCTCCAGCTGATCGAGGTCGGCGCGTTCCCCGGGGTCGAGCCCTTCTACGGCCTGGGCCAGCTCACCGCCGAACAGCTCGCCGGCCTCTTTCCCACCCGCCGGGCGGTCACCGAGAGCCAGCTCGCTCTGGCCACCGCGGCCTGGCGCGCCCACGGCTCGCCCGACCCGCGGGAAATCGAGCGCCTGATCGAGAGGGTGGAGGATGGGGAGGACCTACCCTATCTGCGCCCGGCGCTCCGGCGGCTCCTCGAGCAGTTCCCGGCGGCCGAGGACGGTCTCTCCCGCACCGAGCGGGAGTGCCTGGAGGCGGTGGCGGCAGGCGAGTCGAGCTTCGGCGGGATCTTCCGCGCCATCACCCGGCTGGAGGAGCCGAATCACGGCTGCTGGTACGGCGACGGCGAGCTCCTTTCCACTCTCCAGGAGCTGGCCGCGGCGCCGCTCCCAGCCCTGACCCAGACCGGCGACCACTTCGAGCTGACCGAGCTCGGGCGCGCCCTCCTGGCCGGCGAGGCGGACTGGGTCGCGCGCCACGAGGGGGATCGCCTGCAGCGCTGGCAGGGGGGCGTCCACCTGGAGGGGAAGAAGGTCTGGCGGTGGGAGCGGCAGGGGGGGCGGCTGCTGCATGGTACACTTCTTTCGGAGAGGTGAACCCATATGAGAGCGACAAACCAAACCCGCCAACTCGATGAAACGGCGGAGGTCTTGGACGCCGCCGAACGGGAACGCACACTCCGTGCGTTGGATGCCCTCCTGGAGGGCGACGAGGCGGAGCAGCAAGAGACCTTTGCCTTTCTCAAGGAATCCCTGGACAAGGATCCTCCCTCGAACCGCAAGCTTTTCTCCTTCTGAATGACCATCCTGCTCGATGCCGGACCCTTGGGATTGATCTCAAATCCCAAGGCGATGGAGATTGCCAACGAATGCCGTGAATGGATGAGATGGCAGACCGCTCGCGGCGTCCGATTCTGCCTGCCGGAAATCGTCGACTATGAAGTCCGCCGCGAGCTTCTCCGCGGCAATAAGGTGCAGGGGCTCGCCCGTCTCGATCTTCTCAAGAGCGCGATCTGGTATTTGCCGATTACCACCCCAGTCATGGAGAAAGCGGCAGAGCTCTGGGCCGATGTCAGGAGGCGCGGGATGCCAACCGCTGACCCCAAAGCTCTGGATTGCGACGTCATTCTGGCAGCCCAGGCCTTGGCCGTGAATGGGATCATCGCGACAGAGAACGTCGGGCATTTGGCCCGCTTCGTCACGGCCAAGCACTGGCGCGACATGGCAAGCTGATCCTTAGCCGGCTTTGGCCTCCGTGGGAGGCTGGGCAGCTTCCTCCAAAGAATCCTCACGGGGAGCGCTGCCACGCTTCACGATGGAATGACCGGAGCTTGCCTGCCTAGCTGAGAGGCGCCGGCAGAATTCGTGAATGTCGTAGTTTGCCTCGGCAAAAAGGGCCTCTCGGGCCTTCCGCACTTCGGCCACGATCGGATCTTGCCATACCTCGGCAGGAGGATGGTCGTTAGTCATTTTCCGCCCCTCCTAAGAGACTCCCCCGGATGGCTAACGTTTGCCGGTTCACCGGCGGCTGGCGAGGCCAGCCGTCCGGTGCAAACGTGGGCTCGGCGGCGTCTCCGGTGGAGGTTGTACTGCCTGCGGCAAGAGCTTCTCCTGCTCTTTGAGATCCCGGTAGAAGGCTTCGAAATCAAAGTTGAACTGGGCCATCTGCTCCGCACGCAAACGATCAAGCTCCTCGACAATGGGGTCAGTGTTCATAGGGATTCTCCAGTAACTCTTCGGGTGTACAGATATACGGCAAGGCCACGCCCAGGGGGTCACAGATCATGGCAATCTGCGGTAAGATCTCCGCATTAGCAATGTGGCTACAGTTCCAGGTGAGGAGATACTCGACCTGATGCACAGCAGCGGTTGCGATGTGCAGGGCATCAGGGTACGCCGTCTGGGGTAGAAGCCCCTTCTGAACAATCGTGACTGCCAGCTGCTGTGCCGGAGCCGTCACCTCCAAGAGAGGAATTCCTTCAAGTATAGCGAGCCGTCTTGCGGCCGACTCCGGGTTGCCCAGACGGGCCTCGTTCACGACGAGAAGCGAGGCGACAAGGTTGAAATCGTGGCGGCGACGCTCCCACCAGTCTAGCGAGATCTGCTGATGGGCTGCTGCGACGACATCACGACTCGGCCTAGCTGTGAGATAGCTGACCATGGAGGTCTCGATGTAGGCCCGGGCCTTCATAGGGGGGATGTTAGCACAGTCTAGCACGGGCTCAACTGTGCCACATCGGCCTGTGGTGGCCGAAGTAGGTGGCTGCTGCAGGGGCCCGTGGCGAGGCTCAGGGCTCGACGTAGGAGGGCGCGCATTAAGAACGCCGCCGCGCTGACCATTTCCGCCTAGAACCTATGGACATGTCCAATAGACACCCCAGTTATATCCGTCACTCATCTCGATCCGTTTGAACCCACGGCCGCAGAGATCCTTCACCATACCTTCCTTGTTGAGCCGATGGCTCCAAACATCATTGAATAGGACATATGTTAGCTTGATCCGGTCGGCGTTATTGCCTGTTACTTTAACCTTAATGTCGAGACCGGCGTCTAGATAGCGCTCGCGCAGCACGCCTTCAATGAGCCGCCGTTCCATGAGGCTAGCTGCCTGCTCTACCTTGGCCTGCTTCCTCTGCTGCTCAACGAGAAGTTTTCGTTTTGAGTCCTCATTCATCTGCACGGTACGTGATATTTCTTGGTCGAGGCCAGGAAAGCTGGGTACAGCTTCACGGATGTCTTTCAACAACGCCAATGCCTCACTAAACTTGCCGTCCCTTCGGAATTTCTTGGCGCGAGTCATGGCTGACTCCGGCTTCTCCCGTATTTCTGCGAGTTGCTGTACATGTTCCCTGTTTATACGCTTAGCCTCCTCCTGCTGTTTCTGAGCCTCGAGTTCAGCCTTCTTTGTCGCAGCAGCCCGATCCTGCATTGCGCCAAACAGTCCTAATCCACCTATGAGGAGCAGAGAAACGCCAGCTAAAAGCCATAGCGCAGTGCGAAGATTGGGAGCTTTTTTCTTGAGGCTCCTTGCTCCTACTATGGCGGCAATGAATCCCAGTAGGAGAACAATTACGGCGCAACTCATCAACAGCCTCCTTTAGCTAAGCTAAGCCACCCTGAAATTTTCATTCCTCAGGACGACAGTCTCGTGTCGCTAAGGCAGCCGAACCAACGCCAGCGAGGGCAGCGCAAGTCATGCACGCATTCACTTAGGTCAGAGCTTAGCCCCAAGCACAGGTTGCGTCAACGACATGAGCGCAGGCGCATAAGCTCCCCAAAGGCGCCTTTGGGAGGCAGGCTTAGCGACTCGAAGCGCCGTGCCATGCTGCCGTCAGGGTCTCGGCAAAGTCGTGAAGGTGCGAGAGTCCGGCCGCTCCTGCTGTCGCCCCGAAGGAGCATAGGCGTAGAGCCGGGGGCGCCAGCCCCCGGTTGGAGATCTCCTTTAGAATCAAAGAGCCCCGAAGGGGCGACGGGGCTGTCGAGGCGCGGCATACCGTCGCCCCTTCGGGGCTTTGCCCCCTTTTCCTCCCTCTTCCAGGGGCTCGCGCCCCTGGCTTTACGCCTTCGCCCCCTTGGGGCGTTTTCCTGCACAACTCTGTACTGCTGCAAGGAGCGACTTTGACCGGATGTGCGACGGAAAGGCGGGAGCCGGCACCGGAATTGGACCGAACCGCCCCAAACAGGCAGTGGTTCGCCGTGGTGGTGCACACGCCCGGAGCAGAGAAGCTCTCGTTACGGGCGGCAGAGAAGCCGACAGCGGCGAAGCGGAACCGTTCTGGGGGAGAGCAGACCTGCGTTGCGGCGGAGCGGAGCTCGACAGCTGCGAAGCAGAACCTCACCGCTCCAGACAAGAACCGTTTCGCCGCGGATCGGAGCTGCACCGCTCCAGACAAGAACCGTTCCGCCGCAGCGCGCAAGCTATGCGCACGCACTCACTTGGGCTAGAGCTTAGCCCCAGGCTCAGGTCGCGTCAATGGAGCGCAGGCGCATAGGCTTCAGAGCCTCCTGGAGGCCGGCGAGTCGTGCTAGAGTTCCCGAATTATCCAGAGCATTGCCGACACCAACGTCGGCGTGAGCCACCGCCTTTCGGCCTGCCCACGTGGGAGCCGCTCGACTCTGCCGTGACGGACCGCGAGGGGTGAGAAAGGGGCAGAGCTATGGACTCGGAGTTGCACGACGGAGCGGTCAGGCGCTCGCGCTGCTGGGCGCTGGTCGCCTCCATGCTGGTAGCCGGCAGCCTCGGCGCCGGCGCGGCGTGGGGGGACATCCAGGTGCACGTGATGAACTGCGCCGAGGGCAACATCAAAGTCGACGCCTACGATTCCAAGGACTCGGTGAGGGTCACCCCGGCCTCGTCGAAGAAGTTCTCGGAAGGCGAGAGCGACTCTCTCCATTGTGCCGGAG
>DASQPA010000006.1:0-7660 GCA_035644215.1 Thermoanaerobaculia bacterium
CCAGGAGGTTCTCCAGGCTCCTGTCGATCCGCGGGTCGGCGGCGTCCATGTAGACCGCCCCCTGCTCCAGGAGCACTTCGATCGGCCGGTAGGACCTGGGGACCTTCAAGCCGCTCGGCACCTCCTTGGCATCGCCGAAGGTGGCTTCGAGGACGTAGTTGCTGCCCCACCGCTTGTACAGGCGCCCGCCGTAGATCCCCAGCTCCGTCCGGAACTTGGCGATGATCGTCTCGATGGCGGTCTGGATGGTCGTCCCCAGGTCCTCGCCCGGCTCCCCGTCGGTCCGCTCCAGGGCGGCCACCACCTGCTCCACCTTCTTCATCAGGGTGCGGTAGTTCACGGGGCGGGCATCGGCGGTTTGGACCAAGCGGCTCTCCTTCGGGTTCCGATCCAGTGGACGTCGGGGTGATTCTACTAGCCGTTGTCGATCAGGGCCATGACGATCCGGTCCTGGGCGCGGTGGGCGTCGAAACCGCCACGGATGCGGTTCAAGAGGATCGAGAAGGCGTAGAAACGACCCGACACCGACTTGGCGTAGCCGGAAAGGGCCGAAACCCCGTCGATGGTGCCGGTCTTGGCCGAGACGTTGCCCTGGTAGGGCGGGCGCGCCAGGCGCCGCCGCCAGGAGCCCACGTCCTCCCCGGCATAGGGGAGGGCGCGGGCGAACTCTCCCCCTTCCGGCCGGTAGAACATGTAGCGCAAAAGGGTCGTAAGGTGCCTTGGCGCGAAGCGGTTGTCCCGGCTCAATCCCGAGCCGTCCACCATGGTGAAGCTGCCGGCCGGCACCCCGATGCCGGTGAGGAACTCGGAGGCGGCGCGCACGCCCTCCGGCCAACTCCCCACGCCGCAGCTCCGGGCGCCCAGCTGCTTGAGCAGGCTCTCGGCATAGAAGTTCTGGCTGTGCTTCAGGATCACCCGCATGGCGCTCACCAGGTCGCTCTTGAAGACGGCGACCCGGTCCCAGACCTCGCCGGGGAGCTGTTCGACCGGATGGAGCCGGCCGTCGACGGCGATCCCCTCCTCGGCGAGGGCGGTGGCGAGGCCGGCGCCGAAGTAGGCGACCGGATCGGGCACCGTGATCCAGGTCTCGAACGGCCCGGAGCCCAGCGCCATGGAGCCGCCGACGTGGAGGACGCCCTCGTTCCGGCTGATGGCGAGCTTCTGCCGCTTGCGCGAGGCGACGGTCTTGGCGCTGTCGTCCAAGTGGAAGAGGCCGACCGACGGCAGCGTCTCCACTCGCACGGGGTCACCGGCGCGCGCTCCCGGGGAGACCCGCACGAGGATGCAGTTGTCGTTGAACGACAGGGCGGCGACCGGCGCCTCGTACCAGCTGTCGCGCTGGCCGCGCGGCCAGCCGGGATGGATCTGGAGCGGCTCGAAGAGGCCGGAGGCGAGGTAGAGATCGCCGGTCACCCGCTGCACCCCCCGCCTGGCCAGCTCGCGCGCCCAGCCGCGGAAGACGGCGAGCGAGTCGCCGTCGAAGCTGCGGCCGGAGAGGTTGGGGTCCCCCCCGCCCACCACCCCGAGGTCGCCGCGGAGGACGCCGTCCTGGACCGCGCCGCGCAGCACGAACCGGGTCTCGAAGAAGAAGCCGGGGCCGAGCGCTTCGAGCGTCGCCGCGGTGGTCACCAGCTTGGTGTTCGAGGCGACGCTCCGCGCATCGTCGGGGTTGTAGCCGTAGATCGTGTCGCCGGTCGCCAGGTCGACGACGTGGACGCCGAGCGCCGCCGTCCCCTTGAGGGCCGCCCGCACCTCGCGGTCGATCGCCTGGACCAGGGGGGAGGAGGCGTCGCCGAAGGTGCTGGCGGTGGCGGGAGGGGCGGCCGGGGGGGTCTTGGCGGTCTTGGCGGTATGAGCACGGGGATGGCGGACCGCCCCGGCGACATCGGCGGCGCCGGGGAGCAGGAGCGAAAGCAGCAGGAGGGCCGCCGCCCGGCGGCCGGCCGGCCCTCCCTGCGGTTCTGACGGCATCGACAGTCCTCTACTTCAGGTATTGCTCGAACCAGTGCACGATGGCCACGGTCGAACGGATGCGGTTGGGCGTCTTGCGGAATCCGTGCCCTTCGTCGGGGAAGAGCACGTACTCGACCGGCACGCCGCGCCGTTTCAGGCTGTCCACGACCTGCTCGGCCTCGACCACCGGCACGTTGGTGTCGTTGGCGCCGTGGAGGACGAGGGTCGGGGCCTTCACCCGGTCGACCTTGTGGATGGGCGAAAGGTCCTTGAGCATCTGGAGCTGGGTCTTGGGGTCGCCGTACTCGACGGTCGAGATCGCCGCCATCCAGGGCTCGGTGTGGGCGAAGAAGGTCTCGAAATTGACCACCCCGAAAAGGTCGGCGCCGGCGGCGAAGAGGTCCGGGTACTCGGAGAGGCCCGCCATCACCATGTAGCCGCCGTAGGAGCCGCCCATGATGCCGATCCGCCGGGGGTCGGCGATCTTCTGGCCGACGAGGTAGTCGACCGTCGCCTGGATGTCGCGCACCGCCCCCACCCGCAACGGACCGTTGTCGAGGTTGACGAAGCGTTTGCCGAAACCCGAGGAACCGCGCACGTTGGGGGCGAAGACCCCGATGCCGCGGGCGAGGAGCGCCTGGTAGTCGGCGTGGAAGCTGGGTCGCTCCTGACCCTCGGGGCCGCCGTGGAAGGAGAGGACGTAGGGCGCGGGACTACCTGCACCCACTCCGGGCGGCCGATAGAGCCAGCCGGAGAGGGCGAGGCCGTCCGCCGCCGGGTAGCGCACCAGCTCCGGCCGCACCAGGGATTTCAGGTCGACCCCGGGATGGGGGCTGTGAGTGACCTGGGAGAGCCGCCCGGAGGGGACGTCCAGGACCCAGACGTCGGGCAGCAGGGCGGCGCCGGAGAGGACGAAGGCGAGCTTGCCGCCGTCCTTCGAGAAGGTGAGGCCGCCGAGCACCTCGCCGGGGAGGGACGGGACGGGGGTCGGGCGGCCGCCGGCCCCGCTGGCGGATAGGTCGAGCAGGGCGAGCTCCGCCCGGCCGGCGACGTTCCAGACCAGGGCGGCGGTGCGGCCGTCCTCGGAGAGCGCGAAATCGGAGAGCTCGCCGTCGTCGCGGGCGGCGAGCACCTCGATCGGCCCCGGTTTGCCGTCCGTCCCCACCCGCACCCGGGCGAAGGCGGCGAGGTCGCGGCCGACGTCCGAGGAGAGGTAGACGGTCTCCCCCTCCGGCGAGAGGAGGCCGCCGTCGAGGTTGCCCGGTGGCGGATGGGCGGTGAGCAGGGTCTCCCGGCCGCTCCCCAGGTCGACGAGGAAGAAGTTGCTGTCGCTCCGGCTCTCCACCCGCTGGAGGATGGCCCGCCGGCCGTCGCGGGAGAGGGCGGTCACCGTTCCCGTACCGGCGTTCTTCGCCACCAGCCGGGCCTCGCCGGAGGCGACGTCCCAGAGGTAGCTGTCCATGCCGCCGCCGGCGCGGTTCGAGGAGACCGCGAGCGCCCGGCTGTCGTGACTCCAGCCCGCCAGCCAGTTGTTGTCCTTGCCGCCGGCGGTCAGGCGGTGGAGGTCGCGGCCATCCGGCCGCACGACGTAGACCTGCTGGTTCATGCCGCCGCCCGGAGCGAGCGAGAAGGCGAGCCAGGCGCCGTCGGGCGACCACTGGACACCGCCGACCTGGTCGTCGAGCGCCGTCACCGGCTGCGGCCATCCGCCCGAGACGGCGACCGTCCAGACCTGCGGCACGCCCGAGAGGTTCGAGACGAAGGCGAGCTGCTGGCCGTCCGGCGAGAAGCTGGGGGACGAGCAGGCGCCGACCCGGGCCATCCGGGTGACGGCGGTCGCCAGGTCCTCGGCGGGGGCCGGAGCCGCCGCCGAGGCCGGAACGGCGCCCGGGACACCCAGAGCCAGGGTAAGACAGAGTGGGATGAAGGTGCGCATCAGAGCCTCCTTTTATTCTACCCTTTCGAAGACGATCTTCCCCGCCCGCAGGAGCGCCACCCGCCCAGCCGCCTCGAGCAGGCGGGCGAGCGCCTCCGGCGAGCGCAGGAGCGACTCGGCGACGTGGAGGGCGGCCGCGGCGTCCGGATCGTAGTATTCGAGGTGGCCGGCGGTCTCGCCCCGCGCCCCTTCGAGGGCGAAGCCGCGCGGGGTCTCCTCGCCGCGCAGGCGGTAGAGCGGGTCCCGCCCCCGCGACGGCAGGATGGCGGCGGCGAGGAACGCCGTCTCCCGGCGCTCGAAGGTCCCGGCCGGCCGGTCGCCGCGGGCCAGGCTCTCCCCCTGGCGCAGGAGGGCGTAGCCGCCGTCCGGGCAGATCTCGATCTTCCAGGGACCGGCGACGTCGGCCTCCGCGGCGGAGGGCGGCTCGTCCATCTCGTCCAGTCGGCGGAGGAACTCGGTGCTGAAGGCATTGAAGGCATTGGAGGCGTGGGAGTGGGAAGGGGTAGAATCGATCTGGCTTCGCATGGACTGAATCTCCTTGCGGGGTCAAGGTCCGGGTGAGGTGCCTCTCACCCGGACCGTTTTGGGTTGGTGACCGGCAGGCCGGCGGCCCGCGGTCTCGACGGGAGAACTCTACGGCGTAATTACAGCGTAAGTCAAGACCGTCTTCAACGCTTCTCGTCATACGGAGTCCCCAGCGCGCGCGGCGCCCGGGAGTGCCCGATGAAACCCGCCAGGACGACGATCGTCAGCACGTAGGGGATGATCTGGATGAACTGGACCGGCACCCGCGCCACCCCCTGCATCTGGATGGAGAGCGCCTCGGCACAGCCGAAGAGCAGGCAGGCGAGCATCGTCTGCACCGGCCGCCATTTGCCGAAGATCAGGGCGGCCAAGGCGATGAAGCCGCGGCCGGCGCTCATGTTGCGGGTGAAGAGCGACGACTGCCCGGTCGACAGATAGGCGCCGCCGATCGCCGCCAGCGCCCCGGAGAGGGCGACGGCGAGATAGCGCAGGCGCGCCACTCCGATCCCCGCCGTGTCGGCCGCCTCCGGGTTCTCCCCCACCGCCCGCAGGCGCAGGCCGAAGCGGGTGCGGTAGAGGACGTACCAGGTGATGGGTACCATGGCGAATGCCAGGACGATGGGGACATTGGGCAGGAGCGACACCCGGGGGATCTGCGGGGTCGCCCCCGTCGAGTCGAAAAAGGCCCCGGAGAGGAGCGCCGGCACCCCGAGCAGAAGGATGTTGATCGCCATCCCGGAGACCACCTGGTCGGCGCGGTAGCGGATGCAGGCCAAAGCATGGAGGAGGGCCACCACCACGCCGGCGGCGATGGCGGCGAGCAGGCCGATCCAGGCGCTGCCGGCGAAATGCGTCACCACCGCGGCGGTGAAGGCGCCGGCGAGCATCAGCCCTTCGAGGGCGATGTTGATCACCCCCGAGCGCTCCGAGTAGAGCCCGCCCAGGGCGGCGAGGAGCAGGGGAGTGGTCAGGCGGATCGAGGAGAAGACCATCTCCAGGCTCAAGAGGTTGCGCATGCTCACACCTTCCCGCGGAGGCGCCCGGGCCCCCGGACTCCGCGGCGGAACAGCTCCTCCGCCGCCACAAAGAGGATGATGATGCCCTGGAGGACCTGCACCAGGTCTTTCGAGACGTGCTCGGTGAAGATGTCGACGAAGAGCCCGCCGCGGAGCAGCGCGCCGAAGAACAGCGCGGCGACGAGCACCCCGGCCGGATGGTTCCGCCCGAGGAGGGCGACGGCGATGCCGGTGAACCCGTAGCCGGCCGAGAAGCCGTCATAGTAGCGGTAGCGGTAGCCGAGCACGTCGTTGATCGCCACCATCCCGGCGAGCCCGCCGGAGAGCGCCATGGCGATGACGATCTGCCGGGCGGTCGAGATGCCGCCGTACTCGGCGGCCCCCGGGTTGGCGCCGGTCGCCCGCAGAGCGTAGCCCCACTTGGTCTTCCAGAGCAGGAGATAGACGCCGAGACAGGCGGCGAGCGCGAGGAGAAACGAGAGGTTCAGGGGGATGCGCTCGGGGAGGCCGGGGACGAACCGGCCCAGCCGGGCGATGCGGGCGTTGGCCCCCATCTCGACGGTCTGCAGGATGGGGTCGCCGGGCTTCTTGTAGTGATACTGGGTGAAATAGCCGGCGAGGGCCACGGCGATGAAGTTCATCATGATCGTCGTGATCACCTCGTGCGCCCCGAAGCGCGCCTTGAGCAGGCCCGGAATGCCCCCCCAGACCGCCCCGCCGGCGACCGCCGCGAGGCCGGCGAGCGGCACCAGCAGCCAGGGCGACAGCTGCGGAAAGGTGATCCCCACCCAGGCGGTGATGAAAGCCGCGGCGTAGAGCTGCCCCTCGGCGCCGATGTTGAGCAGGCCGGCGCGGAGCGCCACGGCGACGGCCAAACCGGTGAAGATGAGCGGCGTGGCATAGAAGAGGGTATAGCCGATGCCGTCCGGCCAGGAGACGGCGCTCCCTAAGAGCAGCTGGTAGGTCTCGATCGGGTCGTCGCCCAGAAGAGCCACGAGAATGCCGCCCACGACGAAGGCCGCGAGCACGGCGAGGAGCGGAAAGAGCAGGCGGCGCAGGTAGCCCAGGCGGATACCCTCCTCTCAGGCGGTTGATTTCAGGCAGCCCTCTGGCTGCCGGTCATGAGGAGCCCGATCTCCTCGGCGCTGGCGACCGCCGGGTCGACCTCGCCGGCGATCCGCCCCTGGTGGAGGACGAGCAGGCGGTCGGCGAGCGCGGTCACCTCCTCGAGCTCGGCCGAAACCAGGAGGAGCGCGCAGCCGTGGTCGCGCAGAGCGATCAGCTGGCGGTGGATGAACTCGATGGCGCCGATGTCGACCCCGCGGGTCGGCTGGGCGACCAGCAGGAGCTTCGGCGGCAGGGTGATCTCGCGGCCGGCGACGAGCTTCTGCTGGTTGCCGCCGGAAAGCGCGCGCGCCGGGAGCGCCGGGTCGGCCGGGCGGACGTCGAACTCGGAGAGCAGCCGCCCGGTCCGGGCGAGGATCGCCGCGCGGTCGAGCCAGACGCCACCCGGCCCGGCGACCGCCGGCGGCCGGTCGTGGACGCCGAGGATCGCGTTCTCGGCGAGATCGAAGTCGAGCACCAGGCCGCGCCTGTGGCGATCCTCGGGGATGTGGGCGATCCCCCGCTCCTTGCGTCGCCGCGCCGGGAGGGCCGTGACGTCCTCGCCCAGGAGCTCGATCCGCCCGCTCGTCCGCTCGCGCGGCACCAGGCCGGCGAGCGCCTCGACGAGCTCGCTCTGGCCGTTGCCCTCGACCCCGGCGATGCCGACGATCTCCCCCGCCCGCACGGTGAACGAGACGCCGGCGAGGCGCGGCGCGCCGTCCGGGGCCTGGACGACCAGGTCGCGCACGGCGAGCACCGGCGCCCCCGACGCCCCCGACATGGCCGGCCCCTTGGTGACTCGCAGCAGCACCTCGCGGCCGACCATGAGGCGCGCCAGCTCGGCGGCGCTGGTGTCCCGGGTGCGGACGCGCCCGACGACCCGGCCGTCGCGCATGACGGTCACCGCGTCGGAGATGGCGAGGACCTCGGAGAGCTTGTGGGTAATGATGACGATGGTCTTCCCCTGCTGGCGCATGCGGCCGAGCACCTTGAACAGCTCGGCCACGTCCTGCGGCGTGAGCACGGCCGTCGGCTCGTCGAGGATGAGCAGGCGGGCCTGGCGGTAGAGCGCCTTCAAAAGCTCCACCCGCTGCTGCTCGCCGACCGACAGGGTCTCGATCCGGGC
>DASQPA010000007.1:0-20427 GCA_035644215.1 Thermoanaerobaculia bacterium
ATTCAGGAACCAGAAGGCCCCGGTGTCGTCGGTCAGCGGGATGGTGTGCCCGGCACCGGCGAAGGGGCCGCCGCTCCAGGCGACCGAGACGGCGAAGCGGGAACCGGCGAGGCAGAGCGCGGTGCTCCCCGCGGCGCAGCCGGCGGTATCGGAGATATCGGGGAGGAAGAGCGAGGAGGGCGCCGTCACGGGACGCGCGGCCGCTGCACTGGCCGAACCCGCCACCGGGAAGGCCGAGGTGTCGGCGAAGCTCGCCAGGCGGCCGGGGGGGTTCCGGTAGATCTTGACCGCCCCGGTCTCGGTGTCGGTGACGGTCAGGGTGTACTTGACGTCCGAGAGGCCGCCTGCAAAGACCCAGAAGTCGCCGTTCAGAGAGCGGCCGTCGAGGACCTTGACCAGCAGCTCGACGTTCCCCGGCGCGAAGAACCAGGCGTCGACGGTGTCGGCCGAGAGCGCCTGGACGTGGGACAAGAAGATCTCCCCGCCGGGGCGCTCGAAAGTGACCTCGACGCGGTAGCGGAAGCCGGCGACGCAGCCGGCATCGGTGTCTTCGACGCAGCGGCTGCGGTCGAGGGCATAGAGACCCTCGCGAGTCGCCGCGTAGAGCGGCCCGTTCGGGCGAGGATCGAGGGCGAGCTGCGAGATCCCGAACGGGTCGAGACCCTCGATCAGCTGCCAGCTGTCGCCGCGGTCGGTCGAGAGGGATACCCCCTGAAGCGAGAAGGCGTACAGCGTCCCCGGCCGGTGGGGATCGAAGACCAGGGTCTGGCGCGAGAGAGAATTCATCTCGGGCGCTCGGTCGAGCCGGGTCCAGGGCAGGGCGGTGCCATCGGCGCGGAGGGTGGTCCGGTAGAGCTGCCCCGCGCTGCGCGCAAAGAGGGTGCTCGGACTCGTGGTGGCGTCGACCCGGAGCTCCGTGATGCCCAGGGGGGCCGGCGGGGAGGCGAGGGCCAGCAGGGTCGCGCCGCCGTTCTCGCTGAAGAACAGGTTGCCCTGCGTGGTGCCGAGATAGAGCCGGTGCGGGGGAGCGGGATCGACGGCCGCGGCGCTGGAGTCGCCCAAGCTCGCGAAGGGAGCCACCGGAACGGTCCAGGTCGCGCCGCCATCCGTGCTCAGGGCGATCCCATGGCTGCTCAGAGCGGGGTAGCAGGGTGGCGCCGGGGAGAGGGGAGGCAGGACCGAGGAGTCGCCGACCGCGAGGAGATGGCCCGGCGCATCCGGCAGGGCGACGACGTCGGTGAGCCAGCCGATCCCGGGGGAGGTCGTGGGATGCCAGGTGGCGCCGCCGTCGACGCTCTGGAGCAGGTTCGTGCCATGGGTCGCATAGAGCACGCCCGCCCGCGTGGGGTCGACCGCCAAGTGGGGCGTCGCGCTGATCGGGCAGGGGCCGTACGGCAACCCGACGCTGAGGAAGGTGGCACCCCGGTCCGGGCTGCGGAGAATCGCATCGGGCTGCGAAATGTAGAGCGCGCCCAGGGGGGCGGCCGGGACCGCCACGGCGCCGAGGTCGGTATAGGCGAGTCCGACCCGCCGCCATTCCGCCGCCAGCGCCGAGGCGGGGAGCCAGAGGAACGACAGGAGGACAGCGGCGAGCGGAACGGCGGACCACCTGCGGTTCATGACGAGACCCCCTCCGGTTTCGACGGCTTGATCCTCATCTCATGTTGCAGCAGCATACAAATTGGAGAGGAGGGCGTCAAGGTGGGGCCGCCGCCTGAGCAGGGCAGGCACAGGGGCTCTGCCCCTACCTGCCCTGCCTCGGCCGTTTCACGCCACTTCGACGGGCTCGGGGATCGCGGCGTTCGCCGTTTCGGCGTCGACCGATTCGGCGTAGCCGCAGCCCTCGGTGTTGCAGATCCACTGGGTGCCGGCCTTCTTGGTGACCTTCTCCAGGAGGAAGGGGGCGCCGCAGTCGGGGCACTCCTTGGCGATCGGCTTCTTCCAGAGCGAGAACTTGCAGTCCGGGTAGCGGTTGCAGGACCAGAAGGTCTTCCCCCGCCGCGACCGCTTCTCCTCGATCTCGCCCTTGCCGCAGTCGGGGCAGGCGACGCCGGTCGGCTTGGGCGCCATGGGCGCGGGGCCGATCTTCTTGATTCCCTTGCACTCCGGGTAGCCGGTGCAGCCCCAGAAGCTGCCGAAGCGGCTGCGGCGGATCTGCATCGGCTTGCCGCAGTCCTGGCAGAGCGGGATCTCCTCCTCGGCCGGGGCCGCCTCGCCTTTCCCTGCCGCGCCGGCGGTGCCGGTCGTGGCGGGCTCGTCGAGGTTCCGGGTGTACTTGCACTCGGGGTAGTTGCTGCAGGCGACGAACGTCCCGAAGCGGCCGAAGCGCATGAGGAGCTGGCCGCCGTCGAGCGGACAGAGCTCGTCGAGCGGCACGCCTTCCCGCTTGACGTTCGGCATCTGCTCGCCGGCGGTCTCCAGGTCCTTGGTGAACTTGGTGTCGAAGTCGGCGATCGCCGCCTTCCATTCGAGCTCGCCGTCCTCGATCTTGTCGAGCTGCTCTTCGAGCGCCGCCGTGTACCCTTCGTTGATGACGTCGTGGAAGCCCTTCTGCAGCATGCCGTTGACCAGCTTGCCCAGGGCCGAGGGCCGGAACCGCGTCTCGACCTTCTCCACGTAGTCGCGGTCGGTCAGGGTGGAGAGGATGGTGGCGTAGGTCGACGGCCGGCCGATGCCGTTCTCCTCCAGCGCCTTGACCAGGGTTGCCTCGCTATAGGCCGCCGGGGGTTGGGTGAACTTCTGCTCCGAGGTCACCTGCCGGAGCTTCAGCACCTCGCCTTCGGCGATCGCCGGCAGGGTCGCTTCCTCGGCGTCCTCCGCCTCGTCCTTCCCTTCTTCCGGCGTCTCGCGGTAGACGGCGAGGAAACCCGCGGACTTCAAAATCCGGCCGGAGGCGCGCAGCAGGTAGCGGCCGTTCTCGACGTCCACCTGGGTGACGTCGAAGACCGCCGGTTCCATCTGGGAGGCCACGAAGCGATCCCAGATCAGCTTGTAGAGCTTCCACTGATCGGGGTTGAGCGCGTCGCGGAGCGTCTCGGGCGGCAGGTCGAAGCTGGTCGGGCGGATCGCCTCGTGGGCGTCCTGCGCCCCCTTCTTCGACTTGTAGATGTTGGCCTTCTCGGGGAGGGCGACGTCGCCATAGGTCGTGCGGATCAAGTCGCGCACGGCGTCGATCGCCTCGTCGGCCACCCGGGTGGAGTCGGTCCGCATGTAGGTGATGAGGCCGACCTGGCCGCGGTCGCCGACCTCGGTCCCTTCGTACAGGCCCTGGGCGAGCGCCATGGTCCGCTTGACCGAGAAGCCGAAGCGCCGCGCCGCCTCCTGTTGCAGGCGGCTGGTAATGAACGGCGCGTTGGGGCGCTGGAGCGACTGCTTGCGCTCGACCGTGGTGACCTTGAACGTCCCCTTCTCCAGATCGGCGACGATCTTCGCCGCGTCCTTGCCGTTGCCGACCTCGGCCTTCTTGCCGTCGACCTTCTGGAGGCGCGCCTGGAAGGGCGGCGGCTGCTTCGCCAAAAGGTCGGCGCCGAGGTTCCAGTACTCGACCGGCACGAAGGCGTCGATCTCCTCCTGGCGCTCGCAGACCATCTTGAGCGCCACCGACTGCACCCGGCCGGCGGAGAGACCCTGCTTGACCTTGTCCCAGAGGAGCGGCGAGAGGCGGAAGCCCATCATCCGGTCGAGCACCCGGCGCGCCTGGTAGGCGTCGACCTTGCGCAGGTCGATCTCGCCGGGGTGGTCGAGGGCGGCGAGCACCGCCCGCTTGGTGATCTCGTTGAAGGTCACCCGCCGCATCTGCTCGGGGTCCTTGCCGAGGATCTCGGCGATGTGCCAGGCGATGGCTTCCCCCTCGCGGTCGGGGTCCGGGGCCAGGTAGACGATCTCGGCGTCCTTGGCTGCCTTGCGCAGCTTCTGGACGACCTCCTTCTTTGCCGCCAGCACGGCGTAGTGCGGCTCGTAGGCGGGGCCGATCCCCATGTCCTTCTTGACGAGGTCGCGGATGTGCCCGAGCGAGGCCTCGACGGCGTACTGTCGGCCGAGGAACTTCTTCAGGGTCTTGGTCTTGGTCGGGCTTTCGACGATCAGCAGGTTCTTGGCCACGGTCCCTCTCAACGCCGCCGGGGCGGCTGGGTATTTCAGTGCGGGTCCGGGGGTGCCGGCGACAAGCCGGGGACACTAGCACTCCGAAGAGCCACCCCGCAAGGCAGGGCGCGACAGGTCGGGGGGCCCCCCTCGCTCCACCTCTTGCAACAAGCCTCCATTCCCGGGGGGGTCGCGGGGGGGGCTCTCCTGGGGTGCGGACGCTATATATAAGGATGAGGGGGAGGGGTGAGATCGGCGGCCTGCCGGCGATGACCGCCGGACGTGCGGCGATGACTGCGGGACGTGCGGCGATGACTGCGGGACGCGCGGCGATGACTGCGGGACGCGCGGCGATGACTGCCGGACGCGCGGCGATGACTGCCGGAGGTGCGGCGATGACTGCCGGACGTGCTGCGATGACCGCGGGCCGTGCTGCGATGACCGCGGGCCGTACGGCGATGACCGCGGGCCGTGCGGCGATGACCGCGGGCCGTGCGGCGATGATAGCGGGCCGTGCGGCGATGATCGCGGGCCGTGCGGCGATGATCGCGGGCCGTGCGGCGATGATCGCGGGCCGTACGGCGATGACCGCCGTCCGAGGGTTTTCTACCCTCAGGGTACACGACGAGGCCGCCTACCGGGTCCCTCCCCCCTGGGCGGGCGGCGGTTGGGGACGGGGGGAGGACAGGAGGGGGGTGGGTTCGTTCTCGAAAGCCCCGCCCCCCTCCCACTCGACCTCAGTCGGCGGACACCTCCGCGAGGAGCCTGCCGGCGCTCGCCAGGGCCACGGCGCCGCTCGCCTCCAGGAGGCGGGCGAGGCTCTCGGGGACCCGCGCGAAGATCTCCGCCGTGTGCAGGGCGGCGAGCAACTCGGGGTTGAACTGCTCCAGGTGGCCGACGACCTCACCACCCGAAACGATGGCGTACCCCTCCGGGCTCCGCTCGTGCTGGAGCCGGAAGAGCCGATCGAAGCCGGTGCCGGGGAGCACCGCGGCGGCGAGGAGCGCCCGCTCACGATCGCGGAAGACCGCGGTGGGCCGATCGCCGGCCGCCAGGCTCTCGCCCCGGCGGAGGACCGCCCAGCCGGGGCTGGGGAGGATCTGGACGGATGTCTGGAGGATCTGGACGATCCAGGGGCCGGCGGCGTCGGCCTGGGCCGCGGTCAGGGGCTCGTCGCGCTGGTTGAGACGGGAGAGGAACTCGGGGGTGAAGGCGTTGGACGGACGGGGGGTGCTACGATCCTGTGGATCTTGCATGGAATAGTCCTCCGTGCAGGGTCTGGCTCGGGTGAGGGGCAAACTCGCCCGGGCCGCTTTGATTTTTGGGCCTCTCCGGACACACGCCGGGACGGCCGCTCTGGATGTCGGGGGCCTGCGGTCAGGCTTCTGGGGCGGGCACCTCCTTGGGGGGGAGAGGGACGCTGGGTTTACGCGGGGAATCTTAGTGAGGGTGAGTGGTGGGAGTCAAGCGGTAATCGCCGGTCACCAACCGGCGGCCCTACCCCGCGCGGTCTTCGTAGAGACGCCCCCAACCGCCGTCCGGAACCTTCCCGGAACCACCGCCGTCGGGGCGTCTCCGCAGGTCGCGACGCCTGAGATCTCGGCAGCGTTGGAGACGCCCCGACGGCGCGGTAACGGCAAGGATTTCGATAGCGCCTGGGGCGTCTCTACGGGAATCTCCGCGTGCGACCCGATTTTCCGAGTACCTGGTCGGCGCCCGGCCGTACCCCGGGGAGCACCCCCCTCCTGTCCTCCCCCCATCCCCAACCCGCCCCCGCCCAGGGGGGAGGGACGCGGTAGGAGGCGGAAACTCCTCCCAAACCGGAGTTGACGGCAAACGGCGACCCCGGTAGCGTTAGGCCATGGCCGTCTTCCCTCCACGCGACCTCGACCAGGAGGTCGCGAAGCACTTCCAGGGCACTCCCGAGGAGCGGATGCTCCTCGCTCTGCGCCTGGGACGGGAGGCCCTCGAGCTCTTCCACGCCACTCTCCCTTCCGGCACCTCCCTCGACGAGGCCAGGGAGATCCTGCGCCGCAACAAACACCGCGGCCGCCGCCCGTCGGCGGTCATGGAGGCACGGCGCTATTAGCCTGCTCGATCGCATCCTGGCCGACCTCGCGGCCAAGGGGATCCCCGCGGCGGTCATCGGCGCGCTGGCGCTCGCCGCCCACGGGGTGGTGCGCGCCTCGGAAGACCTCGATCTCCTGGTCCTCGACCGCTCCGTTATGGGCGGGGGCTTCTGGGAGAGTTGGGAGGCCTCGGCCAAGATCGAGATCCGCCGTGGAGACCCGGACGACCCCCTCGCGGGAGTGGTCCGGGTTCGGGCAGAGGGTGAGATCCTCGATCTCGTGGTGGGTCGGGAACCCTGGATGCCGGCCGTCCTCGAACGCCGGATCGAGATCCAGCTGGGATCTCGCGTGCTGCCGGTCGTCTCCCGCGCCGATCTGGTGCTCTTGAAGCTCTTCGCGGGGGGCCCGCAGGATCTCCTGGACGTCGAGCTCCTCCTGGCGGCCCACCCCGGAGACCTGAAAGCCGAGGTCGAGCGACAACTCAAGGGACGCTCCGCCCTCGAGAAGACGTGGAAGAGGCTGCTGATGCGCTCTTCCTCCAATCGCCTTTCCTAGCCTGACCTCGCCCGAGCGGACCCCACACAGCAGGCCCGCGCAGACCTCACTTCAAGGCCGCGACCACCCCTCCATCCGCTCTGCGATCAAGTAGGCGAGCCGGCGGCTGTAGTTGGGCGACCGCTCTGGATCGGCGAGGCTCCAGCCGGGGAGGACGTTCATCAGGAGCGGAATCCACCCGAGGCCGAAGGTCGACCGGATCTCGCAGGGGATCGCGACCTCCTGCCCGGTCGACAGCTGGCGGAGCGTGAAGGGGAAACCCAGCTCGGCGGTGCGGAACTGCGGCAGGACGCCGAGGGTCAGGATGGGCAGCCAGGGGATGAAGCCGCCGTGCCGGCCGCTGCAGCGGCCGGTCATCGTGGCAACGTAGTCGACGGCTGCGGGGATCGGTCCCCCGCACTTCTGGGTCACGGCGACCGTGCGGAACAGACCGGTCCGCTGGAGCATGCCCCCGAGGATGCGGGCGTACACCTCGTCGGGAGCTTCGACGGCGACGGCGCCGAGTTGGCCGAAGGCGTCGACGCGCGACGCCTGGGCGGCGGTCAGGGGGCGGGGTTGGAGCCCCGAGCCGCAGCCCGCGGTGACGCTGCCGCCGACGTCGGCGGCGAGAACCAGAACGATCGAGGCTCGCGAGGGCATGGCGCTTCCTCCTTCGAGCCCGACGAGAGAGCGACGAGCGTGCCAGGCGAAGGCGCTGGAGCCAACGAGCTGAGGGGAAAGGGTTTCGCGGGGGAGGCGCGAGGGACGGGCCAGGTTGTGCGGGCAGAGGCCAACATCCCATGCAGGGGAACCCTGCACCAGATGTCGGGTGACTCTCGATCGCTCAGCCGCCGGGCGGCTTGGCGGGAGGGGCGCCGGGCTTCTGGGAGGCCTTCGGGGCCGGCGGCGTCAGGGTATAGCCGAGCTGCCGGAACATGGTGAACTGGTCGTTGATCGTCCAGGTCTCCCGGATCCGGCCGTCGGCGACGCGGAAGATCGTCATGCCGACGATGCCGATCTCCTTGCCGGCATCCCCCACGCCTCCCCCCTCGTCCCGCTTGCGCACGGCGCGCACCGTGTAGCGGGCCACCACCTTGTCCCCCTCGGCCACGAGCTGGTCGATGTGGTAGTGAAGGTCGCGGAAGAGCGCTCGCACCCGCTCCTGGGCGACGCGGACCACCTCGGGACCGCGTCCGGCCTCCGCCCCCGGCGAGCTGTCGACGTAGTCCGGCGCCAACAGCGTATCGAGCGCCTTGAGATCACCGCCCGCCAGGACTTCCTCGATATAGCGCCGGGCGAGATCCTTGTTGGCATCGAAGGCGGGCGTGGCGGGCGCGGCGGGCGCCGGTGGCGGCTCCGGGACCGGCGGCTGGGTCTGCGCCCGGCCGGGGAGGGCGAGGAGCAGAAGGAGGCCGGCCAGCGCGAGCGACCGTCTCATGGCCAGGGGCTACCCTCCGCTCGACCTTCCAACGCGGCGACCTCGGGCGGGCAGGCCGCCTCGTAGCACTCGCGGCCCGAGCGGCAGCTCCCCTCGTCGGCCACCCGGCCGTCCGGGCCGAGGTGACCCCGAGTGTGGGTACACCAGAAACAGCCCTCGTCCGAGCAGGGGGTGGCCCCCTCGGGAGCGGCGGTGTCGAGCGCGGACGGGAGCTCGCGCCAGCGCAGGTGGCAGCAGAGTCGGCGGGTCGAAAAGGGGGTCGTGCTCATAGTGTGCCCTCCGCCGGTTACAAAGCATAGGCCAGGAGGAAAATTCCGATCATGGCGAAGATCAGGGCGAGCTTCAGGGCGGTGCCGACAACGAGCCCCAGCCAGGTGCCGAGGCCGGCCTTCCCCGCCTGCCGCCAGCCGCGACGCGCCAGGAGCTCGCCGGCGAAGGCGCCGAGGAACGGTCCGAAGAGCAGGCCGGGGAGGGAGAAGAAGAGGCCGACGAAGGTCCCGACCGTGGCCCCGAGCACCGCCAGGGTGCTGGCGCCCGCTCGCCGCGCTCCATGGCGGGTGGCGAGGAAGTCGGCGACCGAGGAGAGCACGGTGAGGATCGCGAGGAGGGTGAGGGTGAAGGCGCCCACCCGCTGGAAGTGATCGGCCCAGGCGGCGAGCAGGAAGCCTAAGAAGGCGAGCGGCGCGCCGGGGAGAGCGGGGACGACCGTCCCCACCACCCCGGCAAGGACCAGGAGGGCGCCGAGCAGGCGGAGTAGGGGGGCGAGGTCGGCGGCGGCGGGGCTCATGGCGCGAGGAGCGTACCACCGGATACAATCGGTATCCTTGACCGTCGGGGTGACGTCACCCCCCAGGAGATTCAGATGGGATCGCAGACCCACACCAGCATCGGCGGCTTCCTCGCCGCCCAAGGCATGACCCGGACCGTCTTCAAGTCCTCGCTCGAGCGGGAGGGCAACGACCGCAAGACGGTCACCGCCGCCTGGAACCCGAACGCCGCCTACGTTCCCGGCGACGCGAACAGCTTCGCCCAGCGCTACGGTTTCGTCCCCGGCCCGAGCGGCCCCAGCGCCGGCTCGCTCAGCGGCGAGCGGGTGAGCGACAGCCTTCTCCTCGACGTGGCGCGCGACGCCTCGAACCCGTTCGACCTGGTGAACAACACCGGCTACACCCTGCGGCCGGGCGACCACCAGGACGTGGAGTACGGCAGCCTCGACGGGGCGACCGCGGCCTGGGACAGCCTCGTCGCCCCCGCCGTCGCCCGGCTCTTCCCACAGAGCGGGCCGGTGGCGCCGAATGCGCCGAATGCCCGCGACGCGGTCGCGCAGACGTCTTCCCAGACTCCGCCGCCGCCACCTCCCCCGCCGGCCGCTCCGCGCGATCCGGTGCTGGTGCCCCAGGTCTCGCCGGCGGTGCCCAACCCGTTCACCCACAAGTTCCTCGGGCAGGTGCCCTACAGCCGCATGGTGAAGGCCTTCGGCGACCGCGTCGCCTGGCCCTTCGAGGCCTACGTGCGGCAGCACCAGGGGGAGGAGGAGGTGCTCGCCGCCTGGCTGCACCGGCTCGACCAGGACCCGGGGAACGCGGTCCTCCAGCAGCTCCAGAAGGAGTTCGGCGGCTGACCTCGGAGGGTGGCGGGGTTCAGATCCGTTCGAGCAGCACGTTGCCGGAGAAACGGCGGAACCCCTCCCGGACCTTCTTCGGATAGAAGCGTCCGACGAAGCTCCAGAACCAGGCTCCCTTCATCGTCCGGTGGAGCCGCTGCGCCTCGTCCCAGGTGGAGCGGAACTGCGCCTCGCGCCAGCCGTAGGGCCGGAAGAATTCCGTCCCCTCGGCCGGGCCGAACTGGAAGGGGGCGCCGCTCGCCGCCAGCGTAGTCCCCCAGGTCCGCTCCATCCGCTTGAGCAGTTGCGGGCTGGCCAGATCGATCAGCCAGCCGGCGAAGCTCGGCTGGGTGTGGAGATCGGTGGCGAGCGTCGCCACCTGCTCCGGCTTGAGATAGACGAGCAGCCCTTCGCTGACCACGAGGGCGCGCGCCGAACCGGCGCCGAGCCGGGAGAAGAGCGCCTGGCGCCCCGCCACGTCGGTCAGGTCGGCCGTCACCGCCTCGTAGGCGCAGACCGGCGTCTCGCCCTGGAGCATCGCGGTCTTGTAGTTGAGGATGCCGGGCAGGTCGACGTCCACCCAGCGCAGGGAGGGCGGCAGGGTCAGGCGCCAGGGCCGGGCATCGAGGCCGGCGGCGAGGTTGACCACGAGGTCCACCTGCTGGCGGTTCACGGCGTCCAGGATGATCTCGTCGAACACCGCCGTCCGTACGACCATCGGCCACCCATAGGCGCGCCCCTTCGGCATCTCCTCCAGGATCTGCCGCCCGCGCGGCCCGGCCAGCCGTTCGGCGAACGGATCGCGGAAAATCGCATCGGGCCGCGCCGTCTCGGTGGCGCGATAGACGGCGACCCAACGTGCGGTGTCGGAGATGTTCTCGATGGCCATGGGAGGAGCCTCCGGGCGCAGAGTCTACCGCACGTCTCCGCCGCCGGGGTCAGCTCAGCCACTTCGCGAGCAGATCCGGATGGAGCGCCCAGCCGAGAAAGCCGGAGACCTCCATGAGGACTCCGAACGCCGCGAAGGCGACGGCGACCCAGACCAGGGCCCACTTCCGGGTGAGGGCGCTGATGCCCAAGAGGGCGATGGCGAGGCTCAACCCCGCCTCGGACATGTCGAACTGGTCGTCGTGGGTGTTCAGGCGGTCGTACTCTTTCTCATACCCTTCGGCCTGTTTGCGGATCTCCTCTTTCTGCTTCTCGTACTTGGCGATCTCGGCCTGGTAGAAGGCGGTCTTCCGTTCGAGGAAGGCGCGGGCCTCGGGGCTGGCGCCGGGATTGAGCTCCTTCTGGAGCTGGACCTGGTCGAGGATGCTCTCGGCGAGGTGCCCCTTGGTGCTCTTCGCCTGGTAGTAGGCCCAGGCGTCGACCCGGTTCGCCTGGGCCTGCTGCATGGCCTGGACGATGTTCCCGTCCTTGACGTTGCCGAGCGCCAGGGCCGTGGCGAGGAGCGCCACCAGGGTGGCGACCACGGTGTTCAAGCGCGACGCGGAGCTTTGCTCGGCTTGCTCCACGGCCTCGGCGACGGTGTCGGCGATTTCGCTCATGAGGCGGCACCCGGTTGCCAGGGATTCAGCAGGAGGATACCCAGATTCAGGAAATGTTGAACGTTGCGGGTCACCAGGGTCAGTTTGTGGACTTCGGCCGTGGCGGCAAAGAAAGCGTCCAGGACACTGACGTTCGTGCCGGCGTGCTGCCCGCGGACCATGACGATCCCCCAGGTCTCGGCGATCCGGCTGTCGATGTCGAGGAGACGTCCGGCGAAGCGAGCCGGTAAATCCTCTGCCAGCCACTCGGCCAACCGGTCACGACGCCGGCCCGGAGACATCAGCTCAATACCCCGGCGAATCTCCGCGAGCGAAGTGACGCTCAGGAACACCAGGTCTTCGTCGACGTCCTTCAACCATGCAATCACCTGCGGATCGGGCTCCGGCTTCACCCACTCGGAGACGACGTTGGTGTCGAGCAGGAAGCTCAAAGATCGAGATCCCGGGGGCGGTCCTGGGGGCGCTCGATCTCCAGACCGGACTCCCGCAACGGCGAAGCCGCGAAGAAGTCGGCGAGGGTTCCCTTGCGCTGCGCCTGGCGCTCCCACTCCTCGGCGGCGACGACCACGACGGCCTTGCGTCCGCGCCGCGTGATCACCTGGGGGCCTTTCTTCAACGCGTTGTCGACGACCTCGCTGAGATGGGCTTTCGCGTCGGCCAAGGTCCAGGCTTTGGTGTGCGGGATGGTCATATTGGTCATTCTAGCATTTGAGGCCCTCTCCACAAGGGACGTAAGGCGGATATAATTTCCATGAATGTTCCATCGCTATGTCGCTTTTCTGAGCTACTCCCGCCGCGACCAGGCGTGGGTCGAGGTTCTTCAGCGCAACCTCGAGGTCTACCTCGAGGCGGCCGGAAGCCCGGGAACGATCTTCCGCGACCAGACCGATCTTGAGAGCGGCCGCTCCTGGGTCGGACAGTCTCAGTCCGCGCTCGACCAGGCCGAGCAGCTGGTGCTCGTGGTGACGCCTCACTCCCTCGCGTCTTCCAGGGTGGCCGGGGAGTGGCAGGCCTTCCTCGCCTCCCCGAACCAAGACCGGCGCCTCCACCTGGCCCAACTGGTCGAGACGCCGCTCCCCCCTCTCCTCGCCCACATCCAGCAGGTCGACTTCCGGGAGGACTCCGAGGAGAAGTACCGCCGCGGGCTTCAGGAGCTCGTAGCCGGCCTCCTCGGGAGAACCGGCCGGCCGAGCTTTCCTCTCCCCCATGGGTTCACGATCCCTCCTCGGCTCGAGCCGGGGCTTCCTCCCGCCTTGCGGACCCGGCTGGTCGAGGAGATCGAGCCGGTCCTCACGAGGCGACTCGCCCGCCGCGCGATCACCCCTCGGCTCGGCTTCCCTCCTGAACGGCTGGAGACTCAGCCCTCTGGACGCTGCGCCGCCTCCGCAGCGATCGTCTGGGCGACCGGTGACGAGGCCCCGGTGACCGCGGCCGTGCGCATCGTCGACACCTTCATCAGAGAACTCGAGGAGGAGGAGCCGGACAGGATTGCCCGGCTTGCTGTCCTACGCGGAGAGTTCCTCGCCTTGCAGAGGAAGAGCCCCGACCACGTCCTCCTCGACCTCTGGCTGCGCCAGGTGGCGAGCGAGAACGAGCGGCTGGTGCCTTACTTCGAGCGCCAGGGACAGGTGGATCTCCTTGAGCGAGTCTACGTCCGGCTCGAGCTCAAACCAGAGACTCTGCGCGGGCCCGCTGCCGATGTAGGACCCGAACGGTTCGACCGTCCGCTCGAACTGCGCGAGGCGCTCGCCCTCAACCGAGCCGATCATCCCTGGGTCACCGGCCGCTGGGTCATCCTGGGCGATCCGGGGTCGGGCAAGACCACCCTCCTGCGCCACCTGGCAGCGATCCTGGCACGGCAAGAGGATCGGTCCTGGGTGCCGCTCTACGAGTCGCTACCCCGGCTCGTACGGGAGGGCCGGCCTCTCCTCGACCGTGCCGTCCGGCACCTGGATCTCGCCGGTCATCCTGCCCAGGGGTTGAAAGCGGTCCTCGAGCGGGAGGCCGAGCGGGGGCGCCTCCTCATACTCCTGGACGGGCTCGACGAGGTCCCCCAGGAGCTCCGGGACGACGCCGAGAGGCTGCTGCGTGATCTGGCGGACTTCTGGCCGCAGACGCCTCTCGTAGTCACCAGTCGGCCCATCGGCTACCGTTCGCCGGGCAGCGGCTTTTGGGCGCTCCACCTCCTGCCGCTCGACCACGAGCGTCGGTTGGAGCTCCTCGCCCGTTGGCTAGGGTCCAGCTCCGACGTTCCGGACGAGGCCGCCGCCGGCCGGGCTCTCGCCACCCTTGATGCCCCAGAGCTGCGCGAGCTCGCCGGCAACCCTCTCTATCTCACCCTGATGGCGCTCCTCCTCAAGCGGGGGCTGACGCCTGAGCGCAACCGGACCCGGCTCTACGATCAAGTCTTCGAGCTGCTCTTCGAGGGCGAGCACCGGTCTGCCCGGGCTGAGCCGCTCGAGCACCAGCAGGCCGTCCACCAGCTCCTTTGCCGAGTGGCACTCGGCATGACCGAGGACAACCGCGACGCCGAGCCGGTGACCGCCCTTGAAGCCCGAATCTACGAGCCCGAGCATGACCGGCTGCGCGACACCCTGGAGCGGGTGCCGCGCTGGCGTGGCAGGATGCGCCAACTGCTGGACGACGTTGCCGAGCGCACCGGCATCCTGGGCCCCCACGACGGAGAGGCCGCCGACTGGCGCTTCTGGCACCGCACCTTCCGCGAGGCCCTGGCCGCCGAGCGTCTGGAGGAGGAGTACCGCGCCCCTGAGGGAAGAGCCGCGGTTCTCGGGCGGGCCCGGGCGATTACCGCCGAGGAGGACCTCGGCCGGTGGGCCGAGCCCTTCTCCCTCCTTGTGGGACGGGTCGGCGACCCTGACGAGCTGGTGCGTACCCTTGTCCAGGCGAACAGCCCCCTGAGCTTGCGCGCCATGGCGACCGCGCAGAACTTAAAAGATGAGACCCTGCGCGAGATCCTAACGCTGACCACGAAGTGGGAGGCTCGCAAGGCGGTCTACGCGCGGGTGCCTGAGATGGTGGGTGAGCCCGGGCGGGCCCTGCGGCTCCTCGACCAACTGCGGCGGCGGACCCGCAATGGCAACGATCTCTTCTTCGTCGACCAAGCGGTCCAGGAGGTCGCCCGACACTTCCCGGAGCATGCGCAGGAGGCGACAGAGCTTCGAGCCCGTCTCTACGACCACATCCCGGCGCCGCCAGAAGGGCTGTTCCGGTGGATCGATACGCCCCTCGACGGCCCGGTAGAGCTCTTCCGAGAGATCCCGGCGGGACGGTTCTGGATGGGAAGTCTCGAAGGGGAGGGACATAAGGACGAGTATCCCCGCCATGAGGTGACGATTGCGCGACCGTTCAGGTGCGCCGCCGTCCCGGTGACTCAGGCCCAGTACACTGCCTTCGATACCACACGGCCGTTCCAGAAGTGGTTGGGCGTGCCTGCAGAGGAGCTCCCTCACCATCCAGTGGTCGGCGTCACCTGGTATGAGGCGGTCTCGTTTTGCCGCTGGCTCTCTGCGGCCATCCCATGGGCGCGCGGCGCCCGGTTGCCGGTCGAGGAGGAGTGGGAGTACGTCTGCCGAGCGGGCACGGAGAGCCGGTACTGGAGCGGCGACGGAGAGACCGACCTCGCCCGGGTCGGTTGGTACATCGCCAACTCCGGCTGCGGCACCCACCGGGTTGGCGAGAGACTCGCCAACCCGTGGGGCCTCTATGACGTGCACGGCAACGTGTGGGAATGGACGCTGAGTCCCTTTACGGACAGCTACGCGGGTCGTGAGGAGGGTGTGACCCACGACCCTGAGGCCGTCGAGATCGACCCTGACGTCGCGCGCGGCGGCGGGTGTGTGTTACGCGGAGGCTGCTGCTGGGTCGGTGCGATCGAGGCGCGCGCTGCGTACAGACACTTTCGGAATGACCTCGTGCTTCACGGTTTCCGCGTTGTCCTTTCCGCCGGCTCCGAACTCCTCGACTCTATATAGATCATAGATCTTTGAGGCGAGAGAGTTTGACGTCCCCGGATACCAGGCGGCTTTGAGCGGATGGGGCTTACCCTGGGGTTTCCCTACTCGAGCGCCATCGGAGGCTCGGATCTCGCTCTTCGCGAGCTGCGCATCCAGTCGCATGGCCATGCGATGCGGGTCTTCTATGCCTTCGATCCGCATCGCGACGCGGTCGTCCTCATCGGCGGTGACAAGACTGGCGTTTCCGGCGACCGCTTCTACCGTGAGTACATTCCGCGAGCCGAGCGGCTCCTCAGGGAGTACTTGGACGAGATTGAGGAGGAAGGTGATGGCTAACCGAAAGCTGCAGACGTGGGCGGAAGTGAAGGCCCGACACCCCCTTTCCGCCGAGGCCCAAGCCGCCAATGCAACCTGGGTCGAGCAGCAGATCGTCGAGTTGAACCTGCAGGCACTTCGACAGCAACTCGGTGTCACGCAGACCGAGCTGGCTGAAGCCGCTGGATTCACCCAGGGAGAGATTTCGCGCATCGAGCAGCGCGAGGATCACATGGTCTCCACCTTGCGGCGCCTCGTTCGATCCCTCGGCGGAGAGCTCGAGATTCATGCCCGGTTCTCCGATGGCCGCGACATCCGCCTGATCGGTGTCTGATGAGGAGAGGTGCCAGCCGTTCCGGCTGGCACCTCGAAAGCCCCGCTTCGCAGCGCTCTACGGCAAGTAGGTGACCGTGAGCTGCGGTCGGTTGCTCGCGGTGGCGTTCTCGCCCGAGAAGAAGCCGATGTAGTCATAGGCGAGGTTGTTGTTGTCGTCGAGCGTGAAGCTCAAGCGCAACTGCGTGGTGCCGGTCTTGTTGATCGCCGCGAGACCGGCCGCGTTCAGGCTGCCGGTCGAGGCGGAGCCGTTGGCGGTCGGGTTCGACATGGTGGCCACGCTGCTCGCCGTGGCCGCGGCCTGCCAGTCGGAAATGGCGAAGGCGGTCGAGCCGCCGAAGCCGCCGGTCGCGATGTCCGCGACGCAGGAGCCGTGGGTGGTGAAGGGATTGGTGCCCAGGGAGGTCCCCCGCACCAGGCGGAGGGTCGCCGAGGTGATCGTCGCCGTGTCCGGGATGGATGAGGTGTCGAAGGAGACGATGCTCTTGTACTGCTCGTTGGCGTTGGTGTCGCCGACCCGCAGCGAGGCGGTGGTGTTGTCGGTCGAGTTGCCGCCGCCGCCGACGTTGCCGGTCTCGCCGTTCTCCCAGATCCGACCGTCCTCCGCCGCCACCGAGTTGAAGGTCACGGTGACCGGGGTCGATCCCACGCTGGTCACGGTGACCGGGACCTCGTTCGAGGCCAGGGCCGAGCCGCAACCGGGGGTCGTCCGCTCGACCAGGAAGTAGCTGCCGGCGGCCGGGAAATTGGCACAATTCAGGGTGTAGCTCGTCCCCGTCTGGCCGGTCAGGTTGGTGATCGCGCCGCCCGAGACGGTCCGGAAGCCCCACTGGTGGCTGCCGGTCCCGCCCCCGGTGTCGGTCACCGTCGCCGTGCCGCCGAGGCACGGGCTGCCGATCGTCGTGCTGCCGGCGACGGCGATCGTCACGTTCGAGAGGGCCGGGGCGATGCTCACCGTGGCGCTGCCGGCGCCGGACTGGTTGCAGCCGGTGCTCGACACGCTGGTCAGGGTGTAGGTGGTGGCGGTGGTGGGCGACACGGAGCGCGTCGCCGGGGTGGTGGTGACGCCGCTCTGGACGACGCCGTCCGACCAGGTGAGGGTCCACGGTCCGGTCCCCACGAGATCGGCGGTCAGAGTGGCCGGGCTGCCGGCGCAGACCGCGGTCGAGCCGGAGACCTTGGCCGGGATGGCGCACCCCATGTCGAGCCGGCCGAAGCCGTAGACGTTGTTGGGCACGGCTCCGGCCGCGCTGCTGCAGGTGGTGGCGGTCAGCGTAATGTGCTTGGCGGCAGAGGTGAGCCGGCTCTCGATGGCGTCAGGGTTGCCGATGAGGGTCGGGAACGCCGAGAGGAGGAGCGCCACGCCGCCGGCCACGTGCGGTCCCGCCATCGAGGTGCCGGAGAGCGAGGTGTAGGTCGTGTCGCCGGTACCGTAGGACGAACGGGTGTTGGTGCCCGGAGCCATGAGGTCGGGTTTGACCCGGTTGCTGCCGTCGATCGTCACCGGACCGCGGCTGCTGAAAGAGGCCACGGTGTCGGTCCCGGTGTTGAGCGCTCCGGTGGTGAGCGACGGGTCGTAGAAGCTGGGAGGATCGACCACCGTCGAGCAGCCCGACCCCGAGTTGCCGGCCGAGACCTCCATGACGATGCCGGCGGCGCGGGTGTTGGTGACCGCGGTCAAGAGGATGTTGGGGGTCGTGCAGCCCTCGCTCGTCGGGCAGCCCCAGGAGTTGACGGTGACGTTGGGGGCCTTGCTCGGGTCGCCCTGGCTGGTCGTGCCGCCTACCGGGTAGGGGGCGAGGAAGAACTCCATGCACTCCATGTAGCTCGCCGGGGTGCCCGCCCCCTGGTTCATGTTGCGGCAGCCGATCCACCGCGCTCCCGGCGCCATGCCGATCTGGTTGGCGCCGTCGAGGCCCACCGCGGTGCCCATGGTGTGGCTCCCGTGGCCGTTGTCGTCGCACGGCTGAGGGGAGTTGGCGCCGCACGACCCGCCGCCGCTGTGGACCGAGTCGTGCCAGTTGAAGTCGTGGCTGGCGGTGCTGCCGTTCCAGCCGCGGTAGGCGTTCTTGAGCGCGACGTGGGTCCAGCGGTAGCCGGTGTCGGCGCCGCCCACCACCACCCCCTGCCCGGTGTAGCCCAGGTTCCAGATCTGCGGCGCCCGCACGTAGCTGATGCCCGGCTCGACGGTGAGGATGGCCTTGTCGGACGGTCCGTCCGCCGGCGGCTCGGGCAGAGCCTGGCGCATCTCGGGGTTGCCGTCGATCCGCAGCACGTCGGGCCGTGCAGCGAGGAGCTTCACCAGCGACCGGTCACCCCGCACCCAGATGGCGTTGACCAGGTAGAACGAGCGGTGCTCCACACCGCGCGCTTCGAGCTCGGCGAGGATCGCCTTCTGCGACTCCTGGGCGGTCCGCAGGAGCGTGCGGTAGACGAACCGCCCCTTGGCGAGACGGCTTTCGAGCTTCTGGACCGGCAAGAGATTCGCCTGCTGCTGCAAGACGACGAAGAACTCCGCCTGCGCCCCGGCACGGGTGTTCTCGATCACCCAGGGCTCGATTTTTGCGAGCCGCGGCTGGACTTCCGCGCGAGCGCCGGGGCCGAGCAGCAGGACCCCGGCCGCCAGGGCCAAACTCAATCTGCACCACCGTGAAACCGTCATGGCTCCCTCCTTCCGTAGATGGAGGGCGGAGCCGGTTCCATCCGAGAGGATGGTGGCTCGGACAGAAAAACTGCTAAGAATGGGACCCGGGTTCGCCCTCTCTACCAAGGGTGCCGCTGCCCGGGTCCATCGGGCCGATAGAGGTCGCCGCCGTCACCAGCCGCACTTCTTCCCCTGGTTCTGCTGGTCGAGCCAGGTTTTCAGGGGAGCGAAGTAGTCGAGGATGGCGGTGGCGTCCATCCGCTCGCTGCCGGTGACGACCTTCAGGGCCTCCGGCCAGGGGCGGCTCGCCCCCATCTCCAGCATCTGCGCCAGCTCCTTGCCCGCCGCCTGGTTGCCGTAGATCGAGCAGCGGTTCAAGGGGCCGGTCTGGCCGGCCGCGCGGCAGAGGCCGCGGTGGAAGTCGAACTGCAGGATGTCGGCCAGGAAGTAGCGCATGTAGGGGGTGTTCCCCGGCACGTGGTACTTGGCGCCCGGATCGAAGTCCTTTTCGCTCCGCTCGACCGGCGGCCGCACCCCCTGATACTTCCGCTTGAGCTCCCACCAGGCGCGGTTGTAGTCGGCGGGCGAGATCTTCCCCGAGAACACCTGCCAGCGCCACTGGTCGATGAGCAGGCCGAAGGGCAGGAAGGCGACCTTGTCGAGCGCCTTCCGGAGCAGCATCCCAAGATCCTTCGAGGGGTCGGGAATGGTGTCGATCAAGCCGATCTGCTTCAGGTAGACCGGGGTGATCGAGAGGGCGATGGTGTCGCCCACCGCCTCGTGGAAGCCGTCGTTGGCGCTGTCCTCGAAGAGGAACGGCTGTTTGTTGTAGGCGCGCTGGTAGAAGTTGTGCCCCAGCTCGTGGTGGATGGTGTTGAAGTCGTCGCTGTTGACCTGGGTGCACATCTTGATCCGCAGGTCGTCCTGGCTGTCGATGTCCCAGGCGCTCGGGTGGCAGACCACGTCGCGGTCGCGCGGCTTGGTGATCATCGAGCGCTCCCAGAAGGTCTGCGGCAGCGGCGGGAAGCCGAGCGAGGTGAAGAAGGCCTCGCCGTACTTCATCATGCCGACCGGCGTCGTGTTCTTGGCCACCAGGCGCTGGGTGAGGTCGTAGGGCGGCTCGGTCTGCGGCGGGGCGACGACGTCGTAGACGTTCTGCCACTCCTGCGCCCACATGTTGCCGAGGAGCTGGGTGGGGATCGGCTGGTCGAGCGGCACCAGCTGGCTGCCGTACTTCTCGTTGAGCTTCCCCCGCACGTAGCAGTGGAGCGCCACGTAGAGCGGCTGGACCTGCCCCCAGAGGCGGTCGAGCTCGGCGGCGAAGGCGTCCGGCGGCATGTCGTACTTGGCCCGCCACATCGCCCCGGTGTCGGCGTAGCCCAGCTCGCGTGCCCCCTCGTTGGCGAGGGTGACGAGGCGCGCATAGGGCTCACGCATGGGCGGCGAGATGGTGTGCCAGCCCACCCAGGCGTCGAGCAGCGCCTTGGGATCGCGGCTCTTCTCCAGCGTCTGCTCCAGGGCGTCGAAGTCGAGGCACGGGGCGGAGGGACCGTTGGGGCAGTACTTGCCGGCGCCGTACATCGAGTCGAGCGACGCCGCGAGCCGGGAGAGCTCGGCGGTCTTCTGCGGATCGGAGGGGGCGGCGAGCGTCAGGCTGTTCTTCAGCAGGCTGAGCTTGCGCGCCAGCTCCGGTGGCAGCGCCACCCCGTTCCAGCGGCTGGCCTCCTTGGCGAGCTCCACTCCGGCCGCGATCAGCTTCTCGTTGGCCTCGGCGGTCAGGATCTCGGTGTCGGAGGTGATGAACGTCTCCTGCACCCAGCTGGCGCGCTGGGTGTCAGTCGCCAGGGCGCGCAGGCGGGCCTCGGCCGCGTCGACGAACTTCTGGGC
>DASQPA010000008.1:0-7676 GCA_035644215.1 Thermoanaerobaculia bacterium
CCCCTTTTCCCCCTCGGCCTCGGCGAGGTCGAGGGCGGAGTCGCCGGCGGTGCTGCGGATCGAGACGTCCGCCCCGGCCGCGATCAGGTAGCGGACGAGCTCTTTCTTATGCAAGGTGACCGCCGTCATCAGCGCCGTCTCCCCGGGACCGCCGCGGCCGTCGGGGTCGACCGTCACGGCGTTGATGTCCGCCTCGTGCTCCAAGAGGAGGATGAGCATGTCCATGCCGCCGCTCACGGCCTCGACGAAGACCGGTTTGCCGTTTTTCGTGACGTTGGGGTCGGCGCCGTGGGTCAAGAGCATACGGGCGGTCTCGATCTGTTTCTGTTCGACCGCAGTGTAGAGCGGCGTCGTCCCCCCCTCGCCCGGCCGGTTGGGATCGGCCCCGGCGTCCAGGAGGATGCGGAGGGTCGCGGTGTCCTTCTTCTTGACCGCGAGGAGCAGGGCCGAGTCGCCGTTCCGGGTGCCCGGCCGGACCGGGGGCGCTCCGGGCTCCGGCGGGGGAGGGGGAAGCGCCGTATTGGGATCGACGCCCAGGTCGAGGAGGAGCGGAACGACGTCCGCCCGGCCTGCCCGCACCGCGAGGAGGAGGGCATCGTAGCCCTCGCCGTTCCGCCGCCGCGGATCGAGGCCCTTGGCGAGGAGGAGGTGGGCGATCTCCGGGCCGGGGCAGGGGAGGGCGAGGGGGAACGCCTGGCCGGCCAGCTCCTTGGCGTCGGGATTCGCCCCGGCCTGCAGAGCCTGGCCGACCCGCCCGCGGTCGCAGAGGCGGAGCGCCGCGAGCAGCGCCTCGTTTGGAGAAGGGGGGGCGGGCGCAGCAAGCGGGGCAGGAGCAGTGGCCCCCCAGAGGGCGCCGCCGCCCAGCAGGGCCGTCAGGACGAGAGCGGCGGCACGACCGGGTGTTCTGGACATAGCGGCGACCCTCAGCCCACCGGCTCTTCCGGCGTGATCGTCGGCTCGACCCACACCCGGCCGTCCTTGGCGATCAGGGTATGGGCCGAGGGCGGACCCCAGGTGCCGGCCGGGTAGGTCGGCAGGTCGGCCGGCCCCTGCTCCTCCCAGTAGTCGAGGATCGGCATGACCACCTTCCACGCCTCCTCGACCTGGTCGCCGCGCATGAAGAGGCTGGCGTCGCCCCGCATGACGTCCAGGAGCAGGGTTTCGTAGGCCTCGGGCTCGGGGACGTTGAACGCCTCCTTGTAGCTGAAGCGGGTCTCGACCGGCGCCAGGCGCATGGCCGAGCCCGGGCGCTTGGCCTGGAAGCGCAGGACGATCCCCTCGTCGGGCTGGATGCGCAAGAGGAGCCGGTTGGGCTCCATCTCGCCGAGCGCCGAGGGGGGGAACGACTGGTGCGGCACCGGCCGGTACTGGATGCAGACCTCCGAGACGTGGAGGGGGAGCCGCTTGCCGGTCCGCAGGTAGAACGGCACCCCCTGCCAGCGCCAGTTGTCGACGAAGAGCTTCATGGCGACGAAGGTCTCGGTCGTCGAATGGGGGTCGACCCCGGTTTCCGCCCGGTAGGCCGGGACCTTCTCGGTGCCGATCAGGCCGGCCGCGTACTGGCCGCGCTCGACCAGCTCGTGGACGTCGCCGGGCTGGAAGCGGCGGATGGCTTTCAGCACGTCGCTTTTTTTGTTGCGCAGCTCGTCGGGCGAAAACGACACCGGCGGCTCCATGGCGGTCAGGCAGAGGATCTGGAAGAGGTGGTTCTGCACCATGTCGCGCAGCGCCCCGGACCCCTCGTAGTAGCCGCCGCGGCTCTCCACCCCCACCTGCTCGGCGACGGTGATCTGCACGCTGTCGATGTAGCGCCGGTTCCACAGCGGCTCCTGGACCGAGTTGGCGAAACGGAAGGCGAGGATGTTCTGCACCGGCTCCTTGCCCAGGTAGTGGTCGATGCGGTAGATCTGCGACTCGTCGAAGCACTTGGTCAAAAAGACGTTCAGGTCGTGAGCGCTGTCGTAGTCGTGCCCGAACGGCTTTTCGGCGACCAGGCGGTTGTGCTCGAGGTCGTCGGCGAGCCCGGCATCGCCCAGCTGCTGGGCGATCATGCGGACGACGGTGGGCGGGGTCGCCAGATAGTAGACCCGATTGGCGTGTACGCCCCAGGCCTTGTCGAGCTCGGCGAGCTTCTCGCCCAGGGCCTTGTATGCCTCGAGGTTGCTGAAATCCGCCTGGTCATAGATGACGTGGGAGGAGAAGCGACCCCAGGGATCGTCCTCGCACTTGCCGCGGCGGCTGAACTGGTCGACCCCCTCCTTCAAGTGCGCCAGGTAGGCCGCCGGGTCCATGGGTTTGCCGTCCACGGCGATCACCTGGAAGCTGTCGGACAGGCGCTTGTCGAGCCAGAGGTTGTAGAGGGCGGGGACGAGCTTCCTCCAGGTGAGGTCGCCGCCGCCGCCGAAGATGACGAACGCCGTGGGGCCGACGGGGGTGGGCATGTCCGGGGTCCTCTCTCTCTTCTCGTAAGGAAGTCGGTCAGTCGAGGCCGAGCTCGGCGAGCGCCGCCCGGGTCGCCTCGTAGCCACGGTGCCAGAGGGCACGCAGGCCGAGCGAGGCGGCGACCTCGACGAACATCTGGCGGTCCTCGATGTAGACCGTCCGTTCCGGCTCGGCCTGGGCGATGTCGAGCGCGACGCGGAAGATGTCCTCGTCGGGCTTGCGGAAGTGGACGTAGGAGGAGACGATGAAGAAGTCGACGAACTCGGCGAGCTTGAAACGCCGGATGCGGTCGGCGGTCACCTCGCGCCCCTCGTTCGACAGCACCGCCACCTTGATGCCATGGCGGGCTTTCAGACCACAGACGAGGTCGATCATGTCGTTGAAAGCCCGCGCCTCGCCGAGGATGAAGTCGACGACGTCTTTCTGGGTGAACGGCCGCGGCTCGTAGAAGATGATGCGGTCGAGGTAGGCGGGAAGGCCCATCTTCCCCGACTCGTAGGTGTCGTAGGTCAGGTGATGGCGCTCGTCCATCTCCGCCTTGTCGATGCCGAAGTGGTCGGCGGTCTTGTGGCGTAGGTTGTGGTCCCAGCCGTTGGTCAGAAGGACCCCGCCGAGGTCGGTGAAGAGGTGGGTGATCGCGGTCGTCATGGCGGGGCCATCATATCCTGGCGGCGGATGGGAGCGCAGGAAGGAGCAGGCGCCAGCCGTTCGGCTGGCACCTCGCCGGCACCTCGCCGTGTCCCGCTACCGCGACGCCTGGACGAGATAGGCCGCCCAGCCCGCGCAGGCGGCCACCAGGCCCGAGAAGAGCGTCGGCACGGCGGCGAAATAGATCCAGCTGAGGACCAGGCTGGCGAGCTGCAGGGCGAAAAACGCCCAGCCCAGGGCGCCGATCGCCTGCGGGCTGCCCGCTGCCAGGCCGCCGAGATACCAGGCCAGGAAGGCGGAGAAGAGAAGGTAGGCGCTCACGTACAGGCCGAAGCCGACGTAGAAGCCGCCATAGGTGAAGGTCCCGCTCCCGACCTGGAAATTCACGCTGTTCATGGCGTCGCGGACCGCCTGCCCCGCCGGGGTCTGCGGCTTGAAGTGGAGGAAGCCGAAGGTGTGGCCGAGCGCGAACAGCACCAGCACCACGGCGGCGATCCGGTAGAGGAGGGTGGCGCTCACGCCGTCCTCTCTTCCGCCCGCGCCGCGAACAGCTGCAGGAGGCCGTTCCAGCCGTTCGGCGCATCGACCCCGCTCCGCATCGTTTCCCCACCCTCGCCGTAGCGCTCGAAGCCGCGGTGCTCCAGGTCGACGCGGGTCGAGCCGTCGGCCTCCGGCGTGAAGCGCACCTCGACCTCGCTCGACTTCGCGAGATCGGGCTCGTACTTCCAGGTGGGGTTGATCTGCCAGGCCATCACGAAGCGGTGCGGCGGCTCCCAGGCGAGGATCTGGCCCCAGTCGCACTCGGTGCCGTCGACCTGCTCGCTGTAGCAGCGCCCGCCCAGGCGGCCCTCGATGATGGTCTTCTTCATGGGCGAGCTGCCGATGTGGTGGCTGCGCGGCCACCAGGTGTCGATCTCGGCGGTGAAGACGGCAAAGGCGCGCTCGGGGCTCGTTTTCACCTTGATGCTCTTCTGCACGGGGGCGGCGACGTCGGTGGTCATGGGGTTTCGTCCTCTCGGTTGGGGTGGAGGGGGGTGTCCTCAGGGTCCTCTGGGCCGGGGCGCTCTTCCGCCTTTCGCTTGAACGCTTCGAGCGCCGTCGTCCAGAACTGATCGAGATAGTCGCGCAGCGAGGCGAAGCCTTCCGGGTTCAGCTGGTACAGTCGCCGGGTTCCGTCCTGCTGGTCGAACACCAGCTGGGCGTCCTTCAGGACCCGCAGGTGTTGCGAGATCGCCGGCCGGGTGACCGTGAAGCCCCGGGCCAGCTCGCCGACCGGCAGCGGGCCCGACAGCAGCCGGGCGAGAATGGCCCGGCGGGTCGGGTCGCCCAGGGCGTTGAGCTGAGCTTCCTGGTGCGTGGTCATCATTGGTAAGCCTAGGCTTACCAACAGGTGCTGTCAAGGGCACCGAAGTCGTTCCGGAGGGGTCCGAAAACAGTTCCGGCGCTTCCAAAGAGGTTCCGGATGCTACGGAAACTGTTCCGGGCGCTTCCAAAATCGTTCCGGAGGGTCCGGAAACCGTTCCGGGTGCTTCCAAAATCGTTCCGGATGCTCCGAAAACCGTTCCGGATGCTTCCAAAGTCGTTCCGGATGCTCCGAAAACGGTTCCGGATGCTCCGAAAGTCGTTCCAGATGCTCCGAAAACGGTTCCGGATGCTCCGGAAGTCGTTCCGGATGCTCCGAAAACCGTTTCCGGCGCTCCCAAAGTCGTTCCGGAGGGTCCGGCAACAGTTTCTTCGCTCCCGAAGACGTTCCGGAGGGTCCGGAAACCGTTTCCGGCGTGCCGGAAGTCTTTCCGGAGCTCCGGAAACCGTTTTGGGGCGCCGGAAGATGATAGCCTTGCAACCAAGGCAATTGCTGAACTAGAACCGAGCCCATCCAAGGGCAAAAGGGAGAATGCTGAATGAAGAAGCAAAGGCAGCTCCGTACCCTGAAGCTCAGCCGCGAGACGCTGCGGCATCTCGACGCCGACCGACTCGTGGGCGCGGTAGGCGGGGTGACTCTCGGGACCTGCCAGTCCCTCTGCGTCAGCTGCGTGAACACCTGCCAGGACACCTGTGCGAACTCGTGCCTCGAATACAACACCTGCTTCTGCACCACAGGCGACACCACGGGGTAGTCGTACCGCCCGGTGGCAGGACCGGGGGCTCCATCGGCGCCCGGTCCGCCCCTCTCCCTACTCCCCCATAAGCGCTACCTTTGGCTCCGAGCGGTCCGGGCGGTGGGTCCCTCACCCCTGGGAGAGTCCTCGGACCGACCTGGTCAGCGGGCGCTCCCACCCCCTGGGGGTAGTCCCAAATGGGGCTCGGGCAAGGGTCGGTAGCAACCGATGACCTGCCGCTTCCGAAGGAATGACCGGCGGCGTTTTTGGCGGCGATCGACGATCTGGTCCGCCGGGGGTTGCTGGGGGACCTGGAGGAGGTGGCGGCCTTCTTCCAGGGAACGCTCGTCGAGCCGGTCGAGGTCCTGGTCGCCGAGGACGGACCGGAGATCGCGGGCTTCGCCGAGCTCTCGATCCGGACCGAGGTCCCGGGTGCGGCGAGCGACCGTGTGGGCTACATCGAGGGCCTCTACGTTCTCCCCTCCCACCGCGGCTCCGGGCTGGCCCGCCAACTCGTCGCCGCGTCTCGCCGATGGCCTCGGACCCAGGGCTGTGGCGCCTTCGCCAGCGATCGCGCCGATCGGCCGGTTGTGGATCGGCGGTACTCGGGGTAGCGAGTAGAAGAATGAAGGCTGCTACGATATCGAGGGATGGAGGTTTGCGGATGAAGCTCAAAGTGGTCGTTCATGAGGCAGAAGAGGGCGGGTTCTGGGCTGGGGTGCCGGCGATCTCCGGCTGCGCCACAGAAGGGGTTCGAGGAGCTGCTGCAGAACCTCTACGAGGCGGTCGAAGGTTGCCTCTCTATGGGTGTCGAGCCGGCGCAGGAAGGGGACCGACCGCGGGTCATCGAAATCGCCGTATGAGTCTCTCTAGGGGAGGCTCCATGTGCAAATCGGAGGAAAAGGCGCATGAAAATTTCAATCCATGTGAACATCGATTGCGACAGATACGTTTATGCTACAGTCGTAAGAGAATATGAAACAGACCTTGTCCCAATGATAGGTATGCACTTCGAGGATACTGCCTGGAAAGAATCCCGTACCATCCAGGGCATTTCGATCAATCCGGTGGAAGGATATTATGATATCTATGTTGGTAGCGATAAAAGAAAAGATGAAGATCAATGCGAAAAACTAAAGCAGATGTATCTCATGCATGGATGGCGTGAGGTCGGTGCTAGGAGACAATAAAGACCCCAGGGAGATCCTCGCTCGCCGAGGCTGCGGCGAACGCGATTACGGCTCGTACGTCATCCTCCGTGAGGCTCGGGAACTCGCGCAGAATCACGTCGATCGGCTCTCCATGCGCGAGATAGCCGAGAATCACACGAACGAGTACGCGGGTTCCCTGGATGACGGGCTGGCCGCTGCAGATGGCCGGGTCACTTACGATGCGGTCGTGATAGATCATCGTATTTTCTCTTGAACATCTCGTATCTGTCTCCTTGGTTTCCCTGCCTCACCGACCGTGTTCTGCTCGAACCTGTACAGTGATTGTGTCCTGTGGAGCTTCGTACGGTCGTCCTAATGTAGCGTACAGCGCGCGCGCCTTTTCGCGGTAGAAGGTCATCCTCTCCTCGGGTGTCTTGCCCTCGAGCTCAGCGTAGTGGGCGTCACGGATACTTCTCGTCATTTCGACAGCCTTGATACCAGGGCGATCTTGCATGGCCTAACCTCCTTCGACGGTGCTCACTTCTCGCGGAGAGTAGATCTGTAGCGGTTTGTAGCCTAACTCCAGGCTCACAGCGTTGAAGAGGCGGATCTTCTCAAAGCGTACGATATGCTTGAAATTCCAACTCACCAGGAGGTCTGCTTCCGCCACGGTGGCGAGAGCGATGTGCAGACAGTCGGCGTAGTACTTAGGAGGCAAAATCTTGCGCGCCTGGTAGCCGTCTGCAAGCTCTGTGGCCTCTGGACTGTTGGCGACGAAGTCATGCTCGACCCCAAGGATCTCCTTGAACTTCTCCCGCACCCGTTCCGGCGCGTCGTTCACTTCCGCAGCGACGATATCCGAGAGAATCGGCCTGAAGAGGCCGGCCTGGAAGTCGACCACGAGACCATTTGACCAGGTCGCGAACTCTTCATCGAAGCAGCCTCCGATGACGGATGTGTCGATATAGATCCGTGGCTTTTTCATGGGGCCGTACTCTTGCGTCCTTGGTCCGTCCCTCGCAGCGACTCCCAGTCCTCCAAACCGATCGGTTCGAGAGGGTCCTCGTAGCGAAGGACGGTTCCGCGAAGGGCCCTGAGAGCCTCCTTCGCCTCCACCGGAGAGGGTGGGGCGTTGTCTTCGATTTTGATCGGTCGGGTTGGAGATGAGAGTCGCATTCCCGCAGGGTAGTCCCAAATGGGGGCTCGGGCAAGGGTCGGTAGCAACCGATGACCTGCCGCTTCTCCGAAGGAATGACACCGCCCTTCCGGTCTGTTATCCTCAGGGCGGAGTTCCGTCTCCCTTGCGCCTATAGGACACCACCATGGAAGCAACCCA
>DASQPA010000009.1:0-19141 GCA_035644215.1 Thermoanaerobaculia bacterium
GCCGGGCCCGGCGGTCGAGCTCGCCGTAGGTCAACACCTCCGCCTCCCAGAGGACCGCCGGCGCGTCCGGCCGCTCCCCCACCTGGGCCGCGAACAGCTCGTGGAGGCAGAGATCCGACGCCGCGCCGGCGGTGTCGTTCCACTCGGCGAGGAGCTGCCGGCGCTCGGCCGCGGCGAGCAGGGGGAGGTCGCCCACCGGCTGCGCCGGATCGGCCAGGGCGGCGGCGAGCAGGGTCTCGCCGTGGCCGAGCAGGCGTTCGATGGTGGTCGGGAAGAAGAGGTCGGTGTTGTAGCCGAAGCCCAGCTCGAAACGGTCCACGCCTTCCTGGACGATGAGGGTCAAATCGAGCTTCGCCGTGCCGTTGTCGACCGCCAGGACGTCGAGCTGGAGGCCGTCGGTTCCGGTGGGTTCCGCGGCGGCGGGGGCCGGCTCGGCGATCAGCATCACCTGGAAGAGCGGGGTGTGGCGCAGGCTGCGCTCCGGCTGCAGCTCCTCGACCAGCTTTTCGAAGGGGAGGTCCTGGTGGGTGTAGGCGCCGAGCGCGGTCTCCCGCACCCGCCGCACCGCCTCGGCGAAGGCGGGGTTGCCGGAAAGGTCGGTGCGCAGGGCCAGGGTGTTGACGAAGAAGCCGATGAGCCCTTCGGTCTCCTCACGGTTCCGGTTGGCGACCGGCGTGCCGACGACCAGGTCCTCCTCGCCGGTGTGGCGCAGGAGGAGGACCTGCCAGAAGGCGAGAAAGAGCATGAAGGGAGTGGCGTCGAGCTGCCGGGCGAGCCGCGGCAGCGCCTCCCCCAGCTCGCGCGGCAGGCGGCGGAAGCGGCGCGCTCCGGCGAAGGTGTGAAACGGCGGCCGCGGCCGGTCGAGGGGGAGCGGCAGGACCGCCGGCGCGCCCGCCAGACGCTCCCGCCAGTAGCCGAGCTCGGCCGCCAGCACCTCCCCGGCAAGCCACTCCCGCTGCCAGCGCGCGTAGTCGGCATACTGGAGCGGCAGCTCGGGGAGCGGGGCTCCCCCGTAGAGGGCGCTGAGCTCGCGCACGAAGACCTCCATGGACCAGCCGTCGGAGACGATGTGGTGCATGGAGACGAAGAGCAGCCGGGCGTGGGCTCCCAGCCGCACCAGGCGGACCCGGAGCACCGGCCCGCGCTCCAGGTCGAAGGGGAGGAGACCCTCGGCGCGGGCGAGCGCCGCCCCTTCTTGCTCCCGCCGGTCGGCCGGCAGCCCGGCGAGGTCGATCACCGGGAGGGGCACCGCCGGCACCGGGCCGACGAGCTGGACCGCCCGCGGGCCGCGCACCGCGAAGCGGGTGCGCAGGGCCTCCTGCCGGCGGACCAGCTCGGCCAGGGCGCGGCCCAGGGCCGCCTCGTCGAGCCGCCCGGTGAGGCGCAGGGCCTGGTAGAGGTTGTAGGCCGGGCTTTCCGGGTTCAACTGGTGGAGGAACCAGAGCCGCTGCTGGGAGAAAGAGAGCGGCGCCTCGCCGCCTGCCGCCGGCTCCGCCCGCCGCACAAGAGGGGGCGCGGCCGGCGAGGTCCGTTCGCAGAGGGCGCGCTCGACGCTTTGTGCCAGGGCCTCGATCGTCGGGCTCTCGAAGAGGGTGCGCAGGGGGAGCTCGACGCCGAAGGTGGCGCGCAGGCGCGACATCGCCTGGGTGGCGAGGAGCGAGTGCCCGCCGAGATCGAAGAAGCGGTCGCGCACCCCCACCTGTGGGACGCCCAGGAGCCCGGCCCAGATCCCGGCGAGGAGCGCCTCGATCTCGCTGCGCGGCGCGACGTAGCTCGGGGCAGGGCTCCCGGCCTCGGGCGCGACGAGAGTCAGGGCGCGGCGGTCGACCTTGCCGGAGGGGGTCAGGGGCAGGCTCTCGACCGTGACGAGCTGGGAGGGTACGAAGGCCTCCGGCAGGCGCCCGCGCAGGTGGTCGCGCAGCTCGGCGGCGCTGGCCGGGCGGTCCGCGGCGGGCAGGTACCAGGCGACGAGCCGGAGCGGACCGCCGGGTCCCGCCCCGGGCTCGGGGAGGGCGGCGACCACCGCCTGGCGTACCCCGGGGTGGAGGAGGAGCGTCGCCTCGACCTCCCCCGGCTCCACCCGCACTCCGCGCACCTTGACCTGGGCGTCCCGCCGGCCCAGGTAGTCGAGGGCGCCGTCGGTCCGCCGGCGGGCCAGGTCACCGGTCCGGTAGAGCCGCCCGCCGGGGCGGCCATGGAGGTGCCCCCAGGGATCGGGGACGAAGCGCTCGGCCGTCGGCTCCGGCCGGTCGAGGTAGCCGCGGGCGAGGGCGACGCCGCCGATGGCGATCTCCCCCACCACCCCGACCGGCGCCGGCTGGAGGTCCCGGTCGAGCAGGTGGACGGCGACGTTGGCGATCGGCCGGCCGATGGGCGGCAGGGTCGGCCAGCCTGCCGGGTCGCCGTCGAGGGTCCAGGCGGTGGCCACGTGGCTCTCGGTGGGACCATACTGGTTGTGCAGCCGTCGCCCCGGCCGCGCGCCGAGCCAGGCGGCGACCGGACCGGTCACCTGGAGGGCCTCGCCGGCGGCGACGACGTCCTGCAGCGCGCTGCCGACCGGCGCCCCATCCCGGGCCGCCTCGGCGAGCTGGCGCAGGGCGACGAAGGGCAGGAAAAGCCGCTCGACCGCCTGGGACTCGATCTGGGCGAGGAGGGCCGCGGGATCGCGGCGGATCTCTTCGCTGGTGAGGACGAGGGTGCCGCCGGCGAGCCAGGTGGAGAGGATCTCCTGGAAGGCGACGTCGAAGCTGAGCGAGGCGAGCTGGAGGGTGCGCGCGGGACGAGAGAGAGCTTCGCGCTGCTGCCAGGCGAGGAGGTTCGCCAGCGCGACGCGCGGCAGGCCGACGCCCTTGGGCTGGCCGGTCGAGCCGGAGGTGTAGAGAATGTAGGCGAGGTCGTCCCCCCCGGCTGGTGGCGCGGGGTCGGGCTGCGGGCGGTGCTCAAACTCGCCCTCCGGGCTGTTGTTCGGATTCGCCCTTCGGGCTGGGCAGTTGCGCTCCGTCCTCGCCCGACCCCGCGCCACCAGCCACCCCCGCCCGCTCTCGGGGAAGGCCATCGCGCGAGAGTCCTCCAGCATGAAGCGGCGGCGCTCGGCTGGATAGTGGGGGTCCACGGGCACCGCGGTCGCGCCGGCCTGGAGCACGGCGAGGAGCGTGATCGCCATCTCGGGCGAACGTTCGAGGCTGATCGCCACCCGGGCGCTGGCCTCCAGCTCCTGCCCCAGCCGGCAAGCGCGGTGGTGGAGCTCGCCATAGGTCAGGACGCCCGTCTCCCAGGCCACGGCGACGGCCTCGGGAGTGGCTTCGGCCGGGGCCGACAGGTGCTCTTCCAGCGCCGTTTCCTGGGGGGACGGGCCTGGCGCCGCGGTGTCGTTCCACTCGACGAGCAGGGCCTGGCTCTCGGCGGGGGAGAGGATCGGCAGGGCGGAGAGGCGGCGGTCGGGATCTTCGAGGAGGCCGGCCACGAGGGTGGTGAGCTGGCGCAGGGTGCGCTCGACGGTCGTCCGGTCGAAGAGGTCGGCCCGGTAGGAGAGCTCGACCGGCAGGCTCTCCAGGGACTCGCCGGGGGTGCTGGCGGCGATGACGGTCAGGTGGAGGTCGAAGAGGGCGACGGTGTTCTTCGCCTCCAGGCCGGAGATGGCGAGGCCGGGGATGGCGAGCGGCGGCCCGGCGTTCTCGACCGCGCACATCACCTGGAAGAGGGGGGTGTGGGCGAGGCTGCGCTCCGGTTTGAGCTCTTCGACCAGCTTGCTGAACGGCAGCTCCTGGTGGGCGAAGGCGCCGATCGCCACTTCCCGCACCCGGCCGAGGAGGGCGCGGAAGGGGGGATCGCCGGTGAGGTCGGCGCGCAGGACCAGGGTGTTGCCGAAGTAGCCGATCAATCCCTCGACCTCCATCCGGTGGCGGTTCGCGATCGGCGTGCCGAGGCTCACCTCGTCCTGCCCGGCGAGGCGGCCGAGGAGCGCCTGGAAGGCGGCCGTGATGACCATGAAGAGGGTCGCGCCGGCGGCCCGGCCGAGCGCCTGGAGCGCCTCGCCGGGCGCCGCCGGGAACGCCGCCAGGATGCTGCCGCCGGCCCGCCCCTGGACGGCCGGCCGCGGCCGGTCGGTGGGGAGGGCGAGGACGGCGGGGCTGCCGCCGAGCTGGCGCCGCCAGTAGCCCAGGGCGCTCTCCAGGACCTCGCCGCGGAACACCCGCCGCTCCCAGGTGGCGAAGTCGGCATATTGGATCGGCAGCGGCGGGAGCGGCGAGGGCTCGCCCGCCGCGAAGGCCGCGTAGAGCGCCATCAGCTCACGGATGAAGATGCCGATCGACCAGCCGTCCGCGGCGATGTGATGGACGGTGAGGAGGAGGGCGTGCTCGGCCGCGGCGAGGCGGAGCAGCCGGGCGCGCACCACCGGCCCCCGGCGGAGGTCGAAGGGGCGGTCGCCCTCGGCGAGGGCGAGCCGGCGGGCCTCGCCCTCCCGGGCACGTGCCGGCAGGGCGGCGAGGTCGATCCGCGGCAGGGGGAGGGGGGAGGGCGGCGCGACCCTCTGGACCGGCCCCGACTCCCCCGTCGCTCCCGCCGCCCCGGCCGAATACCGGGTGCGCAGCACCTCGTGGCGGCGGACGATCTCCTCCAGGGTGCGGGCGAGGAGCGCCGGGCGGAGGTCGCCGTCGAGGCGCAGGGCCACGGGGACGTTGTAGGCGATGTTGCCCGGCTCGAGCTGGTCGATCAGCCAGAGCCGTTCCTGGGAGAAGGAGAGCGGGAAGCCGTCCGGGCCGCCGCGGGGGAGCGGCAGGATGGGGGTGCGCAGCGGCTCGACCCCCGCCTCTTGCAGCAGGAGCGCGAGGAGTTGGCGCCGGCGGTCGTCGAGCGGGGCTTTGGCCAACGAAACTCCAGGTCGGCTCGGATTCTACCGGAATCGGTGATCTCCGGCGTCTCCGGCGTCTCCGGCGGCCTCGGCGGCCCCGGCGGCGGCTGGCTCTTCAGATCCCCCCTTGGTATGCTCCTCGCCCGATATCTTGACCTGGAGGGACTTCCTCATGCGCCGGATCGCGTTGCTTCTCCTGCTGACCTCGGGGCTCGCCGTGAGCCTGCCCGCCGCACCGCCTGCCCCGGGACATTTCGACGGCCAGACCTGGTGGAACCAGGTCAAGGTGCTGGCCGACGACAACATGGAGGGCCGCGAGACCGGCAGCGCCGGCCTCCGCCGGGCCGAAGCCTACATCGCCGGGGAGCTCACCAAGGCCGGCTTGAAGCCCGCCGGCAGCCAGGGCTTCTACCAGCCGGTCCGGCTCGTCGAACGCCAGATCGACGAGAAAGCCTCGGCCGCCGCGCTGGTCCGGGACGGCAAGGCGGAGCCGCTCGTCTTGGGCGAGGACGCCTACTTCAACACCCGCGCCGAGCTCGCCGCAGGGGAGGTCAAGGCGCCGCTCGTCTTTATCGGCTACGGCCTGCAGGTCCCGGAGACGCATCTGGACGAGCTCGCCGGGCTCGACCTCCACGGCAAGGTCGTCGTCTTCCTCGCCGGCTCGCCGGCGGACGTCCCCACCGCCCTCTCGGCGCACTACCAGAGCCAGGGCGAGCGCTGGAAGGCCCTCCACGCCGCCGGCGCCATCGGCATCGTCAACCTCCCGAACCCCGCCTCCATGGACATCCCCTGGTCGCGCATGACGCAGAACCGCACCCACCCCTCGATGGCCCTCGCCGCTCACGAGTTCGACGAGACCGCGGGCCTGCAGATGGCGCTCACCTGGAATCCCGCCCAGGCCGAGAAGCTCTTCGCCGGTTCCGGCACCTCCTTTGCGACGCTCGCCGAGCTCGCCAAGGATCGCAAGCCGCTCCCCCACTTCGCCCTCGCCCCCACGCTCCAGGCCCACGCCAGCGTCAAGCATCGGGAGATCGAATCCGCCAACCTGATCGCCCGGCTTCCCGGCAGCGATCCGGCGCTCGCCAAGGAGAACGTCGTCCTCTCCGCGCACGTCGATCACCTGGGCATGGGCGAGCCGGTCAACGGCGACCGTATCTACAACGGCGCCATGGACGACGGCTCGGGCAGCGCGCTGCTCCTCGACATGGCGATCCACCTGGCGAAGCGCGACCGGGCGGAGACTCTCCGCCGCTCGCTCCTCTTCGTCTTCGTCATCGGGGAAGAAAAGGGCCTCCTGGGCTCGAAGTACTTCGCCGCGCACCCCACGGTCGACCCCAGGTCGATCGTCGCGGACGTGAACGTGGACATGTTCCTGCCCATCGTCCCCCTGCATGTCCTCAAGGTCGAGGGGCTCGCCGAGTCCGACCTGGGCGACCGCGCCGCCGCGATCGCCAGCGCGCTCGGGGTCAAGCCCATCGCCGACCCCGAGCCGCTGCGCAACCTCTTCATCCGGAGCGACCAGTACAGCTTCATCCGCCACGGCGTCCCGTCGATCAAGCTCGACGTCGGCTTCGAGCCCGGCACGCCGGAGCAGAAGATCTTCAAGGACTGGCTGACCAACCGCTACCACGCCGTCTCCGACGATCTCAGCCAGCCCGTCGACCTCGCCGCCGCCGCCCTCTACGAGGAGATCACCCGCCAGCTCCTCTTCGCGGTCGCCAACGCCGACGCCCGGCCGGCCTGGAAGCCCGACTCGTTCTTCCGGCGTTACGCCGCCGCCGCCAAAGCGCCCTGAGGGCGCCCTGGCGCGGAGAGCCTACTCGTCGCCCAGGGTCTCCAGGTCGACCAGCCGCATCCCCTTCGCCGCCATCTCGCTCCACTTGGCGGCGAAGGCCGCCTCGTCCATCGGGGCGACGAGCTCCTGGGCGCCGCCGGAGGAGGAGCGCAGCACGGCGTCATACAGGCGCTTCTTGCCGTCCGGGTAGTTGACCACCTCGACGAGCTCCGAGCCGCCCTGGCTGGCCGTCTTCCACTTCGCCGTCAGGGCGTCCCATTCGAGGCCGTTCCACATCCCGTAGCTGCCGACGCCGGTGCGGAAGGCGCCGCCGTAGTGCAGCTTCTTGTCGGCACGGTAGACGTTGAGGTCGATGAGGCGCTGGCCGTTGCCGGACAGCTCGTTCCACTTGCGGAGGAAGGCCGGCAGCTCGTCGAGCCAGAGGGTGCACGGGGTGCCTCCCTCGCGGAAGACGCCGGTGAAGAGCCGCGTCTTCCCGTCGTCGTAGGTCTCCAGGTCGGCGAGGCAGATGCTGTGGCTGTTGAGGTTCTTGTAGCGGGCGCTGAAAGCCGGCCAATCGAGCCCGGCCGCCACGGTCACGTTCTCCTGGATCGAGCGGAAGACGCCGGCCCAGAGACGCCGCTTGCCGTCCTTGTAGCTCTTCAGGTGGGAGAGCTGCACGCCGCGGGCGGCGAGCGCGTCCATGCGCTTCTTGAAGTCGGGCCACTCCAGGCCGATCACCACCGCCTCCCCCTCGTCGCCGGCCTGGAAGATGCCGTACCACTGCCGCGGGCCGGCGGGGGCGGCCGGCTTGCCCTTCTTGCCCGGGGCGGCGGCCGGCGCCGGGGCCGGGGCCGCCATCTCCAGGCTGTCGGCGGCGACCTGGACGTGCACCGCCTCCTCCCCCTTGCCGAGGTCCAAGGTGAAGTTGCCGCCGGACGGGATGTCGGACGTGCTCTCGGCCACCTTCACCCAGGTCGTCCCGATCCAGGCCTTGTCGAGGAAGGCCGTGCACTGCGCCTTGACCGGGAACTGCGGGACGGCGAGCGACTTGCCGATGGGCACGGTCGCCGCCGTCCCGCCCTTGGCCCCGTTCAGGAGGTTGTCGGCCTTGGCGCCGCCGGCGCTGCAGCTCAACTTCCAGGTGCAGGTGCCGACCATCCGCTGGCAGTGTTCGACGGTCATCTGCGTGAACGTGATACGGCCCTCGGCGCGGGCGGGCCGCGCCGGGCCGAGGAGGGCGATGCCGAGGAGGAGAGGGGACAGCAGATGGACGGTGCGAAGTGCGCGCGCCGCGACCAGGACCCTTAGGGCTTTCATGAGAGAGACCTCCGCGTTTGAGTGCCCATCCTATGACAAAGCACGGGAAAGCGGAACGCACTCTGACACAATAAGCGATGGATGATGGAATGTCCTCTCTGCGGCCGCTGCCTGGAGGATCACCACGCCGTCTGCCCCGACGACCGGGCGGCGCTGCGGCTGGTCTTCCCGGGTCCCCCCCTCCTCGATCGCAAGTACCGTCTGCTCCGCCGCCTGGGGGAGGGCGGGATGGGGAGGGTCTACCGGGCCCATCACGCCGGTCTCGACCGGGAGGTCGCGGTCAAGCTCCTCCATCCGGCGCGGCAGGACGAGCCGGGCGCCCACGAGCGCTTCCAGATCGAGGCCCGGGCCCTGGCCCGCCTCGACCACCCGAATATCGTGCGGGTCGCCGACTTCGGTTTCGACGAAACCCGGGAGATCCCCTACCTGGTCCTGGAGCTTCTCGACGCTCTCCGCTTCAGCGAGTACCTGAGCCACGCCGGCCCCCTGCCCCTCGTAGAAGCCCTGTCGATCCTCACCCAGATCGCCGCCGCCCTGGACCACGCCCATGCCGCCGGCATTCTGCATCGCGATCTCAAGACCTCGAACGTGCTCCTCCTCGGCGCGCCCGCCGGGGAGAGGAGAGCGAAGATCGTCGATTTCGGCCTGGCGAGCTTCGTTTTCGATGACGCCGCGACGCCGCCGCTCGCCGGTGATGCGCCCGGCTCGGCGGCGGCCGCCTCCGAGCCGCTCCTGGGGACGCCGGGGTACCTGGCGCCCGAGCTCTGGCAGGGAGAGCCGCCGAGCGCCGCCTCCGACCTCTGGGCCTTCGGCGTCCTCGTCTTCCTCACCCTGACCGGGAAGCTGCCTTTCCCCGGACTGGGGGAGGCGGCGATCCGCGCCCAGATCGCCCGCGGCGCCCCGCGCCCCTCGGCGCTCCGGCCCGAGTTGGACTCGGCGCTCGACGCCGCCATCCTGGCGCCGCTCCAGCTCGACCCGGCGACCCGGCCGGTCCGCGCCCGGGCGGTCGTGGAGGGGATCGAGCGCGCGCTCCTCGGGGTCGAGCGCCGGCGCTGGTGGCGGCGTGAGGGGCCGCGCCGGCTGGCCCTGGCGGCGCTGCTCGGCGCGCTGGCCGTTTCCGCTCTCACCCCCCTCTGTCCCCCCCTCCAACCGCTGGAGGACCGCCTGGTCGACGCCCGCTTCCACCTCGCCTCCCCTCGCCCGCCCCGCCGCGAGCCGCTGCTCGTCCTCGTGGATGACGCCACCCTGGCAAGCGATCCCGCTTTTCTCGCCTCGAAGGCGGACAAGGTCGGTACGCTCCTAGAGCGCGCCTTCGACGCCGGGGCTCGCGGGGTGGCGATCGATCTCCTCCTGCCCAGGCCCTGGGGAGACTCCACCACCTTCTCGGACCTCGTCCTCCGCCACGCCGACCGCCTCGTGGTCGCGGCTTTCTCCCCTGCCAACGGACCGGTGGTCGGACCCGAGGCGATCCAGGGGCTGACCGCCGCGGCGCTCGGGCCGGAGCGGGCGCGGGAGCTGTTCGGGTTCGTCGACGTGGAGGAAGACCTGGATGGCGTCGTGCGGCGAGCCCGGCCTCTCTTCCGCGACGTCGCCGGCCAGTCGCGCCCCTCCTTCGCCGCCCGTGCCGCCCGCCTCCTGCTCCCGGCCTTACCCCTGCCGGAGGGCGAGGTCTGGATCGACGGCACGGTCGACTGGCGCGGCTTCGAGCGCCTCTCCTTCCGGGACCTCGGCGACGCCCTCGACCGCGACCCCGGCCGTTTCCGCAACCGTCTCGTCCTCCTGGGGGGCGACTACGCCGCCTCGGGAGACGAGCTCTACCAGGTGCCCCATGCCGGCGCGCTGCCAGAGACCCTCTCGGGCCCGGTCCTCCAGGCGCTCCTCCTCCAGACGATCCTCGACGGCGCTCCGGTCCGTGCGCCGGGGAGCGCCGTCCTGCTCGCGGTTCTCGCCCTGGTCGCCATGGCGGCGGCCGCCACGACTCTTCTCTGCCGCCGCTCCTTCGCCGTGACCGCTGTCTCCCTCGCCGCCGTCGCCTGGATCGCGACCGCCTTCGCCCTCTTCGCCGCCCGGCGGCTTCTCGTGCCCATCGCCCCTCCCCTCGCCGTCCTTCTCCTCGTCGCCGGTTTCGCCGCCACGCTCCGGAAATGGTTGTCCCCTCTGCCGCACTTACTGTATGGAGTGAAGCCGAAAGATGTACAACCCTCTCCGCATCCCCCTGTTCCTCCCCCTCCTGGCGCTCTCGGCGGGCCTCGCCGGGGCCGGTCCTAGCGCCCCTGCCGCAACGGTCGCCATCGTCTGCTACGTCGAGGGTAGTGTCACCTTGCGCACCGCGGCCGATGCGCCACCCGAGCCCCTCGTTCTTCGGCAGCGCCTCGCTCCGGACGCCGTCGTAGAGACCGCTGCGAAATCCACGGTCACGCTCGTCTTCTTCGACGGGCAGCACCTGGCGCTCCAGCCGGAAGCGCGGGCCGTGGTCGGGCGCAAAGGCCTCACCGCCTCCCACGGCCAGGTCCGCCGCCTCGAGTCGGTCCCGGTGGTCGTGGATCTGGCGCGCTTGCTGCGCGATGGCGGGCAACGGCGGCGGACACCTGCGGTCCGGATTCGCGGTGGAGGGAGCTCGGAAGGGGCCATCTCCGGCCTCGAGCCGCGGGATGGAACGCCGGTCCGCCGCACCGCGTTGACCCTCCGATTCAATATGGTCCCGAAGGTCGGGGTCTACCACATCGCCGTCGAGGACGAGAGCGGCAGGGTCGTCTTGACGGCGGACGTGCATGCCCCGCCGGTCCCGCTCCCGCTCAAGCTCCTGCGGCCCGGGAGGCTCTATTACTGGCGGGTGGAGCCCAAGCTACCTCCCCGGCCGGAGATGCGCGGCGAGGCGATGTTCCTCACCCTGGACGAGAAGCTGGAACAGGGACGCGAAGCGCTGGCCCGCGCGGCGAGACGGTCCGACCAGCCCGACCTCGCCGTGCTTCTCGACGAGGTCGACCGCAGGCTCGGCTTACAGGCGAAGGACCACCCGCGATGAGCAGAGGGGGGTTGCTCCTCCTCGTCGGCGTCCTTGCCGGCTCTGCCGCGCCGGGACCGCCAGGCGGAGGAGTGGTCGAGGAACCGTCGACAGGCGTCGTGGTCGAGAAGGTCGCGCCGGGATCGCCGGGGGAGAAAGCCGGGTTGCGATCCGGCGATGTGATCCTCTCCTGGTGCCGGACGGCGCCGGCGAGCGATGCGCCGTGCCTCGCGTCAGGCGCGATCGAGTCTCCTTTCGACTTCGCCGATCTGGAGGCCGAGCAAGTCTCGCGAGGCGGCGTGAGACTCCTGGGCAGGCGTGGCGCCCTGGAGTCGGCCTGGGCTGCGGGACCGGGGAGCTTGCAGATCGAGATCCGCCCGGTCCTACGAGAGGAGCTTCTCGCTCTGCACCAGCAGGCGCAGGGGCTCGCTGCCGCGGGCCAAACCGACGCCGCGATACAACGTTGGCGCGCTGCGGCGGCAGAGGCCGGCGACGACCGTCTCGCCGCCTGGTTTCTGGTACGGGCCGCAAAAGCCGGGGCCGCCGGGGAGAGATGGCAGGAAGCCGATGCGCTCTATGCGGAAGCCATCGGGAGGGCCGGGCGGGGGGGCGGGCAGCCGGCGGCGGCCCACCTCCTCCTGGAGCGCGGCAGCTACGAGCTGGACCGCGGCGACCCGGCGCGGGCTGAAGAGAGCTTCCAGCGCGCCGCATCGATCCTCGCGGAGGTGAAAGCCGAGAGCCTGGAGCGCGCCGCCGTCCTCAACAGGCTGGCGGTCATCGCGATGGGATACCGCGAGCTCGACCTGGCAGAGGGGCTTTGGCGGCGCTCTCTGGCTCTCCGGGAAAAGCTCGATCCGGGTAGTCCCGCCGTGGCGGGAAGCCTCCATAACCTGGGGATCCTGGAGATGGCACGTGAGGATGACCCGGCAGCCGTACAGGATCTGGAGCGCGCCCTTGCCCTCTACACCCAGTGGGCGCCCGACAGCCCTGCTGTGGCGAAAACCCTCTCCGAGCTCGCCAAACCCGCGCGGCATCGCGGTGATTTCGCCACCGCCGAGAGCTACTACCGGCACGTCCTCTCGATCCGCGAAAAGGCCGGCCCGGAAAGCCTCGACATCGCCACCTGCCTCGTCAATCTGGGCAATCTCGCGACCGAGCGTGGCCGGCTTGGCGAGGCGGAGCGCTATTACCGCCGCGCCTTGAAGATCGCCCAAAGGTTGGCTCCGGAGGGCCCGACGTCGGCCCTGGTGCTGCTCAACCTCGGCATCACGCGAGGCCGGCGGGGTTTCCGGCGGCAAGCGGCGGACCTCCTCTGCCAGACTGTCGACCTGAGCGAGCGGCGCCGAGAGACGCTCGGCGGCACGGAGCTCGCACGCGCCTGGCTCGCGGTGACCACCAGGGGCTATTACCACGAGTGCCTGGGGGCCCGCGTTCAGGCGGGCCAGACGACGCAGGCCTTCCGCATCCTGGAAATGGGCCGCGCGCGCGCCTTCCTCGAACAGCTGGCCGGGCGCGACCTCACCCGCGCTCCCGTACCGCTGGAAATCGCCCGCCGGCGCCAAGCGCTCGACGCGGAGTACGACCAGACCCAGGCCCAGCTCGGCCGGCTCACTCCGGACCAGGACCCGTCCGGGATCGAGCGCCTCCGCGAGCGCCTGCAGGAGCTCTACATCCAGCAACAGGAGCTCGCGGCGAAGATCCGCGAAACCGCGCAGCGCTCGACCACCGTACGGTATCCCCGGCCGCTCGATCTCGCGAGCGCCCGCCGCGCGCTCGATCCCGGGACGGTCCTCCTCGCTTATTCAGTGGGCGACACGAATACTTTTCTCTTCGTCGTCCAACCCACCGGACGGCAGCGCGGGCTGACGGCTATCCAGATTCCGATCGGCGACAAGGCCCTCCGCGCCGCCGTCCGGAACTTCCGCCTCCTGTTGGAGAGCGGCAGCTCCGACCGCACCGCGCTCCTCGCCCAGGGGCGGAAGCTCTACGACCTCCTGCTCCGCCCGGTGGAACGCCGGTTCGCCGGCGCCGCCCGCCTCCTCATCTCCCCCGACGGTCCCCTCCACGTCCTGCCGTTCGCCGCGTTGGCTCATCACAATTCCTTCCTCGCCGAGTGGAAGCCGGTCCACCTGGTGCTCTCCGCCACGGTCTACGACGAAATCCGAAAGTCCCGGCGCCCGGCCCGCCCCATCGCCGAGGACGAACTCGTCGCCTTCGGCGCCCCCAACTATCCCGGAGTGGAATCCAGCGCGACACCGGCGGCCGATCCGACGGTCGCCACCGCCGTGCGCCGGGGCCTGTCCCTGGCTCCCCTGCCGTCCAGCCGGCAAGAGGTCCTGGGGATCGCCTCTCTCTTCCCCCGCGCTCGTATCTTTCTCGGCGCCGAGGCGACGGAAGAGAAGGTCAAGACTTTGGCTCCGCAGGCGCGCTTCCTCCACTTCGCCTGCCACGGCCTGCTCGACGAGCGCTTCCCCCTGAACTCGGGCCTCGCATTGAGCATCCCCGAGCACCCCACTCCCGGCCAGGACAACGGCCTCCTCCAGGCCTGGGAGATCTTCGAGCAGGTGCGATTGAACGCCGATCTCATCACCCTGTCGGCCTGCGACTCGGGTCTCGGCAAGGAGATGGGCCGCGAAGGGCTGATGGGCCTCACCCGCGCCTTCCAGTACGCCGGTGCCCGCTCCGTCCTCGCCTCGCTGTGGAGCGTCGCCGACGACTCGACGGCCGAGCTGATGTGGCGCTTCTATGGTTACCTGAAACAGGGCAAGAGCAAGGACGAGGCGCTGCGCGCCGCCCAGGTCGACCTGATCCACGGGCCGGAGGCGACGTCCCATCCGTATCACTGGGCCGCGTTCCAGCTCTCCGGCGACTGGCGGTAGGGGCTAATCCGACAAACGCCGGAAGAAGGTTGGCAGCGTCACTGCTCCGGTGTGCAGCCCCTCCGGCGCCTGAGGTGGCTCCATCACGAAGCCAAGGAGCGCGCGGAGTGGCTCCACCACGGAGCCAGCTGATGGGAGTCGGTCAGCTGGTAGCCCGCCTGCGCAGCTCCATGAACTCCTTTCTCTCCAGCGGGATGCGTGCGATCTCCGCGGTCTGCCCCAAGTTGGAAGACGGCGTGCAACCGGCCTTCGCGGCAACCGCAACACGAAAGGAGTCGACCCCAATGCATCGCAGCCCTACCGCCCTCGCCGTCATTTTGCTTTTCCTCACCCTGGCTCTCTCGCCCCCGGGCAGTGCCACGCCGCCCGCCCTCAACCCCGGTGACCCCCAGCACTTCCTTTGGAACGGCCAGCAGTGGTTTCCGACCGGCTACACTCCCGGCCTCGTCGCCATCGTCGGGATCAACGACTTCAGCAAGGATCCCACCGGGACCTACTACAAAAAGATCCTCGCCGACATGGCCAATAGCAACGTACGGCTGATCCGGCAGGTCTTCTACTTCGGCCAGCCCGGGTACGAGGGACCCGCCAACGATTGCGTGACGATCACTCGCACCCCTCTCACCTATTACCAGCGGCCCGGCCCGGGCGCGGCCTTTGACGGAGCAGCGAAATACGACCTGACGAAGGTCAATCAAAGCTACATCGATTATTTCAAAGGCTTCGTCGCCGAGGCCTCCGCCAAGGGCGTCGTCGTGATCGTTGACCTCTTCGACAGCTACCACCTGAACCAGGACATCGCGTCGAATTTCTGCGCCGGTCCGCGGGGGCGCAGGTACGACGCCTACCAGACCAACAACAACATCAACGGCGTGATCGCCGCGACCCGGGCCGATTTCTTCCCCGCGGTGGCCTCCGGCAGCCCGACCTCCATCTACTTCCACCAGAAGGCGTTGGTCCGCCGGGTGGTCCAGGAGATGGGGCAGTTCGACAACATCATCTGGGAGGTTTCCAATGAGGTCCCGCACCACTTCATGGGCATTCCCGCCTCGCCCGACTTCACGGCCTGGAAGGATCTGATGGCCGGCGAGATCCACCAGGCCGAAACGGACTTCGGCAAGCCCCGTCACCTGATCATGCAGGTGGATCTGCCCGATCACATCAAGGCCGGGGGGAACGAAGACTACCTGGTCCCGGTGCCGAGCGGCGTGGCGCTGTTCCGCGACCTCTTCCAAGCTCACCAGAGCTGGGACATGCCCTTGATCAAGGACGACGACGGAGGGACCCTGGGGACGACGGCCAATGGCGAACGCCGCCTGGCCTGGGGCTCCCTGACCTCGGGTGCGCACGTCACCTCGTTCGCCTACCTGACCGCCGTCCTCAGCGAGTGGATCAAGCAGCCGCACGTCGACGCCCGGAAGTACTTCGGCTACCTCACCCGATTCGTCGACACGCTGAAAGTCAACCTCGCGGGCATGGCGAGGCGGGACGATCTGATCAACAGCGGCACGAGCGGCTGGCTCTACGCCCGGGTCGGCGAGGAGTACGTCGCCTATATGGACGGCGGTCCGGTCCCCGCCGGCTGCCCGCAGAACCCCGACCGCGGCCTCAACCCGACCTGTTTTCCGGAGCAGGAGCGCGGGATGTGGCCAGGGGTCAACAGCTACAGCCTGATCGGCCTGCCCGCGACCTTCACCGCCACCTGGTACAACCCTCGCGCCGGCACCTTCAACCCCGCCTTCGTGGGCAGCGGTCCCAACGCCACGTTCAACCTGCCGGCGGCGGGCACCGACTGGGCGCTCCACATCAAGGCCGGCATCACCCCGCCTCAGGTGTCGGCGCCCGCTCCGAACCCGCAGAGCGTACGGGTGGGAACGACGGCGAGTTTCAGCGTCACTGTCATGGGACCCGGCCCGCTCACCTACCGCTGGCAGTACAGGCCGGCCAGCGGTGCCTTCACCAGTCTCTTCGACGGCGGGCGCTTCGCGGGCACGGCTTCGAGCACTCTCACCATCACGAACGCGCAGACGACCGACACCGGTTTCTACCGCTGCCTGGTCAGCAACGCCGGGGGTGGCGGCAACTCCGGTCCAGGCTCGCTCACCGTGACTCCCTGAGCCGCATCTCAACGGCCAGCAGGCCGGCCTCGGCTTTGAGGCGATCCGCTTCGACAGCGCCTGCAGCGCCCGGCACACCGGACTCTGAGGCTTAACGAGAAACATCAGCAGAAGGATGGAGGGGGCTGGTGCCCCCTCCGAGGAGAATCCCTCATGAAAAAGCTCTTGCTCGCTACCGGAATGCTCTTGACCCTCGCGCTGCCCGCGTTAGCAGGCGGCACAGCCCGGCCTGCCGAAGAGTCGCGCGCCAGCTTCCTCGTCGTTCTCGACGAGCAGTCGGTGGGCTTGTCCCACCAGGGCGTGGTGAACAACGGCGGACCGTCGACCTTACGAGCCGACTGGCGGGAGACCTCTCCGCCAGACAGGGGCTCCACCCTCGCGCCATCCTCGGCCATCTCGGCATGTTCATCGTCGACGCCACGCGGAGCGAGGCCGAGAGGCTGGCGGGCCTGCCCGGAGTCGCGCACGTTCAGGAGGACACTGCGGGAGAGCCGAGCGCTCTGCCCAGTTGCTTCTCGCCCACCAGCTTTCCGCAGGCCAACAGCTATGATCCGATCTCCCCGCAGTCGATCCAGTGCTGGGATCCACAGTTGAATTGCACCGACAGTTGGGCCCTGGACCGGATCGACCAGCGGACCGGCAGCGAGGCGGCGCATTCCCTGGACTCCAAGTTCTACTTCGGCGCGCTCGGCAGCGGTGTGCACATCTATCTCCTCGATACGGGCATCGTTCCCACGCACAGCGAGTTCGCCGGCGCCGGCGGCGTCGGAACGCGCATTGGGAACGGCGTCAATTTCGCTGTTCCGGGTCAATGCCATCCCACCGCATCGCCTCAAGTCTGTGGCGATCGCCAATCGTGGGACACCTACGACGGCAACGGTCATGGCACGCTGGTCGCGAGCGTCGCCGCCGGCCGCCGTTTCGGCGTCGCCAAGTCGGCCACCCTCCATCCCGTTCGCATCGGAATCGACCGCGGCCCATCATGGACATCCTGGGCAGCCTTGGGCTTCGATTGGGTCGCCGCCAACGCGGTGCGGCCGGCCGTCGTCAACCTGAGCTACAACTTCCCCCGGGTCTATGGAGATACCGGGGGTCTCGATGCGGCGGTCTCGCGCCTGATCAACAACTACGGCATTCCCGTCGTCAACTCCGCCGGCAACAACAATCAACAGACCAGCAGTTTCAGCCCCACGGTCCTGCCCGAAGTGATCGTCGCGGCCGGGCTCGACTGGAACAACTATCCCTATGGCGCCGGCGCGCCCTTGAGCTGCAACACCAACGGCTGCGGCACCAACTGGGGACCGGAGGTCGACCTTTTCGCTCCGGCGGTCGACATCCTGGGCGCGATGGCGGATTCGACGCACTCCTGGGCCTGCATCGGCACCGGCACCTCCTTTGCAGCCCCCCTGGTCACCGGTGTCGTGGCGCAGTATCTCCAGGGCAACCCGACCGCAAGCCCGGCCCTGATCCAGACCGTCCTGATCGAGAGGGCGACCACCCAGCAGGTGCTGGGCGACCTCCGAGGATCGCCGAACCGGCTTCTCTATACCAACTTCTAGAAGGGCGGACAGGAGGAGATGGCTCCTTCACGGAGCCAAGGAGCGCACGGCGTGGCTCCGCAACGGAGCCACGCCGCCGCCCACGCGGCCTTCTCCTGAACGGCACCGGCTTGCCGGCCTTCTGAAGAGCGACGACGATCTCCGCATAGATCTCTCCAGGGGTGGCCGAGATGCGGCTTCGTGCGGGAGGGCCGGCCGTCGTGGTCAGCTCACCTGATCCACGGAGGTAAGGCTCCCTCCCCGTGGCGATTCGGGTCTATGATGATAGACTGAGCGGCGCCGAAGGCACGGTTCGACCGCTGTCGAGCCCGCTGCACCGGGCGTAGTACAGGGCCGCTCCACAACGCCTGAGCTCTTTGACTTGATCCTGCGCTTCCAGGCACAGCGCCTGCGCTGCCAGACACAACGCCCGCGCTGCCAGGCACAGCCGCCACGCTGCCAGATACAGCCGCCGCTCTCCCTATTCTTCCGTGAAGCTCCTGACTCTTGCCTGGATCCATCGATTTCGGCCCGGAATGCCATAACCTGACTTGGATCTCCCTGACTCCGGGTTCAAGAGACTCGCTTCGGAGCCGCGCGCCGGATACCGGGAGCGGATCTCCACTCTCCTGGTGCTGGATGCCCACCTCCTCGGTCGACGAGGACTCGGCGAGCCCTCGCGAGGTGGTTCGGGGTGGGGAAAACGCGGACCTGGGGACGATCTTCCCGAATTTCGCTGCGCTCAGAATGCCCCGCCGGGAGGATGGAGCCAGCCATCCCCGCCTTACCCCCCCGCCCGCTTGCGCAGCTCCGCCAGCTTCCTCTCCTGCGGCTCGGTCAACAGGTTCTTCAACCGCACGAGGAGCGAGATCTGGGTCCGCTTGACCTCGCGCTCTAACCCGAGCACCTTGTCGACCTGGGCGAGGACCGCCGCTTCGTCGACCGGCTTTCCCTGGAGCAGGCGGACCAGTTTCTCGGACTCCTCCTGCATCTGCCACTGGACGTCCAGGAACTTGGCCTGCGCCTTCTGCACCGCCTCCTTGATGCCGGTCCGCTGCGGCTCGCCCAAACCGATGTCAGAGGCGTAGCGCATGATGAGCTCGGGCGGGTAGAGGTGCTCGGCGATGGGGTCCGGAGCGGGCGTCTCGGCCCGGAGGACGGCGGCGAAGGAGACGAGGGCCAGCAGGACGAGGGGGATACGGTGTTTCATGACGATCTCCTGTCGGTCGTGAGGGAAGGGATGGACGCTCCGGGCTCGATCGCGAACCCGCGCCCGAGCGCCGGCGGCTGCCGGAGGATCTCCTGGCCTGGCGTACGCAGGAGGAAGTCGGTGGGCGACCGCCACTCGACGATCGAAGGGGCGGCCCCTGGGGACGGACGGGGCGCGGGCACCTTCTGCGCCACCAGCCAGGCGGCGAGGAGGGCCGCGGCGACCACGGCCGCGCCGGCGGCCGCGAGGAGGAGGAAGCGGCCCGCCGCGCCCGGACGGCGCCTCCCGGCTGCAGCCCAGAGGAGGCGGAAGGGGGGAACCGCCTGCCGCTCCTGCTGACGAAGCGCGGCGAACCGGCGAGCGAGATCGGGATCTGGGTCGGGACGGCTCACGGTCTTGCCTCCTCGCCGAGCCGCTGGCGCAGGCCCGCCTTGCCGCGGTGATAGT
>DASQPA010000010.1:0-12063 GCA_035644215.1 Thermoanaerobaculia bacterium
CCCTCCAGTCGGAGATCGTCTTCTACATCCCCAAGTCGGTCTCGGCGCAGACCTGGAGCCGCGACCCGTACGGCGTGGGCATCAAGAACGAGCGCGCGGACACCGTGCGCGGCAACAAGGCGCGCTTCTGGGCCGAGCGCATTGCACCGGTGCCCGTGGAGCCGTTCGGCCTGCCGTTCGAGGACCTGGCGGCGCAGGTCACCATGATCCCCACCGCCGTCCATTCCTATGGCGACGAGCAGCGGCTGCTGGAGAGCTGGGCGACCACCTCCGACTTCCTGCTCGAGTACTACGACAAGGTGCTGCACTCCGACCGCAAGGCGTCGCGCAAGGCGGAGGAGCTGGCGAAGGCCGCGGGAAAAGGCAAGCGCGAGCAGGCGATGGCGATCTACCGCTTCGTGCGCGATTCGATCGTCACCGACGGCAGCGGGCATGCCTGGGTCGATCCGGAGCACTCGGTCAACTCGACGCTCGACAAGGGGCGGGGGGACGTGCTCGACAAGGCGCTCCTCCTGGTCGCCATGCTCGACGCCATCGACGTCAAGGCCCACCCGGTGTGGGCGAACCAGCGCGGCCACGGCCTGGTCGATCTGAAGCTCGCCAATCCGGCCTGGTTCGACGAGGCCCTGGTGGCGGCCGAGATCGACGGCAAGCGGGTCTACCTCTATCCCTCCGACCGCTCCCTGGCCTTCGGCCAGCTGCCTTCCGAGCTGGAGGGGACGATCGGGGTGATCCCCGACCGCAAGAAGCCGGAGGGGGTGTCGCTGCCGGAAGAGCCCTTCGACCACAACGGCCGGCGCGCCGTTTTGAAGCTCGCGGTGAATGAGAAGGGGGTGGTCCAGGGGAGCGGCACCGTGCTCCTCACCGGCCAGCACGCGACGGAGCGGATCGGCTGGAAGGACGATGCCGAGAAGACCACCGCGGCCTGGAAGGAGTGGCTGGAGAAGAGCTACAAGGACTACACCATCTCCGACGTGAAGGTGAGCGAGTCGACGGAGGAGGGGAAGGTGGAGATTCATTGGGCCATGGCCGAGCGCGCCGAGGAGGCGCTGGGCGACCAGGTGAGCCTGGAGCCCAGCCGGCCGTTCGGACCCTTCCGCCAGCCCTTCACCGTGCCGGCCGCGCAGCGGCGTTCGCCCGTCCTCTTCGACTACGCCGACCGCGAGGAGATCGAGATCACCCTCACCTGGCCGGCCGGCTGGTCGGTCGAGCGGCGCCCCCAGGCGACCCACCAGGAGAACGACGCCGGCGCCCTGGCCTCCGACGTCGAAGTCAAGGAGGCGGAGCGCACCCTGGTCTTCAAGCGCCGGGTGGACGTGACCAAGAAGCAGATCCTCACCCTGCAGGGCGTCGAGCGCATCCGCGCCCTCTTTGCCACCCTGGAGAAGAGCGATGCCGAGCCCCTGGTCCTCGTCCGGCGCTAGGCGGGTCGGAATGCCGCCGATATCGGCGATCCTGGCGGTCCCGGCCATCCTGGCCCTCCTCACCGCCGGCGGTGCCCGGCCGGCGGCGGCCGCGACGGTGCTCGACAAGTCGACGATCTACGTCATCCAGGCGGACGGCGGGGTGATCGAGCGCGTCCAACTCGCCGTGCGCCTCGACTCGGCGCAGGACCTCTCCAACTGGTCCCCCTACCCCATCTACATCGACGACAACCGCAAGCTCACCGACCTGAAGGCCTTCGCCACCCAGCCCGACGGCAAGGTGGTCAAGGTGGGGAGCAAGGGGCTCGACACCTCGGACGCCACAGAGGACTTCGTGATCCACAGCTCGGCCAAGCTGCGCAAGGTGGAGATCCCGGCGGTGCCGCCGGGCTCGGTCTTCCATCTCGACTACCAGATCGCGGCGAAACCCTACTTCCCCGCCGGGCGGGTGGACCTCGGTCCCGAGAGCGACCGGATCGAACGGCTGCGGGTCGAGGTCAAGGGGGCCGCGGCCGCCGCCCCGCCGGGTTGGCGGTGGCGGATCGACGGCTCGCGCGACGGGCTCCACGTCGAGGAGACGGCCGGCGGTGTGGTGGTCACTGCGAGCGGCCTCCCCGCGATCAAGCCGCCGGAGCACGCGCCGGAGACGGTCGGCCCGGTCCTCCACTACGCCTGGGGTCCGGCCGGGAGCTGGACGGAGGTCGGCCGCTGGTACCAGGGCCTGGTGCGCGAACAGCCGCGCGGCACCGCCGCGGTCCGCCAGAAGGCGCAGGAGATCGTCGGCAAGGCCGGCGATCATGCCGGGAAGCGGGCCCAAGTGGAAGCGCTCGCCGCCTTCGCCCGGAAGGACGTGCGCTACGTGGCGGTCGAGGTGGGGATCGGCGGCTATCGTCCGGCCCCGCCACTCGACGTGATGACCCGGCGCTGGGGGGACTGCAAGGACAAGTCGGTGCTCCTCGTCGACCTCCTGAACGCCGCCGGGATCGAGGCCTACCCGGTGTTCATCCGTCTGGCCCCCCAGGGGCGGGTCGACCCGGAGTTCCCGGCGGTCGACGGGTTCAATCACTTCATCGTCGCCGTCTCGACGGCGGGGCTGGAAGTGACTCCGGACGATCCGGTGGCCGGCGACTTCCTCTTCATCGACGCCACCGAGACCCTGGGCTCGGCCTACTGGCTGCCGCCGCCGGTCCAGGACCAGGAGGCGCTGGTCCTGCGCGGCGAACAGAGCCTCCTCGTCCACACTCCGGTCAAGACGGCCGCCGAGTCGCGGCTCCTGGAGGTGATCCTCGCCGCCGCCGCCAATGGCGACGCGGTCGGCCAGGTGCGCCTGGAGATCGCCGGAGAGGAGGGGGCCGCCTGGGTGAACCGCCTGGCCACCCGGAGGCCCGAGGAGAACGAGGCCGACGCCCGCTCCCTCTTGGCCGCCGCGATCCCCGGGGCGACCTTCTCCGCCCTGGGCCTCAAGCCCTCGCGCGAGGGGGTGCCGTCGCTCCACATCGCGGCGCGGGTCCAGATCCCCGGCTTCCTCCCCGGCGACGGGCCGGCCTGGAGCTTCCAGCCCGCCATGCTGCACGGCCTGCCCACCCCAGGTCTCCTGGAGGGCCGCACCCTCCCCATGGTGCTCACCCCCGAGGTGACCCGCTCGGTCTGGAGAATCCAGCTCCCCGAAGGCGCCTGCCCCCCGGCGAAGCAGGATACAAGCGTCGAGAACGAGCTGGGAAGCTTCCGCCAGAAGGTGGCGATGGAGGGAAGCCTGCTGACGATCGAGCGCCGGGCCGAGCTCACCCGGAGGTGGATCGAGCCCGACCGGTTCCCGGTCTTGAAGGAGCTGGCCGTGGCGGAGCGGAAGGCCGGGAAGCGGCTGGTGCGGCTGGAGTGCGGGGGGGGAAAGTAGCCCTTCTCCGGATAGCAGGATCTTCGTAGAGACGCCCAGCCGCTACCACCGACCTCCCCGGAACCACCGCCGCCAGGGCGTCTCCGCAGGCCGGGGACGCCAGGGTCTTGGCAGCGTTGGAGACGCCCTGGCGTTCGTGGTCGATGCAATGCCTGTGGTATCGGCTGGGCGTCTCTACCCCCCCGGCAGGGCCGAGCTCTTCGCCTCCTCCACCAACTCCCACAACCGGCTGGGCTTGAGCGGAATCTCTCGGATCTCCAGCCCTGGCACTCCCAGGGCGTTCTCCAGCGCCTGGGCGAAGAGGGCGCCGACGGGGATGGCTCCGGCCTCGCCGACCCCCTTGACTCCCAGGGGGTTGAGCGGCGAGAGGGTCTCCTCATGGCCGATCTCCATGCGCGGCACGTCGAGAGCCGTGGGGAGGAGGAAGTCCATGAAGGAGCCGGTCAAGAGCTGGCCGTTGTCGTCGTAGACCAGCTGCTCGTACCAGGCGTTGCCGATCCCCTGCGCCACCCCGCCCTGCACCTGGCCGTCGACGAGGAGCGGGTTCAGCACCTTGCCGCAGTCGTGGACCACGACGTACTTGCGGATCTCCAAATCGAAGGTCTCGGGGTCGACCTCGACGATCATGGCGTGGACGCCGCTCGCCGTGGCGCCGCGCTGGGGGCCGAAGTAGCGGGTCGATTCGAGGCCCGGCTCGGTCCCCGGCTTGACCGCCCCGCGCATGGGGTTGGCCCGCCGCGCCAGGTCGCCCAGGGAGATCTCGCGGTCCGACCCCACCACTCGCGCCTTGCCGCCCGCGAGCTCGATGTCCCCTTCCGCCGCCTCCAGTACCTCGGCCGCGAGCCGCAGGGTTTTCTCTCGCACCTGTACGGACGCCGCGTGGACGGCGTTGCCCGCCACCACCGCGCCGCGGCTGGCGAAGGTGCCGGTCCCCCAGTGGAACTGGTCGGTGTCGCCGGTCACCACCTCGACGTCCGCCACGGCGACCCCCAGCGCCTCGGCGGCGACCTGGGCGAAGACGGTGAAGTGCCCCTGCCCCTGGGTGCCGACGCCGGTCACCACGGTCACCTTGCCGCTCGTCTGCACCTGCACCCGCGCTCCCTCGAAGGGGCCGATGCCGGTCCCCTCGACGTAGGCGACGACCCCGATCCCCACCCATTTCCCTTCGGCGCGGAGACGCGGCTGCTCGTCTTGCAGGAACGCCCTGTAACCGATCCGTTCCAGGGCCTGGTCCAGGGCCGGCGCGTAGTTGCCGCTGTCGTAATAGAGGGGGGCGAAATCCTGGTAGATGATCTCGTGGTCGTGCGGGAACTCGTCGGGAGTGAGGAAGTTCCGCCGCCGGATCTCGGTGGGGTCGAGTCCCAACTCGCGGGCCGCGAGGTCGAGCAGGCGCTCCATGACGAACACCCCGTGCTGCCGGCCGGCCCCGCGGTAGGGGGTGACGATCGTCTTGTTGGTGAAGACGGCGGTGAACTCCGAGAGATAGGCCGGCACCCGGTACGGTCCTAAAAGTGTGCACTGGCTGTTGAGCGGCACGGTCAAACCGTAGGGGTCGTAGGCGCCGGTGTCGTGGAGGAAGGTGTCGCGGACTCCCAGAATTCGGCCGTTTTTCGTCAGGGCAATCTCGGCGTCGTGGATCTGGCCGCGCTCGTGGGTGGTGGCGACGAAGTTCTCCGCCCGGTCCTCGATCCACTTGATCGGCCGCTCCAGCTGGAGGGCGAGCCAGGGGACGAGCACCTCCTCGGGGTAGAACATCATGATCTTGGAGCCGAAGCCGCCGCCGATGAAGGGGGCGACGAGGCGCACCTGGTGGTCGGAGAGGCCGAGCATGCCGGCGAGGCCGTTCCTGATGGGGATGGGGGCCTGGGTGGTGTCCCAGACGGTCAGCCGCTGGGCTCGCGCATCCCACTGCGCCACCACCCCGCGGTTCTCGATCGCCGCCGCGACCCCCCGGTCATAGGCGAAGCGCCGGGAGAGGACGAGGTCGGCCTTCGCCCGGGCGGCCTCCCAGTCGCCCTTCCGCTGTACCACGTGGGCCGCGACGTTGTCGTCCAGGTCGTCGTGCACCCGGGGAGCGCCGGGGGCGACCGAACGCTCCAGGTCGACCGCCGGAGGCAGCGGCTCGTAGTCGACCTCGATCGCTTCCAGGGCGTCCTCGGCGAGATACCGGCTCTCGGCGACCACCAGGGCCACCGGCTCGCCCAGGTGGCGGACCTTCTCCTTGGCGAGCGGTACCTGGGTACGCTGGTTGAAGGTGATCCCGAGGATAGGGGGCGGCGGCACGAGGAGCGGCCCCGGCCGCCAGTAGTCCCCCAGGTCCGCCGCCGTGTAGACGGCGACCACCCCCGGCAGGGCGAGCGCCCGGGAGGCGTCGATGCGGCCGAGCCGCGCGTGGGCATGGGGGCTGCGCAGGAAGGCCACGTGGAGCAGGCCGGGGAGGTCGACGTCGTCGACGAAGAGGGCCTTGCCGGTCAGCAGCCGCGGGTCCTCGTTGCGGCGGACGCGTTCGCCTAGGGGGTGGGCGCTCATGCGTGGGCTCTCGCCTTCAAGGGATAACGGTCCGGGTGCTCGATCGACTCGACCGCCAAATCGACGTCGAGGTCGGGCCAGTAGAGGTGATGCGGCTGCGGTCGCTCCACTTTCAGAATCGCCGAGACCGGTGCCGCGGCGAACCACGGGAACTCCTCGAAAGGCAAGAAGAGCTCACGGTCGTCCAGGAGGAGCCAGAATCCATGCCGCGAGATGTTGGTGACCTCAACTTCCGAAGTGGCGGTTCCAGGCGTCTCGGATCTCATGTTCATGCTCCAGTATAAGCTCACGGATACGCTGCAGCTCGCGCTCCTTGAGCTTGTAGTTCTTCGCCAGCTCGATCGGATCGAGCCAGAACTTCACCTCGCCCTCGGGTGACTGCACGTGGACGTGCGGCCGAGGCTCCTCCCGCGAGAAGAAGTAGAACCGGTAGGGTCCGGCACGGAAGATCGTGGGGCTCACGGTCACATCTTACTGGCAGAATGGTCCTCCTGCGCCGCAAAGGCTCGTGGCGCCGCAGCGCCGGAGGGGTCGGCCCGCGAGGGAGCGCCGGCAACGGACGTCCTCTTGCGCCGCCTTGACAAGGCTGCCACACTTCTTTCGAGCCCCGGCTTCATCGGCCAGACGCTCTAGGGAGGCGCATATGCAAATTCGTTACGCTTGGCTCGCGGCAGCTCTTCTGGCGCTCGGGATGGCGGGATGCCACGGTGGATCGTCGCCGACCGAGGGGCTCACGGGATCTTTCAAGTTCAGCTTCAGCACGACGATGAGCAACACGTCCGGAGTGGCCAGCATCGAGCACGCCCAGAGCTTCATGGACAACGTCCCCGTGGCGGACTCCTGCCCTCCGCGGGACCAAGAAAGCGAGTACGACGCCAACGGCAACGTGGTCTCGATCCTCTGTGCCGCGCCGAAGATGGCGACCGTGAGCTTCAGTGCCGTGAACCAGATCGGGCCCGGCAACCATACCCTGCGATTCGCCATCTCCCAGCAGACGACGAACAGCTCGCCCTCCCCCTACCGGGTCACGGCGTTCCACTTCCTGGTCACCGACGCAGCCGGCAAGGTCGTCAAGGACATCAGCCTGCCGACCCAGACAGCCAATCTCGCGGCCGGACAGGCGATCGTCTACACGATCACGATCTAGGTCTATCGTGGATCTGCGTGACTCCTCTTTCCGGGGATCGCGCGGGCCGCTCCGGAAGCTTCCAAAATGCTTCCCGAGCCTCCGGAACTTCTTCCGGAGCTTCCAAAGTCCTTCCGGGACCTTCCAAAACGCTTCCGGCGCGTCCGGAACGTCTTCGGGAGCTTCCGGAACGACTTCCGGAGCCTCCGGAACCGTTTCCGGAGCATCCGGAACGATTTTCGGAGCATCCGGAACGATTTCCGGAGCATCCAGAACTGTTTTCGGAGCACCCGGAACGATTTTCGGAGCATCCGGAACCGTTTTCGGAGCATCTGGAACGTCTTCCGGAGCGTCCGGAACGGTTTCCGGAACATCCGGAAGGACTTCCGAAGCATCCGGAACTGTTTTCGGAGCATCCGGAACGACTTTTGGAGCGTCCGAAACACTTTCCGAGCCGCCGAAAGCGTTTCGGAGGCTCCGAAAGACTTTTTGGATAGGGCCAGAGGCGTAAACCGCGCGCACTCTGCGCTTGACTTCCGCCTCGTCGCTCGATAGAGTCGGCTGCAACGCAGCCCTCTACAAGGAGGTCACCCGCCTCACTCACCCGCCAACGCAGGTCCCCACCCGAGAGCGGCCGTCCCGGCGCGTGTCCGGAGAGGCCCAAACGTCAAAGCGGCCCGGGCGAGTTGGTAGCTCACCCGAGCCAGATCCCGCAAGGAGTAGAAGTCCATGCGAGACCATGAAGATGGTAGCACCCCCCGTCCGTCCAACGCCTTCACCCCCGAGTTCCTCGCCCGTCTCGATCAGCAGGACGAGCCGCTGACCGCGGCCCAGGCCGACGTTGCCGGCCCGTGGATCGTCGTGCCGATCCCCAGCCCCGGTTGGGCGGTCCTCCGCCGGGGTGAGAGCCTGGCCGCCGGCGACGTCCCAAGAGCGGTCTTCCACCACCGCGAGCGAGCCCTCCTCGCCGCCGCGGTCCTCCCCGGCACCGGCTTCGATCGTCTCTTCCGTCTTCAGCACGAGCGGAGCCCCGAGGGCTACGCCGTCGAGTCCTGCGGCCAGGTCGTCGGGTATCTGCGTAACTACGACCCCGAGCTCGTAACCGCCCTGCACACGGCGGAATCCCTCGCCCGCCTCCCCGAGTGCCTCACCCGGGTGCTCGAGGCGAGCGGCGCCGTGGCTTTGGAGACGGCAGGCCGGCGGCTGGTGGAGGGAGAGCGGACCGCCTGAAGCGCCTGAAGGTAATCGGTCAGCCCGGAGGGGCGGCGGGCCTCCCAACCCGGTCCGTCGCCCCTCGGGGCTCTTGCCAGAGCATAGGCGCTAATTTTGCAACCGCGAGGGTGTTCGTAGAGACGCCCCAGCGCTATCGAAAACCTTGCTAATACCGCGCCGTCGGGGCGTCTCCAACGCCGCCGAGATCTCAGGCGTCCGAGGCCGGCGGAGACGGCCCTCGGACCGTATGCTATGATTATTGGGATGCAACACTTTAGATAAATTACGTGGATCACTGACCGGACATAGATTGGAAAGAAAGAGCTGACAAGCACCATGTCGACAGACAAGTACGATCTGATCGTCGTCGGAGGCGGGCCCACGGGTGCGAGCCTCGCCTCCTTCACCGCAATCGCAGGACATCGCGTTCTTCTGCTCGAGCGCGAAACCTTCCCGCGCCACCAGATCGGCGAGTCGCTCCTCCCCGCCACGATCCATGGCATCTGCCGCATGCTCGGAGTCCTCGACAAGGTCGAGCGGCGCGGTTTCCCGCGGAAGAACGGCGGCACCTTCCGCTGGGGGAAGAACCCGGAGCCCTGGACCTTCCGCTTCAGCCGACAGGAGAACGATCCCTACGGCTATGCCTACCAGGTCGAGCGGTCGGTCTTCGATGAAATTCTCCTCGACCGGGCGCGGGAGCTCGGCGTCGACGTGCGCGAGCGGCACGACACGCTGTCGGCGATCGTCGAGGACGGGCGCGTCGCCGGCGTCGTCTACGCTGACGGCGAGGGCCGGCAGCACGAGGCGCGGGCGCCCTTCGTCGTCGACGCCTCCGGCAACCGCAGCCACCTCTGGCAGGGGGTCGGAGAGCGGGTCTACTCGGAGTTCTTCAAGAACGTCGCGCTCTACGGCTACTTCGAGCACGGCAGGCGCCTGCCGGCACCCAATCAGGGAAATATCCTGTCCGCGGCGTTTTCCGACGGGTGGTTCTGGTACATCCCGCTGTCCGACACGCTCACCAGCGTCGGCGCGGTGGTCTCGCAGGAGGCCGCGAACGAGATCCGCGACGGCGAGGAAAAGGCGCTCGAGCGCTACATCGGACGGTGCGGGATCATCGCGGACTATCTGTCGGGAGCGCGCCGCGTCACCGACGGACCCTACGGTTCCCTGCGCATTCGCAAGGATTATTCTTATTGCATGAATCGGTTCTCGCGACCGGGCATGCTGCTCGCCGGCGACGCCGCCTGCTTCATCGATCCGGTGTTCTCCTCGGGAGTGCACCTCGGCACCTATTCGGCGCTCCTCGCCGCGCGCTCTATCATCACGCTCCTCGGCGGCACCTCGGGCCTGACCGAGGAGGAGTGTTTCACCGAGTACGAAGACCGCTACCGCCGCGAGTTCGGCCGCTTCTACCAGTTTCTCCTTGCGTTCTATGACGTGCACCAGGACGAGGAGTCCTATTACTGGCAGGCGCGCAAGATCCTCAATACCGAGGAGCGGGGCAACGAGTCGTTCGTCCGCCTGGTCGCCGGCCTCTCCGCTTCAGACGAGCCGCTCTTCGGCGGCTCGCAAGGTTTTTTCGACGCGCGGCAGGGTTTCGGCTCCTGGTTCGCCCAGAACGTGCTCCCTCCCGAGGCCGGAGGCGCGGCCGCGCTGCCCCCGCCCCCGCCGGTACCGCCCGCGAACGGACCGGAGACTTTCGATCCCGCGCAGTTCATGCTCGGCTTCAACAAGGAAATCGCTTCGCTGCAACTCCTCGCCCTCCGGCCCGGCCGCCGGACGTCCGAGCGGCCGCTCCGCAAGGGCGGCCTGGTGCCGACCGCCGACGGCCTGCGCTGGCAGGCGGCCTAGCGCCGTCTGCAGACCGATCGGTTGCAGTGCACCGCTCCCTCTGGTACACTCAAGAAGCGAGACAAACTGATACATTTTAGCTTGCGATCAGCTCCCGCAGAGTGAGTCGCGGGAACTGTCCCTCCACCGAAGGAATTTCCGCGAGAAGAACGGTCCGCTCTGAAACGTGACGATTTTCACGTCGGCCGTCGCGTCTCCGGAAGATTTAAAAAATAGAGCAAGCTCGGGGCCAGCAGTGGTTTCACTGCTGATACAGATGGCACTTTACGATCGATCAATTGAAGTCTGAGTGAGAGTCTCGGGTGGTGAACGATTTTTCAACGCTCCAGCCGGAAACCGTCGTCGCCCTCCTGCGCCGGCACGCCTTGGAGCGCCCCGAAGGTCTGGCGTACCGATTCCTCGCCGACGGCGAGCGGGAAGAGGCGAGCCTCACCTTCGCCGAGCTCGACCGGGAGGCGCGGGCGATCGCCGCCGTGCTGCAGGCCGAGAGCGCGGCCGGCGAGCGGGTGCTGCTGCTCTACCCGCCCGGCCTGCCCTACGTCTCCGCGTTCCTGGGCTGCCTCTATGCCGGGGCGATCGCGGTGCCGGCCTACCCGCCGCGGCGCAACCGGAACCTGCGCCGGCTGGAAGCGATCTTCGCCGATGCCCGGGCGACCCTGGCCCTGACGACGGAAGCGATCCTCGCCGACCTGACGACCCGGCGCGAGCCGCTGGCCGACCTCGGGCCGGTGCGCTGGATCGCCACCCCGGTCGACCTTGACCGGGCCGCCGACTGGCGGGAGCCCGCGATCGACGGCGACACCCTGGCCTTCCTCCAGTACACCTCCGGTTCGACCGCCGCTCCCAAGGGCGTGCGGGTCAGCCACGCCAACCTGCTCTACAACGAGCGGATGATCCAGGCGGCCTACGGCCACACCGAGGCGACCATCTTCGCCGGCTGGCTGCCGCTCTACCACGACATGGGGTTGATCGGAAACGTCCTCCAGCCGCTCTTCCTCGGCATCCCGTCGATCCTCATGGCGCCCGCCGCCTTCCTGCAGAAGCCGTTGCGCTGGCTGCAGGCGATCTCGCGCTACCGGGCGACGACCAGCGGCGGCCCCGACTTCGCCTACCGGCTCTGCGTCCAGAGGATCGCGGCGGAGGAGCGAGCCAGGCTCGACCTGTCGAGCTGGAACGTGGCCTTCAACGGCGCCGAGCCGGTGCGCGCCGAGACCCTGGAGCAGTTCGCCGACGCCTTTGCCCCGTGCGGCTTCCGGCGCGCGGCCTTCTGCCCCTGCTACGGCCTGGCCGAGGCGACGCTCCTCGCCTCCGGTGGCCCGCGCACCGCCCAGCCCACTCTCCACACCGTCTCCGGCGAGGCCCTTGGACGGAACCGGGTGACGGCCACTGCGCCGGGCGATCCCGGAGCGCGCCGGCTGGTCGGCTGCGGCCCCCCCCAACTCGCGCAGCGGATCGTCATCGCCGACCCCGAGACCCTGACCCGCTGCCCGCCGGACCGCGTTGGCGAGATCTGGCTCGCCGGCCCCAACGTCGCCCAAGGCTACTGGGACAAGAGCGAGGAGACCCAGGAAACCTTCGGTGCCCGGCTGGCCCCTGCCAACGAAACCTGCGATACGGGCGATACGGGCGATTCCGGCGAGGGGCCGTTCCTGCGCACCGGCGACCTCGGGTTCTTGCAGGACGGCGAGCTCTTCGTCACCGGCCGCCGGAAGGACCTCGTCATCCTGCGGGGCGTCAACCACTATCCGCAGGACCTCGAGCGCACCGCCGAGGAGAGTCACCCGGGGCTCGCCCTGGGCGCCAACGCCGCGTTCTCGGTCGAAGCCGAGATCGGCGGGGAGGAGCGGCTGGTCGTCGTGCAGGAGGTGCGGCGCGACTACCGGCGGCCCGAGGTGGAAGAGGTGGCGCGCGCCATCCGGCAGGCGGTGTCTTGGGAGCACGAGGCGCAGGTCCACACCGTGGTCCTGGTCGAGCACGGCTCGATCGCCAAGACCTCGAGCGGCAAGGTCCAGCGCCGGGCCAACCGC
>DASQPA010000011.1:0-5412 GCA_035644215.1 Thermoanaerobaculia bacterium
GAAGCGACGTCCTCCTGCAGATCACCCCGTACTTCTTCGACGCCGCGGTCTGGGAGATCTTCGCGCCTCTCTCCAGGGGAGCGCGTCTGGTCGTGCCGCCGCCGCTCGCGCAGCAGGACCCGTCCTACCTGACGCGGGCCGTAGCCGAGGAGGGGGTGACGGTGCTCCAACTCGTCCCCTCGATGCTCGGCCCCTTCCTGGACGACCCGGGAGTCGCCGGCTGCGACAGCCTGCGCTTTCTCCTCTCCGGCGGCGAGGCGCTGCCGGGTCCGCTCGCCGAGCGAGTCCTGGCGCGGCTCGATACTGGCGATGCTGGCGACGCTGGCGATTTCACCCTGGGCAACTTCTACGGCCCGAGCGAGTGCTCGATCGACGCGACCAGCCGGACATGTGGACCGGGCGAGCGGCGGAGCATCGTGCCGATCGGTCTGCCGCTCGACAACGTGCGGGTCCACGTGCTCGACGCCACCCTGGAGCCTCTGCCGCTGGGCGCCCCGGGCGAGCTGTTCGTGGGCGGCGCCGGCCTCGCGCGCGGCTATCTCGACCGGCCCGACCTGACCGCCGAGCGCTTCCTGCCGGACCCCTGGCCCGATCGCCGCGCGGTTCCGGGAGAGCGTCTCTACCGCACCGGCGACCGGGTGCGGCGCCTGCCCGGCGGCGAGATCGAGTACCTGGGCCGCCTGGACCAGCAGGTGAAGGTGCGCGGCCTACGCATCGAGCTGGGCGAGATCGAGGCCGCCCTCTCGACCGCACCGGGTGTGCGGGAGGGGGTGGTGGCGGCGGTGGGGCAGGGCACCGAGCGGCGCCTGGTGGCGTACGTCGTGCCGAGCCATGCCGGCGACGCCGACGCGACCGGGTCCGTCGACGTCGCCGCCCTGCGCCGGCACTGTCAGCGCCACCTGCCGGCCTACATGGTGCCCTCCGCCTTCTTCGTCCTGGCGCGGCTGCCGCTCCTGCCCAGCGGCAAGCTCGACCGGCGGGCTTTGGCAGAGATCCCTGAGATCGACGGCGGCGCCGAGCCGGCCGACCGTTTCGTCGCTCCGGCGACCCCGCTCCAGGAGATCCTGGCCGGGATCTGGGCCGAGGTGCTGGGGAGGGAACGCGTCTCGGTCGAGGACGACTTCTTCACCATCCTGGGTGGCCATTCGCTCCTGGCCACCCAGGTCGTGGCGCGGGTACGCGAGCGGCTGGGGCTGGATCTCCCCCTGCGCTCGCTGTTCGAAGCTCCCACGGTGCGCGGCTGGGCCGCGGTAGTGGAGGCGGGCGGCCCCGGTCTCTCCGGTCGCGAGAGCGCGCTTCGGCGCCGGCCCCGGGCCGGCGCTCCGCCGCTGTCTTTCGCGCAGGAGCGGCTGTGGTTCCTGGATCAGCTCACGCCCGGCCTCGTGGCCTACAACATGCCGCTCTGGGTCGATCTAGAAGGCCGCCTCGACCGGGCGGCGCTCGACCGGGCGCTTGCGACGCTTCTTTCCCGGCACGAGGTGCTGCGCACTGCCTTCCGGACCGAGGGCGGGCGGCCGGTCCAGGTGATCGAGGAGGAGACGGTGTTGCCGCTCCCGGTCGTCGATCTCGGTGGAATTCCGGGCGAGCGCGCCGCGGCCGAATCGGCTCGCCTTGCCGGCGACGAGGCCCGGCGGCCCTTCGACCTCTCCCGGGCGCCGCTCCTGAGGGCGTGGCTCCTCCGCCGGGGTGACTGCGAGCACCGGCTGCTCCTCACCCTCCACCACATCGCCTGCGACGGCTGGTCGCTCGGCGTGCTGGTCGCCGAGGTGGGGGCGTTCTACGCCGGTGAGACCCTCCCGGCGCTGCCGATCCAGTACGCCGACTACGCGGCCTGGCAGCGGGAGGAGCTGCAAGGCGAGGTTCTAGAGGAGCAGCTGGAGCACTGGCGCCGGCAGCTCGAAGGTCTCCCGGTGCTCGACCTCCCGACCGACCGGCCGCGGCCGGCCGTCGAGAGCTACCGCGGCGGCTGGGTGGCGATCGACGTTCCAGGGGAGCTCGCCGACCGCCTGCGCCGGCAGAGCCGCGCCGCGGGGGTGACGCTCTTCATGACCCTCTTGGCCGGCTTCCAGGCGCTGCTCGCCCGCTGGAGCGGGCAGGACGACGTCGCCGTGGGGACGGCGGTCGCCAACCGCCGACACCGCGAGTTGGAGGGGCTGATCGGCTTTTTCGTCAACACCCTCGTCCTGCGCGCCGACCTCTCCGGCGAGCCCTCCTTCCTCGCCCTTCTCACGCGGGTGCGCGAGGTGGCGCTCGGCGCCTACGCCCACCAGGACCTGCCGTTCGAGAAGCTGGTCGAGGAGCTCCACCCGGCCCGCGACGCCAGCCGCGCGCCGCTGGTCTCGGTCACTTTCATGCTCCAGAACACGCCGCTCCCCGCGCTCGTCCTTCCCGGGCTTGCAGCGCGCTCCGGGGCGGTCTCGAACCAGACCGCGAAGTTCGACCTCTCGGTATCGTTCGAAGAGCGGCTCGAAGAGCGGGCCGGCGGCCTCGCCGGATCGTTCGAGTACGGCGCCGACCTCTTCGAGCCGGCCACAGTGGCGCGGCTCGGCCGGCACTTCCTGCGGCTGCTCGACGCCGCGGTGACGAGCCCGGAGGAGCGGGTGGCGGAGCTGCCGCTCCTCGACTCTGAGGAGCAGCGGCAGGTGATCGAGGAGCCGAACCGCACCGCGGTCGACTTCGGGCCGGCGCGCGCGGTACATGAGATCTTCGCGACAGAGGCCCGAGCGACGCCGGACGCCATCGCGGTGATCTCTCACGAGCGGGCGCTCACCTATGCCGAGCTCGACCGCCGGGCCGACCGGCTGGCCCATCGTCTGCGCGCGCTCGGCGTGGTGCCGGAGGCGCGGGTGGGCCTCTGCCTCGCGCGCGATCCGGATCTCCTGGTCGGCGTGCTCGGTGTGTGGAAGGCCGGCGGCGCCTACCTGCCGCTTGACCCGGCCTATCCGGCCGAGCGCCTGGCCGCGATGATCGAGGACGCGGCGCCGGTCGTGGTGCTCACCGCCCCACGCTATCGCGATCTCCTCCGGGGAGCGCCGGTCCTCGGTATCGACCAGTGGATGGAATCGACGCTGCCGTCGGATCTCCCGCCGTCCCCGGTGGCGCCGGAGAACCCCGCCTATGTGATCTTCACCTCCGGCTCGACCGGCCGGCCTAAGGGGGTCGTGGTCGAGCACCGGAGCCTGTCGAACTTCCTGCTTTCCCTGCGCTCCCTGGGTCTCCTGGACCATGGCCGGGCGCTCCTCTCGGTGACCACGCTCGCCTTCGACATCGCCGGCCTGGAGCTTCTCCTCCCGCTGATTTCCGGCGGGACGGTCGCCCTGGCGACGCGCGAGGAGAGCGCCGATGGCGAACGGTTGGCCGCGCTCCTCGCCGATCCGCGGGTGCAGACGCTCCAGGCGACCCCTGCCACCTGGCGACTGTTGCTCGATGCCGGGTGGAAAGCGGGGGAGGGCTTCCGGGCTCTCTGTGGGGGAGAGGCTCTACCAAGAGAGCTCGCCGCGCGCCTTCTCCGGTCCGCGTCCTCCCTCTGGAACCTTTACGGTCCCACGGAGACGACGATCTGGTCGTCCGTTCTGGCGGTCGAGAATCGCCATCTGAGCGAGACCCTCGTCCCGCTTGGACAGCCGATCGGAAATACCCGCCTGTACGTGCTGGAGCGGGGGTTCGCGCCGGCGCCGGTCGGCGTGCCGGGCGAGCTGTGCTTCGCCGGCGCCGGCCTGGCGCGCGGTTATCTGGGGCGGCCCGATCTGACGGCCGAGCGCTTCGTGCCCGATCCGTTCGGCGCGGGCGACCGACTCTACCGGACCGGCGACCGGGCGCGCTTCCGCGCCGACGGGGAGCTGGAATACCTGGGGCGGCTCGACCAGCAGGTCAAGCTCCGCGGCTTCCGCATCGAGCCGGGGGAGATCGAGACTGTTCTGACCACGAGCCCGGAGGTGCGCCAGGCGGTGGTGATGCTGCGCGAGGGCCAGCGGCTGGTAGCCTATGTCGTGCCGGCGCGGGAGGACGGCGCCGTGCTGGTCGAGCTGCGCCGGCTCTGCGAGCAGCGCCTGCCGGCCTACATGGTGCCGTCCGCCTTCGTCGTGCTTCCCGAGCTGCCGCTCCTGCCGAACGGCAAGCTCGACCGCCGGGCGCTCCCCGCTCCCGAGCTTTCCCGCCTGCCGTCCGGCGCCCCTGCCGTTCCGGGGAGCCCGTTCGAGGAGATCGTCGCCACCCTCTGGGCCGAGGTGCTGGGAGCCGGGATGATCGGCCTCGACGACGACTTCTTCGCCGACCTGGGGGGCCACTCGCTCCTCGCCGCCCAGGTGATGGCGCGCGCCCGCGATCTGGGGATCGACCTGCCGCTGCGCTCACTGTTCGAGGCGCCCACGGCGCGCCGCTGGGCGGCGCTCGCAGCTGGGGCGCGCGCGCCGGAGGCGCCGGAATCCCTGGTGCGGAGGGCGCGCACCGGTCCGCCGCCACTCTCCTATGCCCAGGAGCGGCTCTGGTTCCTCGACCGGATGATCCCGGACCTCGCGGCCTACAACCTGCCGTTCGCCGTGCGCCTGACTGGCCGGCTCGACCGGGCGGCGCTCGGGCGGGCGTGGGCGGCGGTGGTCGCGCGGCAGGAGGCCCTGCGCACCGTCTTTCGGCTCGAGCAGGGCCGCCCCGTCCAGGTGATCGCGCCGGCGGGGGAGAGGGGAGAGGGGCTGCCGATTCTCGATCTTCGGGGTACGGATCGACAAGGCGAAATCGACCGGCTGGTGGGCGACGAGGCGCGCCGACCCTTCGATCTGCAACGGGGTCCGCTCTACCGGGCGCGGCTGCTCGCGCTGGCCGAGGACGAGCATCTGCTCCTCCTGACCCTCCATCACATCGTGAGCGACGGCTGGTCGTTCGGAGTGCTGGTGGGCGAGCTCTCCGCGCTCTACGCCGGCGAGACATTGCCCCTGCTGCCGGTCCAGTACACCGACTACGCGGTCTGGCAGCGGGAATGGCTGGCGGGTGAGCGGCTGGAACGGCAGATGGCCTACTGGCGAGGGCAGCTCGATGCGGTGCCGGCGCTCCAGCTGCCGGCCGACCGGCCACGGCCAGCCGTGCAGAGCCACCGCGGTGGGGAGGTCTGGCTGGAGCTGCCGGGCGATCTCGTTCTCGCTCTCAAAGATCTCTGCCGGAGCCATGGAGTGACCCTCTTCATGGCGCTCCTCGCCGGCTTCGACATCCTGCTCTCGCGTTCGAGTGGGCAGGAGGATTTCACCGTGGGAACGGCGGTCGCCAACCGCGGGCGCCGGGAGCTGGAGGGCCTGATCGGCTTCTTCGTCAATACCCTGGCCCTCCGCGTGCGGCTCGATGGAAACGTAGGTTGCGACGATCTTCTCGCCCAGGTCCGCGAGACCACCCTGGGCGCCTACGCCCACCAGGACCTGCCGTTCG
>DASQPA010000012.1:0-20117 GCA_035644215.1 Thermoanaerobaculia bacterium
GAAGCGGCCGGAGAGGGAGGGACCCACCGCCCGGACCGCTCGGAGCCAAAGTTAGCGGCTATGGGGGCCGGGGGAGGGGCCGGGGGTGAGGGCCTGCCCGCGGATGCGCTAGGATCGCGGGCCTGTGGACAACGCCGCCCGTCATGCCCGCCGGTGGGCCGCCCTGGCGGCCGGCGCCGTTGCCCTACTCACTCGGCTGCCCTTCGCCGCTCGGCGGCTGTGGGACCATGACTCGATCCAGTTCGCGCTCGGGGTGGAACGCTACGACCTGGCCGCCCACCACCCCCACCCCCCCGGCTACCCGCTCTACATCGGCCTCCTGAAGCTCCTCGCCGCCCTGGGCGTCGACCCGCTCCACGGCATGGTGGGGATGGCTATCCTCGCCGCGGGGCTGGGCGCGGCGTTCCTTGTGCTTCTGGTCCCCGAGCTGATCGAGGAGGCCGGCGTGGCCGCCGACGACCCCGGGCTCGTCCCGGGCCTCTTCGCCGCCGCCCTCTTCATCTTCAATCCCCTGCTCTGGTTCTACGGCGAGCTGCCGCTCCTCTACGCCGTCGAGGGGGGCCTCACGGTCGTCGTGGCCTGGGCCGCCTGGCGGATGGCGGAGAGCCGGGGTCACTTCCTCGGCGCCTGCGCCCTCTTCGCCCTGGTGGGGGGACTCCGGCAGTCGACCATGGTCCTCCTGGCGCCGCTCTTCCTCTATGGCGTCTGGCGTACCTTCCGGCGCGGCCGGCTCACCTGGGGGCTCTTCCTCGGCGGCGCCGTCCTGGGAGGGGCTCTCGTTCTCGCCTGGTTCGTGCCGCTCTGCCTCCTGGCCGGCGGCTACGGCGCCTACCGGCGGATCAGCGCCGAGCACTTCGCGACCCTCCTGCCCCAGACCTCGATCCTCTACGGCGCCGGCTGGGGCGCCCTGGAGCACAACCTCACGGTGCTGGCCAAATGGGCGATCCAGGGAGTCCTCCCGGGGGTGGCCGCCCTCGCGGTCCTCTTCGCCATCGCGCCTTCGAGCATCCGAGCAGGGCTCCGGCTCCTCCGGGCCCGCGCGCCGTTCCTCGCCGCCTGGGCTCTCCCGCCCATGCTCTTCTTCGCCCTCTTCCATCTCACCAAGGCGGGCTACACCCTCGTCCACCTGCCGGCCCTGCTGGTGGTGCTGGCGCTCCTCGCCTCCCCCGGCCTGGCGGTGCCCGAGGGCCGCGCCAGGGTCGCCCGGATCGCCGCCTTCCTGGTCGCGATCGGGCTCGGCGCCGGCCTCTTTCTCTTCGGCGCCGACCGGGAGCCGACGCAGAGCCGGCTCTGGTTCCCCTTGCGCCACGAGTGGAACCGCGGGTCGATCGCCACCTACGAACGGGAGCTCGACGAGACGATCGCCACCGTCCGCCAGTACCCGCCGGAGTCGACCGTGCTGGTGGCGGTCGAGCTCTCGGGGACCGGCTCGGCCGGTGCCCAGGGCTTCCTCTACTCCTGGCACCGGCACCTGCAGTGGTATCTGCCCGAGTACCTGGTGGTCCAGGCGGTACCGGAGGAGGACTTCGCCCTGGTCGCCCGCGGCCACGAGCCGTTCCAGAAGGAGCTCTCCCAGGTCACCCTGCCGGCGACCACCGAGCGGCTGCTCTTCGTCCTCTCCGGACCGACCGGCGACCGGCTCCCCCTGGGGCTCGGCGCGGTCGGCACCCACGGCAAGAATTTCTATCTCACCACCGTCCCCTTCGGGGGGCGCCGCCAGCTGGGGCCGCTCGTTTTCATCTCGCCGCCGAAGCCGGCGCGCCGGAAGGCGGCTTGACGGGCCGGCACTTCGCCGGCACAATGCAGACCGATTCCCATGGACGACGAGGCGAAGAAAGGCCCCGGCAAGCCCGGGAGCGCGGAGGATGCCGAGGAGATCGACATCCCGCTCGAGGGCAGCCTGACCGACTGGCGGAGCTCCCTCCCCGCCCTCTACAGTCTCGAACAACCGGTCCTCTGCGGCCACTGCCGGCAGGAGATCGACCGGCTCTACGTCGTCCGCCTCTATCGCTCCAAGGTCAACTTCGTTTCCTCCCTGCCGCGGAGCGGCCGTGTCCTCATCTGCCCGCACTGCCGGACCATCGTCCCCGGCGAGTTGGGCGGAGTGCTCTAAACCCAGGAGGTCGAAGATGAAGAAGATCGTGCTGCCCCTGCTCCTCGCGAGCGTCACCCTGGCCTCCCCGGCCGCGGCCAAGGTCACCCGCTTCCTGACCGGCAACCCGGCTGACGTCGTCGTCTCGCTCACCGGACCGGCCCACGACTTCGGCGGCGGGGGCACCGACGTGGGCGCCGCCATCCAGTGGATGATCGATCAGGTGCGCGGCTGCACCAGCTGCTCGACCAAGGTCGACGTGGTGGTCCTACGCTCGACCGGGACGGACGGCTACAACGACTTCATCTTCGCCATGAACGGCGTCGACTCGGTCGAGACCCTGGTCATCACCAAGCCGGCGGACGCCAACGCGGCCGACGTCGAGACCACGGTCAAGAACGCCGAGGTGGTCTTCTTCGCCGGCGGCGACCAGTGCGACTACGTGACCAACTTCAAGGGCACCCGGGTGGAGACCGCCGTCGAGTCGGTCTATGCCCGCGGCGGCGGCGTTGGCGGCACCAGCGCCGGCCTCGCCATCCAGGGCGACTTCGTCTACGACGCCTGCTCGGGGAGCGTCACCTCGGCCCAGGCCCTGGCCGACCCCTTCGACAGACGGGTGACCTTCACCTACGACTTCTTCCACTGGGCGAACCTCACCAACACGATCACCGACGACCACCTCGTGCCCCGCGACCGGATGGGCCGGACCATGGCCTTCTTGGCGCGCCAGATCCAGGACGGCAAGGCGGCGAGCCCGCTCGCCATCGCGGTCAACGAGGCGACGTCGGTGGTGGTCGACAAGAACGGCCGGGCGACGGTGATGGGGGACGGTCCGGCCTACTTTGTGCTCGGCGACCACCTGCCCGAGGTCTGCCGGCCCAAGACCCCGCTCACCTTCTCCAACTTCAAGATCTGGAAGGTCCTGCCGGGCGGGACGTTCGACCTGCGGAACCGGCCGACGAGCGGCTACTACCTGAGGAGCGTCGCCAACGGCGTGATCAACGCCGATCCCTACTGAGCCTCGGCGCGCCGGCAGCGATAGGCGGCCGCGGTCACCACGGCGACCGCCGCGAGGTTCAGGGCGAGGGGGAGGGGGGCCGAGGGGAGCGGATCGCGGCCGAAGAGGTGGGTCGAGTAGGCGAGGAGGGCGCCCAGCGCGAGGAGAGCGAGGGCGGCGGGGGAGCGCGCCAGGTGGCGGTCGACGATCTTCGCCACCAGCCAGAAGAAGACCGCGAATGCCGGGGCCATGAGGCGGTCCGGGTCGCGCGCCCAGACCGTGCTCGCGGCGATCAGGGCGAGAAGGAGGAGCCGCCATTTGCCCCCGGCGAAGACCTCGCGGGTGGTCTCCGGGAAGACCAGCGGTAGGGTCAGGAACGGCACGAACGACCACACCAGCCGCCCGGCCCAGACCTCGGCGTAGGTTGCATAGACCACGTGGCGGGCGAGGGCGCCCGGATAGTAGGCGAGCCCCCCCGTTTCCGGCCCGGGCGCGACCGGGACCAGGAGGCGGACGAGGACGAAGGCGGCGATCCCGGGGAGAACGGCGAGGGCCCAGCGCCCCATCTCCTCCCGCCAGCGGCGATTCTCCAGGAGAAAGACGAGGGAGACGGGGACGAGAAGGAGCGCCGTCTCGCGCGCCAAAGCGCCGGCCAGGAGGGCGAGGGCGAAGACCCCCCAGCGCCGCCGCGGCAGCGCCCAGAGCAGGGCGAGGTAGGCGGGGAGGACGAGCAGGTCGTCGAGTTGGAAGGGGTTCCAGACCAGACAGCCGAAGAGCGGCCAGTTGAGGGGGAAGAAGACCGCCGTCCAGGCCGCGGCCCGCCGTCCGATCCCCTCGCTCTGGAGATAGCCGAAGAGGGCGACCGCGAGCCCGGTCCCCACCACCAGGGAGAGAATCCGGAAGGCCACCGGGCCGGCGAGCGGCAGGAGGCCCGCGAGATAGGGACCGAGAAGCCGGTAGGCGAAAGGCGCCGGAACCCCCCGGGCGAGCCCGGGCACCGCCGCCGCCATGGCCAGATACCCATGCAAGTCCCAGGAGGCGGCCATGGGGGAGCGCGGGTCGACCTGCCCATAGCCCAGGATGGCGCCGAGGGAGAGGCCGGCCACGAGGAGTGATATTCTTTGCGGGCTCAGATGAGATCCGATGGTACTCCAAAACAGGTCGGAGACTCCGCCATGAGACTTTTGCGTCCCTTGCTCCGCTCCCGGTGGCTCCTGCTGTCGCTGCTCTTCTGCCTGATCCCTGGGACTCCAGCGGCCCGAGCGGAGAATCGCTGCGACGCCGCCGACCGCGAGTTGTTCTCCAAGGTGCCGTCGTGGTCGGAGCTGCGGGAGTGGCACGCGAAGTATCCCGACTGCGACGATGGCGCGCTCTCGGAAGGGGTGTCCGACGACGTGGTGATCTCTCTGGCGAAGAAGTGGCAGGATCTGCCCAAGCTCGAGAGTCAGATCAAGCGGCACCCTGACTTCAAGGACTTCGTGCTCGGGCACATCGATGCCACGACCGACTGGGATGACCTCCAGGCCGTTCTCGACAACGCGACCCAGCGCTGTCCCAAACGCTCGTCGGCTCTCTGTGCCTCGATTGCGGAAGCGGCGCGAAAAGCCCGCGATGAAGCCAAGCAAAACGCGGGGACTCCGGGCTGAGAAGTTGCCGGGCATACGTACGGCATGCTATTCTTATCCGTATGCAAGCCCCCATCAAGAAGCACGTCGCGGAACGGCGCCCCACCCGGGAGGGTAAGGTCCGGAAGGAATTTTGGCTGGATCCTGAAGCCTTGCGCCGCGCACAGACGATCCTGGGTACGGCCACCGAACGCGAAACCGTCGAAGTGGCACTCGACATGATTGCGTTCCGTCGCGAGCTCCTCGACGGCACCCGAGCGCTCTCCGGCCTCCAGATCGACTCGATCCGATAGGCGCCGGAGGTGCGGAAGTACGTTCTGGACTCGAACTGTTACATCGATGCAGCCCGAGAGCCGGTCGCTCACGCCGCCCTCGAAGCCTTTACCGCCCGGGAGGCCCCTCGGCTGTATCTCAGCGCGGTGGTTGCATCCGAGCTCCGGGCTGGCGTTCGGTCTTCCCGCGACCGGCGCCAACTGGAAGAGCGCGTCCTGGCGCCGTTTTTCCGGCGGGGCCGTGTCCTGACTCCTTCCGCCGCTGCGTGGGACGCCCTGGGTCTGACGCTCTCTCAGCTGCGTGCGGAGGGTAGCCTCGATCTCGCTACGGTGCCGCGAGGTTTCGCCTTCGACGTGCTCATCGCCTTCAGCTGCCGCGAAGCCGGAGCCGTACTTGTAACCCGTAATGCCCGCGACATGGAGCGAATCCGCTCGGTGTTCAAGTTCGACTTCGTCGCGCCGTTTCCCGCTGGCGTCTAGGGTGTGGAGCGGCGCCCCTACCCCCGCAGAAAGAACGCCAGCTCCTCCAGATTGATCCGCAGATCGACGTTCTTGGGCGGCACCCCCGCCCGCCGCTTCACCCGCACGGGGGCGAAGTTCAATACCCACGACCCGCAGGTAGTAGAAGCCCCAGCCTGGGGGGATCGCCTGGCGCCTCGTGTGGCGGCACCTCGCGTGACGACGGAGATCAGCCTTGACGTGTATGCATCGATCGGCCATACTCATGCACATGAGGACCACCCTGATCCTGGATGACGAGCTGGTCGCGAAGGCGAAGCAGCTCTCGGGGCTGCGGGAGAAGACGGCCGTCGTGCATGCCGGTTTGCAGGCCCTGATCGCGCGTGAGAGCGCCCTTCGGTTGGCCGCCCTCGGTGGCTCCGAGCCGCAGATCCGTGCGGTGCGCCGGCAACGGTCCCAGAGCAGTTCCACTCCGTGATCCTGGCCGACACGTCGGTCTGGATCGACCACCTTCGGCTGAAGGATCTCCGTCTCGCCGGCCTGCTGGCCGAAGCACAGGTCTGTTGTCACCCATTCGTCATCGGTGAGCTGGCGCTCGGAAATCTGCGGCGTGGCTCGGAAGTCCTTGGGCTGCTCGCCAACCTGCCGCAGATGGCGCCTGCGGCGCACGCCGAAGTCCTCGGCTTCGTCGAGGAGCAGGCGCTCGCGGGGAGCGGCCTGGGGTGGGTCGACGTTCATCTCCTCTGCGCTGCCGCCCGCGACCGCACGCCGCTCTGGACCTTCGACCGGCGGTTGGCCGAGGCCGCAATGCGGCTTGGGCTGCGCGCACGGTATAATCAACGAGCTTGCAGCCGGAGCGATCATGCCAGAGCCAGCCAGACCCGAGACCGACGCCCTCACGAAGGCGCTACAAGAACAGGGCGACGGAGAAGCGCACGACCGTGGGCTGATCGTCGAGCGTCTCGGCTGGACTCCCGATCAGCGCCTGGAGGCGAACGCTTCCTTCGTCCGCCTCTACCTGAGCATCCGCCCGGAAGGCCCGCTGATTCGCGAATGAGATGACTCCCCTTCAGGCCGACGAGATTTTCGCCTGTCTGCGGCGCCATGGTGTCCGCTATGTCCTCATCGGCGGCCTCGCCGCTGTCCTTCACGGCTCACCTCTTCCAACTCTCGATGTGGACATCTGCCCTTCCAGCGAGCCTGACAATCTCAAGCGACTTGCGTCAGCGCTCGCAGAGTTCGAGGCGCGCATCCGCACCCCTGACACTGCGGAAGGGGTCCGTTTCCCTTTCGACGCAGGCTTTCTCGCCAACCTGCTGCTCCTGAACCTCGTAACTCGCTATGGAGACCTGGATCTCTCGTTTCGGCCAGCAGGTACGGAAGGCTTCAGTGAGCTTGCTCCCCGCTCGCTCACGGTGGAGATCCGCGGCTTGCCGGTAGCCGTTGCAACGCTCGAAGACGTGATTCGCTCCAAGGAGGCTGCAAACCGACCCAAGGACCAAAGGGCCCTTCCGATCCTGCGTCAGCTTCTGGACGAGATCAGAAGGCGGGACGCCTGATTTTTGGCTGGCCTCCACGCACTCTACTCCCGTAGAAAGAACGCCAGCTCCTCCAGATTGATCCGCAGGTCGACGTTCTTGAGCGGCACCCCCGCCCGCCGCTTGACCCGCACCGGGGCGAAGTTCAACACCCCACGGATGCCGGCGTCGGCGAGGGCGTCGTAGTTCTCCTGCGCCGCCTCGGCGGGAACGGCTAAAACGCCGATCTCCGCTCCCGACTCGGGGACCACCTGGGCGAGCTCGCCGCTGGGGCGGACGGTGAAGCCGCCGATCTTCCTCCCCACCACACGGGGATCGTTGTCCACCCCGGCCACGACGTGGAAGGAGCCGTAGTTGAATCCCAGGTAGCGGGCGAGCGCGCAGCCGAGGTTTCCCATGCCGACGATCACCAGGGCGTGCCGGCGGTCGAGCCCGAGGAGCGAGTTCAGGTGCTCGGCCAGGAGATCCACCTCGTAGCCGACGCCGCGGATGCCGAACTCGCCGAACTGCGCGAGATCCTTGCGGATCTGGGTCGCCGAGAGGTGATAGCGCCGCGCCAGCTCCTGGGAGGAGATGCGCTGGATGCCCTGCTCCTGGAGGTGGCGCAGGCAGCGCAGGTAGAAGGAGAGCCGGTTTAAGGTGAGCGGCGAGACTTCTTCGTGCTCGGACATCGTTGCATCAACGAAACGGCGAGGCCGCGAGCAGCCAGGAGAGGAGGCGGGTGGGCCAGATCCCCACCGCCAGGGTCCCCGCCGCCGCGATCACCGCCGCGGCGCGGCCCCAGCCGTCGAGCAGCAGCCCCTCGGAAGCCTGTGCCTCGCTCTTCATGTAGAGGGTGTAGACGACCCGCAGATAGTAGAAGACTCCCACCAGGCTGGCCAGCACGCCCACCACCGCGAGACCCACCAGGCCGTCGCCCACGGCGTCCAGGAAGACCAGGTACTTGCCGAGGAAGCCCAGGGTGGGCGGGATGCCACCCAGGGACAGCATGCAGACGGTGAGGCAGACCCCGGGCACCGGGTAGCGGTACCCCAAACCGGCGAGGTCGGCGATGGCGTGCTGCTCGTCCGGCTTGGTGTAGAGCATCCCGACGATGGTGAAGGCCCCGGCGTTCATCAGCGTGTAGGCGAGGAGGTAGACGATCACCGGCGTCAGCGACTCGCGGTTGAGCACCACCAGGGCGAGGAGCAGGTAGCCCATGTGGGCGATGCCGGAGTAGGCGAGCATCCGCTTGATGTCGCGCTGCGCCAGGGCGAGAAGGTTGCCCGCCACCATCGAGAGGACCGAGAGGAGGGCGACCATCTTCGACCACTTGGCGCCGGAGGCGCCGCCCAGCGCCGCCACTTCGAGGAGGCGGAAGAGCACCATGGCGGCCGAGGCCTTGGGCGCCACCGAGAGGAAGGCGACGAAGGGCGACGGCGCCCCCTGGTAGGTGTCGGGCGCCCAGGCGTGGAAGGGCACGACGCTCATCTTGAAGCCGAAGCCGGCGACGAGGAGCAGGAGCCCTAGACTCGCCGTCACCGGCATCCCCGAGGTGCGCAGGGCGCTGCCGATCTCCGCGAAGCGGGTGCTGCCGGTCGCGCCGTAGACCAGGGCGAGGCCGTAGAGCACGAAGGCGGAGACGAAGGCGCCCATCAGGAAGTACTTGATCGCCGCCTCGGTCCCCACCCGCACCCGCCGGTTGTAGGCGGCGAGGGCGTAGAGACAGAGGGAGAGGGTCTCGAGCGCCAGGAAGACGGTCAGCAGCTCGGTCGCCCGCAGCATGAGGAGGAGACCGGTGGCGCACCAGAGGAGGAGCGCGTGGTACTCGCCGGAGAGGATGCGCTCCCGCTGGAGATAGCCCTGCGAGGCGAGGAGCGAGAGGAAGGTGGCGAGGAGGACGACGAGAGAGAGCGCCCGGGTGGCGCCGGTCGACTCCAGCAGGTGGTTGCAGCTCGTCCCGTAGGGGATCTCGGTCACCGCCCAGGCGGCGACGGCGGTGACGAGGAGGGCGATGCCGGTGAAGCCGCGCCGCAGGGAGGGGCCGAAGGCGTCGAGGAGGAGGAGGAGGATTCCGCCGAGGACGAGCACGACCTCCGGGAAGAGGCTCTGGAGATCGTTCGGGCTCATCGCCCCACCTCCGCCAGCCGCTCGACGAGCGGCCGCACCTCGGGCGCTCCCGGCGGCGCCTCGACGAGCCGCGCCTTGTAGTCGGCGAGCAGGTGGTTCAAGGCCGGGCGGCTGGGCGCCAGGAAGGTGTTCGGCGCCACGCCGATCCAGAGCATGAAGACGCATAGGGGAACGAGCGTCCACACCTCGCGCGCCGAAAGGTCAGCAAGCCCGCGGTTCTCGTCCTTGGTGAGCGACCCCCAGATCGTCTGCTGCAGCATCTTCAGCAGGTAGATGGCGGCGAGCACGACGCCGAAGGTGGCGACGGCGGCCGGCCAGCCGAGGGCGCGGAAGCTGCCGAGGAGGATCAAGAACTCGCCGGCGAAGCCGTTCAGGAGCGGCAGGCCGACCGAGGCGAGCGTCGAGAAGACGAGGAAGAAGGCGAAGACCGGCATCACCTTGGCGAGCCCGCCGAATTCCGCGAACTGCTTGGTGTGCCGGCGGTCGTAGAGCATGCCGACGAGGAGGAAGAGGGCGCCGGTCGAGAGACCATGGTTGATCATCTGGAGGAGCGCCCCCTGCCAGGCCAGGGTGTCGGCGGCGAGGAGGCCGAGCATGACGAACCCTAAGTGGGCGATCGAGGAGTAGGCGACCAGCTTCTTCATGTCGACCTGCGCCCAGGCGACGAGGGCGCCGTAGAGGATGCCGACCAGGGCGCAGGCGACGAGGAGCGGCCGCGCCGCGAGCGAGGCGCGCGGGAAGAGCGGCAGGGCGAAGCGCAGGAAGCCGTAGGTGCCGAGCTTCAGCATGACGCCGGCGAGGATCACCGAGCCGCCGGTCGGCGCCTCGACATGCGCGTCGGGCAGCCAGGTGTGGAGGGGGAACATCGGCACCTTGATGGCGAAGGTCAGGGCGAAGGCGCCGAAGAGCAGGATCTCCGTATGGAGCGGCAGGTTGAGCCGCAGGAGGTCGGCGTAGGCGAAGCTCCAGGCCCCGGTCAGGCGGTGGAAGGTGAAGCCCATCCAAAGGACGGCGATCAGCATCAGCAGGCTGCCGGCCATGGTGAAGAGGAAGAACTTGACCGCCGCGTAGATCCGCCGCTCGCCGCCCCAGATGCCGATCAGGAGGTACATGGGGACCAGCATCACTTCCCAGAAGACGTAGAAGAGGAAGAGATCGGCGGCCAAAAGCGCGCCCAAAAGGCCGGTCGTCAGGAGGAGGAGAGCGGCGCCGAAGGCCCGCCAGTGCCGCTCGATGCCGCGGAACGAGCCCAGGACGACGAGCGGCAGGAGGAGCACGGTCAGGAGGACGAGCGGCATCGAGATACCGTCCGCCGCCAGCTGGTAGCGGATGCCGTAGGAGGGGATCCAGCTCCAGGCGCCGTCCCCGGCGCCGGCGGCGGTGAGGCTCGGTCCGAAGGCGCCGGGATTGGCGGGGTGCCCGGCGACGTAGAGGAGCCCGAGCGCTAGCTCGACCAGCCCGGCGACGAAGGTGTAGACCTTGACCGCCTTCACCGCCTCGCGGCGGAAGAAGAGCAGCGGCAGGCAGGCCGCCGCCGGGAAGAAGACCAGGCGGGTCAGGGTGTTGCCGAGGGCCAGCTGGAGGAAGTCGTCCATGGTTTCGAGTCGGCCGGCCTAGGAGAGGGTCATCCACCAGAAGAGCAGGAGGATGCCCAGGAAGAAGTAGAGCGAGTAGTTGCGGATGTTGCCGGTGGTGGTCAGGCGGCCGGCGTGGCCGGTCAGGTCGGCGGCGAAGGCCCCCGCCTTGATCAGGCCGTCGATCACCCCGTTGTCGACCACCTTCCAGAGGATCACCCGGGAGGTCCAGGCGAGCGGCCGGACGATCAGCCGGTCGTAGATCTCGTCGACCCAGTACTTGTTGGCGAGCACCCGCTGGACTCCCGGATGGCCCCCCTCCCAGGCGGCGCCGTTCTCGGCCCCCCGGGCGCCACCGTAGATCCGCCAGGCGAGATAGATGCCGGCGAGGGCGACGACGATCGCCAGGCCCATGAGGCCGAATTCGCCGCCGCGTCCGAGCTCGGGCTCGACCCGCTTGTGCCCGGCGATCTCGTAGACCGTGGGCAGGAGGAAGCGCTGGAAGCGATCCCAGCCGGGGATGAAGGTGATCCCCACCCAGCCGGAGACGACGGCGCCGATGGCGAGGAGGACGAGCGGCACGGTCATCGACGGCGGCGACTCGTGCAGGTGATGGCGCTGTTCTTCCGTTCCGCGGAACTCGCCGTAGAAGGTGAGGAAGACGGCGCGGAACATGTAGAAGGCGGTGAGGAGCGCGGTCAGCAGGCCGACGAAGTAGAGCGCCCACTGGTGGCTTCCCGCGGCGGCGGCGAGGATCGCGTCCTTGCTGAAGAAGCCGGAGAGGCCGGGAACGCCGGCGATCGCCAGGGCGCCGATCCCGAAGGTCGCCCAGGTGATCGGCAGGGCTTTTTTCAAGCCGCCCATCTTCCGCATGTCCTGCTCGCCGCCCATGGCATGGATCACCGAGCCTGAGCCCAGGAAAAGGAGGGCCTTGAAGAAGGCGTGGGTCATCAGGTGGAAGATCGAGACCGAGTAGGCGCCGAGGCCGGCGGCCAGGAACATGTAGCCGAGCTGCGACACGGTCGAGTAGGCGAGGACCTTCTTGATGTCGGTCTGCGCCAGGCCGATGGTGGCGGCGAAGAGCGCCGTGGCCGCACCGATCACCGCGACGAAGCCGGAGACCCCCGGCGCCAGCTGGTAGAGGACGTTGGTGCGCGCCACCATGTAGACCCCGGCGGTCACCATGGTCGCGGCGTGGATCAGGGCCGAGACCGGGGTCGGCCCGGCCATGGCGTCGGGCAGCCAGACGTAGAGCGGGATCTGGGCGCTCTTGCCCATGGCGCCGACGAAGAAGCAGAGGGCGACGAAGGCGGCGAGCGACATCCCCAACCAGGAGGGCGCCAGGGCGCTCGACGGGTCGGCGGCGATCTGGTCAAAGAGCTTCTTGTAGTCGAGCGTCCCGAACTTGGCGAACAGGGCGAACATGCCGACCAAAAAGGCGAAGTCGCCGATCCGGTTGACGATGAACGCCTTCTTACCGGCGTAGGGCGGGAACTCCTGGTCGTAGTAGAAGCCGATCAGGAGGTAGGAGCAGAGCCCCACCCCCTCCCAGCCGAAGAACATCACCAGGTAGTTGTTCCCCAGGATGAGGAGGAGCATGGCTCCCATGAAGAGGTTGAGGTAGGCGAAGTAGCGCCGGTACCCCTCCTCGTGCCCCATGTAGCCCGCCGAGTAGACGTGGATCAGGAAGCCGACGAAGGTGACGACGAAGAGCATCACCGCCGACAGCGGGTCGAGCAGGAAGGCGAAGTCGACGTTCAGATCTCCGGTCGTCCAGTGGTACACCATCGCTTCGACGTGCCGCTGCTCGAGCGGCAGCCCATTGAATTGCCAGAGGCAGACCAGGGCGAGGACGAGCGAAGCGAGCGGCGCTCCGAGGCCGATCAGGGTGATCAGCGATTTGGGTGCGCGTCGTCCCACCGCACCGTTGAGCACCGCGCCCGCAAAGGGCAGGAGCGGGATGAGCCAGAGCAGATCGCGGATCAGGTCCATGCGGGGGCTACCAGCGCATCAGGTTCATGCGGTTGACGTCGATGGTCCGCCGCTGGCGGTAGATGGCGATGAACAAGGCAAGGCCCACCGCGGCCTCGGCCGCCGCCACCGCGAGGACGAAGAGGACGACGAGCTGGCCGGTGCGCGCGTTCCACAGCCGCGAGTAGGCGACCAGGGCGAGGTTCGCCGCGTTGAGCATCAGTTCGATCGAGAGGAAGATGGAGATGCCGTTTCGCCGCGTCAGCGCGCCGGCGGCGCCGATGGCGAAGAGCAGCGCCGAGAGCAGCAGGTACCAGGAGATCGGGATCATGGCTTCCTCTCCTGAGAGGTGGCGTTCAGCTCGTCGGTGTCGGGCCGGCGGGCGAGGACCGTGGCCGCGATCACCGCCACCAGGAGCAGGAGGCCGACGATCTCGAACGGCAGCAGGTACTCGGCGAAGAGATCCCCGGCGAGGCCCTTGAGCGACACCAGCTGCTCGGTGAGCGGCTGCTGCGAGGCTTGACCGTAGCTGCGCCAGAGGAGCATGCCGGCCATGCCGCTGAACACCGCCGCGGCGAGGATCGCGGCCCAGCGCTGGACCGGCTGGCCGGGCTGCGGTGTCTCCTCGCGGGTGATGTTCAGGAGCATGAGGACGAAGAGGAAGAGGACGACGATGGCGCCGGCATAGACGAGGATCTGAAGGGTGGCGATGAACGGCGCTCCCAGGAGCACGAAGAGGACGGCGGTCGAGAACAGGGTGAGGACCAGGCCCATCGTCGCGTAGACCGGGTTCTTGTGCGCCACGACGACGCCGGCCGAGGCCACGGCGAGGAAGGCGAAGAGGAGGAAGACCGCGGTTTCCATCTAGAGCTTCCCCGCGATCGTGAGCGCCGCCACGAGGATGAGGTTGAAGATGGCGATCGGCAGGAGGACCTTCCAGCCCAGCCGCATCAGCTGGTCGTAGCGGAAGCGCGGGAAGCTCCAGCGCACCCAGACGTAGATGCCGAGACAGACCGCGACCTTGGCGACGAGGACGGCGAGGCCGACGATCGCTCCGGTCCAGCCGGAGAGGTCCACCCCCGGCAGGCTCCAGCCGCCGAAATAGAGGGTCACCCCGAGGGCGGAGAGCGAGGTCATCGCGATGTACTCCGCCATGAAGAAGGTGGCGAAGCGCATGGCGCTGTACTCGGTGTGGAAGCCGGCGATGAGCTCCGACTCGGCCTCCGGCAGGTCGAACGGCAGCCGGTTGGTCTCGGCGAAGGAGGCGACCAGGAAGACCATGAAGCCGAGGAACTGCGGCAGGAAGTTCCAGATGTGGGCGCGCTGGTAGGCGACGATGTCGGCGAGGCGGAACGAGCCCACCGGGATGACCACGGCGACGACCGAGAGGGTGAGCGCCAGCTCGTAGCTGATGAGCTGCGCCGAGGCGCGGATCGACCCCAGGAGCGAGAACTTGTTGTTCGAGGCGTAGCCGGCCATCACCACGCCGTAGACGCCCAGGCTCGCCAGGGCGAGGAAGAGGAGCACGCCGGCGTCGGCGTCGGCCACCACCAGGTGGATGAGATGGCTGCCCACCTGGAGGTCGGGACCGAAGGGGACGACCGAGAAGGTGGTGAGCGCCGGGAGGAGCGCCAGGACCGGCGCCGCCAGGTAGAGCGGCACGTCGGCCGCGGTCGGCGTCACGTCCTCCTTGAAGACGAACTTCGCGGCGTCGGCCAGGGCCTGGAAGAGCCCCAGCGGTCCCAGCCGGTTGGGGCCGGGGCGGTCCTGGATGAAGGCGCTGCCGCGGCGCTCGACCCAGACCATGACCGGCACTACGTTGAGCAGCAGCCCCAGAGCGAGGGCCATCTTGACCAGGGTGGCGAGGAAGTCGGCGCTCATGGCGTCAGGGATGGAGCGGGGCGCCGGTCGCCGGCAGGTCGGCGAGAGCGAGGCCGGCGAAGGCCGGCACGTCCTCGGCTAGGTGGGCGAAGACCTCTTCGGGGGTGAGGCCGGAGAGGCTCGCGTCGAAGCGGGCGAGGAGCTCCGAGAGCACCTCGACCCCCGGGCGCACCAGGCCGGGCGGCGGGAAGGCGGGGGTGAAGCGCTGCACCCGCCCCTCGACGTTGACGAAGCTCCCCGTCTTCTCGGCGTGGGTGGCGAGGGGGAGCGCCAGGTCCGCCGCCTTGGCGAGCGGCGAGTCCGCCCAGCCGAAGACGATCAGGGTGCGGGCCTGCCGCAAACGGGCGACCGTGGCCTCGTCCCAGGCCGCCTTGCCGAAGTCGCTGTCGGCCACCACCAGCAGCGCGCAGCGGGCGGCGCCGTCGCCTTCCAGGAGGTCCTTGGCATTCATTCCAGAGGCGCCGGGGACGAGCCCCGCAAGCTCCGCGCCGCGCCGGTTGGGGGCCGCCTCGCGGCCGGTGATACCGCCCTTCAGGTTCGGGATGTGCCACTCCGGTCCGAGGTCGACCGCCACCGCGCGGTGAGGCGTCCCCAGGCGGTCCGCCAGCTCGGCGAAGAGATGCGCCTCCTCGGTGGTCAGGAAGCCCGAGCCGAGGATGGCGATCGCTCCCTCGGCGGGAGCGCTGCCGGAGCGCGCGAAGCCGTCGTCGACGCCGCGCAGCTTCTTGTAGGCGGCGTCCAGGGCTTCCTTCCAGGAAACCGGAACGCTTCTCCCGCCCTCGCCGCGCAAGCGCGGGGCGGTCAGCCGGGGCACCGTCTTGTAGCGCTCGAAGCTGGCGCGGCCGTAGTCGCACATCCAGTAGTCGTTGACCTCGGGGTTGGCGCGCGGCTTGTAGCGCTTGATGTTCCCCCGCCGGTGCTCGATCGTGACGTTGCACCCCACCTCGCAGCCGGTGCAGAGCGAGGGCTTTTTCTCCAGGTAGAAGACGCGCTCGGCGAAACGGAAGCGGGTCGAGGTGAGAGCCCCCACCGGGCAGACGTCGACGACGCAGGTGGCGAGCGGATTCGACAGCTCCTTGCCGGGGAAGGTGCCGATCTCGGTCCGCGCGCCGCGGTTGAAGAAGCCGAGCTCGCCGGTCTTCGCGATCTCGTTGGTGAAGCGGACGCAGCGCGTGCACTGGATGCAGCGGTTCATGTTGAGGACGACGTTGGCCCCCAGGGGGATGCGCTCGCGCCCCGGGTAGGTCCGTTTGTCCTCGAACTGGAAGCGGGAGAAGGCGACGCCGTGCTTGAACGAGTAGTCCTGGAGGCCGCACTCGCCGGCCTGATCGCAGATCGGGCAGTCGAGCGGATGGTTGATGAGGAGGAACTCCATCATCCCCTTGACCGCTTCCTTCACCTCCGGGGTGTCGGTGCGCACCACCATGCCGTCCTTCTCGACCTGGGTCGAGCAGGCGGCCTGGAGCTTCGGCATCTTGCGGCCGCCCATCTCGACCTCGACCAGGCACATGCGGCACTGGCCGACGACCGAGAGGCGCGGGTGGTAGCAGTAGTGGGGGATCTGGACCCCGACCAGGAGACCCGCCTCGATGACGTTGGTCCCGACGGGCACCTCGACAGTGCGATCGTTGATGGTGACTTTGGGCACGGTCTTTAGGCTCCCTCGGCGAAGAAACGCCGCTCCGGGAAGGGGCAGCCATGCTCCGCGATGTGGCGGTCGACCTCGGGGCGGAAGGTCTTGATCAGCGAACGGACGGGGCCGATCGCCGCGTCGCCCAGAGCGCAGAGCGAGTTGCCGCCGACGTTGCCGGAAACCGCCATCAGGAGGTCGGGGTCGCCCGGCCGGCCCTCGCCGTGCTCGATGCGCGAAAGCAGCAGCTCCATCCAGTTCGTCCCCTCGCGACAGGGGGTGCACTGGCCGCACGATTCGTGGTTGAAGAACTTGGCGAGGCGCGCCGCGGCGCGGACCAGGCAGGTCTGGTCGTCCATGACGATCACCGCCGCCGAGCCCAGCATGCTGCCGGCCTTGGCCACGGTGTCGAAGTCCATCTTGATGTCGATCGAGGAGGCCGGCAGCATGGGGGCCGAGGCGCCGCCGGGGATGAAGGCCTTGAGCGTGCCGCCCTTCCACATCCCGCCGCAGCCGTCGAGCATCTCGCGGAAGCTGATGCCGATCGGATATTCGTAGGTCCCCGGCCGTTCGACGTGGCCCGAGATGGCGTAGAGCTTGGGGCCGGTGTTCTTCTCGTCGGTGCCGATCGACTTGAACCAGTCGGCGCCGCGGATCAGGATATGCGGCACGTTGCAGAGCGTCTCGACGTTGTTGATGACCGTCGGGGCGCCGAAGGCGCCGACCACCGCCGGGAACGGCGGCTTGACCCGGGGCTGGCCGCGCTTGCCTTCGAGCGACTCGAGCATCCCGGTCTCCTCGCCGCAGATGTAGGCTCCGGCGCCCCGATGGAGCCACATGTCGAGCTTGAAACCAGAATCCATGGCGCTGCCGCCCAGGATCCCCGCATCGCGCGCCTCTTGGAGCGCCTGTTCGAGGATCGCCGCCGACTTGGTGTACTCGCCGCGGATGTAGATGTAGCAGGTCTCGGCCTGCACCGCCCAGCAGCAGATGGCGCAGCCCTCGATCAGCTGGTGCGGATCGTTCTCCATCAGCAGCCGGTCCTTGAAGGTGCCGGGCTCCGACTCGTCGGCGTTACAGACCAGGTAGCGGGCCTTGTCCTTGTTCTTGCGATCGGGGATGAAGCTCCACTTCATGCCGGCCGCGAATCCGGCGCCGCCGCGGCCGCGCAGGCCCGACTTCTTGACCTCCTCGATGACCGCGTCGGGGTCCATCTTGAGCGCCTTGGCGAGCCCCTCGTAGCCGCCGAGCTGCTTGTAGCCGGCGAGGGTCAGCGCCTCCTTCCTGCCGACGTTCCGAGTGAGCACCGGTTCGAAGGACGGCATCAGGGAAGGCCTTTCACGATGCGGCGCGCCCGCTCAGGGCTGAGGTTCTCGTGGTACTCGTCGTCGATCATCATCATCGGCGCGGTGTCGCACGAGCCCAGGCATTCGAAGTGGATGTAGGAGCAGCGGCCGTCCGGAGTCACTTCGTCCTCGTCGACCTTGAGCTCGCTTTTCAGGGTCTCCATGATCTCCGTCGAGCCGCGCAGCTGGCAGGAGAGGTTGGTGCAGACCCGGATGCGGTGCCGGCCGACCGGTTTCTGGTGGTAGAGGTCGTAGAAGGTGACGACGCCGTAGACCGTGGCCGCGGGCAGCCCGAGCTCGGCGGCGACGGCGGCGATCGCCGCGTCCGGCAGCCAGCCGTCCCAGTGGCGCTGGGCGATGTGGAGCGCCGGCAGGAGGACCGCGAGGGTCGTCGGGTAGCGCGGGCGCAGGGCGTCGATCTCCTTGCGCGCCGCCTCCGGCAGACGCGGCCGGTCGGCAACCAGGGTCGGGGTCCCGGCCGAGAACTCCTCGCCGGTGGGGGAGATCGTCTTGCCGGGCTCGCTCATGGCTGTTCCCTCAGCAGCCGGGGCTCGCCGGAGTGGCCCACGGCGCGGCTCTTCGCTCCCAGGTCGAGCCCGCCCTTCTTCCAGATGTACACGTAGCCCACGAGGATCAGGAAGATGAAGACCATGACCGCCCAGAAGAGCGGCCACCCCTGCTCGCGCACGACGAGCGCCCAGGGATAGAGGAAGGCGGCCTCCAGGTCGAAGACGATGAAGTCGATGGCGACGAGGAAGAAGACGATCGAGAGGCGCTTGTGCGACAGGTCGAGGAGCGGCATGCCGGACTCGATCGCCGTCCCCTTGACCCGGCCGCCGGTCTGCCGACCGAGGAGCTGGGAGAGGGCGAGGATGGTGACCCCGAGGAGGATGGCGACCCCCAGGGTCAGGAGAACCGGGTAGTACTGCTCGGGCAACGGAGCCTCCTCAAGCGTCAAGGCCTTCGACCGCAAACGAGACTGGAGTGCCGGCGCAATCGACCCGCGTTCCCTCGGGCACGGGGCATGCATCCTCACGAGGACAACCGCCGGAGCCCAGAGAGAAGTCCGGGCTAGTGAAGGATGTCACAAGCTCCGTTCGGATACAAGACGCCCCCGCTGGGGGCGGGACCGCAGCAAGGGAGGTCGGTGAGCGATGGCGCGGTTTGAACTTGTTACAAACTTGTGGCAGGGGCTGGCGGTCGGTGTCGACCGTCCGGAGGTGACTTCGGTGGCCGGCCGGTTCGGCTATGCCCTGACCGTGGACGTGGAGGAGTGGTACCACACCTGCCAGGTCCCGGGGTACGTCCACCCGGAGCGCCGGCCAATCCTGCGGACCGAGCTGGACCGCCTGCTCCCCGAGCTCCTGGAGCGCTTGGCCCGGGCGCGGCGGCAGGCGACCTTCTTCGTCCTCGGGGAGGTGGCCGAGCGCCTGCCCCGGCGGGTGCGGGAGATCGCCGACGCCGGCCACGAGGTGGCGAGCCACGGTTATCTCCATCTGCGGGCGGGGGAGCGCTCGCCGGCCGAGTTCGCCCGCGACGTGCGGCGGGCCAAGGCGCTCCTCGAAGACCTCGTGGGCCTGCCGGTCGCCGGCTATCGCGCCCCCGAGTGGTCCTTGCGCAACCTCGGCAACAGCCGTCTCCCCCTGGTGCAGGAGGCCGGCTACCGCTACGACAGCTCGCTCGCCCCCTACCCGCTGGCCGGCCGGCCGGACAACCCGCGCCTGGCGGCCCGGCTCACCTGGCCAGGCCCGGGCGCCGGCCGGGAGCTCCTGGAGTTCCCACCCCTCTCGATCGGCGGCCCCCTGCGCCTGCCGGCAGGCAGCTGGACCGGCCGCCTCGTCCGCCCGCAGTGGATCGCGAGAGCCGCCGCCGCCCATCACTCCAGGGGAGGCCTCCCGGTCTTCGTCGTCCACCCCTGGGAGCTGACCGGCTGCGTCACCCCCGGCCGCCTGACCGGCCTCGCCCGCTTCGTCCACGAGACCGGCCGCCTGGGCTACGTCCCCCGCTTCGAGGAGCTGCTCGCCGCCCTCCCCTGGAGCGCCCTCCAGACCGCCGCCGGCCTCGACTTCGCGGTTCCGGGTCGCAAGGAGGCGCGGGAGACGAGGGAGATGGCGGTGGCGCCGGCGATTTTCGGCGGGCATGCCGGGCAGGGGGCGCGGCGGGCGGGGTAGATGGCGCCAGCCGTCCCGGGCCCGCCCAACCGACTCTATGTGAGGGAGAGGCGCGCGGGGTCGCTGGCCGCGACGGGGCGGGTCTGGCTGGCCTTCGTCCTCACCTGGCTCGGCGGCTTCGTGGACACGGTGGGCGTGCTCGTCCTCCTCCGCGTCCTGGTCGCCAACATGAGCGGCAACACCATCCATTTAGGGATCGGCCTCGCCGAGCGGCGTTGGGGGGAGACCCTGCCGCGCGCCTTCGTCTTCCCGACCTTCCTCTTGGGTCTCATGGCCAGCCGGCTCCTGCTCCACGTCGCCAGGCGGCGCGCCATCCTCCGGGTGGCGTCCTGCCTCTTCGGGCTGGAGGCGCTGCTCCTCCTCGCCTTCCTGGTCCTGGGCGGCGGGGGGGTGGGGGAGAAAGAGGCCGCCCTCCCCACCGCCCGCTTCTACCTCCTCCTCGCCCTCCCGGC
>DASQPA010000013.1:0-6290 GCA_035644215.1 Thermoanaerobaculia bacterium
ACGTCCGCCGGGCCGGGATGGACGGCGAGATAGCGGCCGGCATGGGCGAGGAGGAACTCGATCTCCTCAGGCGACGCGCGGGGCTCCTCCGGCGGCCCGCCCGAGGGGGCGTCGATGGGGGTGTCGGTCGTCCCCAGCACCACCCGGCCGTGCCAGGGGACGGCGAAGAGCACCCGGCCGTCGTCGGTGTGGGGGACCATGATGGCGCTGTCGCCGGGCAGGAAACGGCGATCGAGCACCAGGTGGACCCCCTGACTGGGCGCGAGGAGGGGGCTGGCGGCGGGATCGTCGAGTCGGCGGACGGCGTCGGCGAACACCCCCGTGGCGTTGACCACCGCGCGGGCGGCCGCCCGGTGCGCCTCGCCGGTCTCCTGGTCCTGGAGAATCGCGCCGGTCACCAGGCCGTCCTCTTTCAAGAGCGCTGTGGCGCGCAGATGGTTGAGCGGCACCCCGCCGAGCGAAGCGCAGGTGCGGGCGAGGGTGACCGCCAGGCGGGCGTCGTCGAACTGGGCATCGTGGTAGATCACCCCGCCGCGCAGGCCGTTGGGCTCGATGGTCGGCAGGTGCTCCAACGTCTCGGCCAGGGAGAGGAGGCGCGAGGGGCCGAGCCCCAGCCGGCCGGCGAGGAGGTCGTAGAGCTTCAGGCCCACGCCGTAGAACGGCCCCTCCCACCAGTCGTAGCGGGGGACCACGAAGGAGAGGTTGTGAACTAGGTGGGGAGCGTTGGCGAGGAGGCGGCCGCGCTCGCGCAGGGCGTCGAGCACCAGGCCGACGTTCCCCTGCGCCAGGTAGCGGACTCCGCCGTGGACCAGCTTGGTGCTGCGCGACGAGGTCCCCTTGGCGAAGTCGTGCGCCTCGGCGAGGAGCGTGCGGTACCCCCGCGCCGCCGCCTCGACCGCCGTCCCCAGCCCGGTCGCCCCGCCGCCGATCACCAAAAGGTCCCAGGGCTCGCGCTCGGCGCGGAGCCGGACCAGGAGGTCGCGGCGGTTCATCCCGCCGATACCGCCGATCCTGGCGTCTCTTCCCATCCCTTGGATCGCTCGACCGCCTGGAGCCAGCGCGCGAGCCGGGTTCGGGCCTGGGCTGCCGGCAGGGCCGGCTGGAAGATTCTCTCGACCTCGGAGTGCGCGGCAATTTCGTCGGTATCCCGCCACACCCCCACGGCGAGCCCGGCCAGGTAAGCAGCGCCCAGGGCCGTCGTCTCCAGCATCCGCGGGCGGACCACGGGGACGCCCAGGAGGTCCGCCTGGATCTGCATCAGGAGGTTGTTGGCGGCGGCCCCGCCGTCCACCCGCAGCTCGCCCAGGGTAATCCCGGAATCGGCCTCCATCGCCTGGAGCACCTCGACGGCCTGGAAGGCGATGGCCTCCAGGGCGGCGCGGGCGAGGTGAGCTCCGGTGGTGCCGCGGGTGAGGCCCAGGATGGTGCCGCGGGCCTGGGCGTCCCAGTGCGGCGCCCCGAGGCCGGCGAAGGCGGGGACGAGGACGACCCCGCCGCTGTCCGGGGCGCTCGCGGCGAGCGTCTCGACCTCGGCGGCGCTGCCGATCAGCCCCAGCCCGTCGCGCAGCCACTGGACGAGCGCCCCGGCGATGAAGACGCTCCCCTCCAGGGCATAGTCGGTACGCGCGCCGATCCGCCAGGCCGCGGTGGTGAGCAGGCCGTGCGCCGAGGGGGTGGGGCGGTCGCCGGTATTGAGGAGGAGGAAGCTGCCGGTGCCGTAGGTACACTTCGCCATCCCCGGCCGCACGCAGACCTGGCCGAAGAGCGCCGCCTGCTGGTCGCCGGCCACCCCGGCGATGGGCAGCGGCTGCGGGAAGAGCCCGGGGGCGGTCTCGCCGAGCACCCCGGAGGAGGGGACGATCGCCGGCAGCATCGCCCGCGGCACCCCGAAGAGGGTGAGCAGCTCCTCGCTCCAGTCGCCGGCCGCGAGATCGAAAAGCAGGGTACGCGAGGCGTTCGAGGGGTCGGTGGCGTGGACCGCGCCGCCGGTCAACCGCCAGATCAGCCAGCTGTCGACGGTCCCGAAGGCGAGCTCCCCGGCCTCGGCCCGGGCGCGGACACCGGGCACCCGGTCGAGGATCCAGGCGAGCTTGGTGCCCGAGAAATAGGGATCGAGAACCAGCCCGGTTTTTTTGCGGATGAGAGATTCGAGTCCCCTCCCCTTGATCTCGGCGCAGCGGTCCGCCGTCCGCCGGTCCTGCCAGACGATGGCGGGTCCCACCGGCCGGCCCGTCTCCCGCTCCCAGACCAGGGTGGTCTCGCGCTGGTTGGTAAGGCCCAGCGCCGCCACCTCGGCCCCCGGGGGGAGGGCGGCCAGGGCCTCCCGGGCGACCGCGAGCTGCGACGTCCAGATCTCCTCCGGGTCGTGCTCGACCCAACCGGGCTGGGGAAAGATCTGCCGAAATTCCTGCTGGGCCAGGGCGGCGACCCGGCCGTCGGCATCGAAGACCAGGGCCCGCGAGCTGGTCGTCCCCTGGTCGAGGGCGAGGACGTAGGACATCCGAGCAGAGTATGGGCGGGGGGCGGGGAGGTCAAGGCGGAGGGAGGAAGGGCATCTCCTGAGGAATACCGCTTTTTCAAGCCCTGCGGGTCCGTCAAGCCGGGTTGAGACGCTCGCGCGGCAGGAGCACCCCGGTGGCGAGGATCCAGACGAAGGCGGGGAAGCGGGCGATGGGGAGGAGGTATGCCGCAACCGGCACGAAGAGCGTCAGGGTCGACAGCTCGGCCAGGGCGGCCAGGACCAGGCCGAGGCCGCAGACCCAGCGCGGCAGCAGCCGGGTGAAGAACGCCGTCACCGAAACGCCGGCCAGGAGCAACCCGAGGGGGACCACGTGGCCCGGTCCGCCGGTCATGAAGGCGAGGTCCTGCAAAGCGCGCAGGAGCGCCGCGTTCCCCGCGACCTCGGGCCGGGCGAGCACCCATTGGACGAGCCCGGAGAGGGCGAGGAAGAACGAAGCGGCGAAGCCGCCGAAGAGCGCGATCGTCGCCCCGGCCGCGCGTACCCCCAGGAACTGGAGCCGGCTCACCACCGTGGCGGTGAAGAGCCCGAGCGGGATGGCCGCCCCGAACTGGAAGAGCGCGGCGATCCGCACGGCGTCGCCATGGGCCTGGAAATAGCTCACGATCGCCGCTTCCGCTCCAAACGGCGAGGGGAAAGGCTCTCCCGCCATCACCCTGCCGAGGACGAGCGAGGTGGCGAAGAGGGCGGTGTAGACGATCCCCAGGGCGGTGAGCGATGGGCTGGCGTGCTTCTGGCTCTTGGCTTCGGTTCTGTCCATGAACCGTTTATAGCATGAATGATTCTGTGATGCTACTGTTCGCCGCATGAAAAGACCTCGCGCGCCGTCCGGTCGTGCCGCCTTCCTCCTGGCGCAGGTGGGCGCGCACGCCGCCCAGCGTTTCGGCGAGCGCGTCCAGGCCCTCGGCCTGACGCCCGCGGACGCCGGTGTCCTCCGCCTGGTCGCCGCGGCCCCGGGGCGAAGCCAGCAGGACCTCGCCGAGCAGCTCGGCCTCTCGCCCAGCCGCGTGGTGGCCCTGATCGACGAGCTGGAGGGCAAGGGCCTCCTCGAACGCCGCAGGAACCCGGACGATCGCCGGACCTACGCCCTGGCGCTGACCGCGGAGGGCACCGACCGGCTGGCCCAGGTCTCCCGTCTCGCCGCCGAGCACGAGGCCGATCTCTGCGCCGCGCTCGACGATGGCGAGCGCGCCATCCTGGCCGGGCTCCTCCGCCGGATTGCCGAGCAGCAGGGGCTCAAGCCGGGGATCCACCCCGGGTATCGGAATCTGGGGAGCTGAGCTTCGCACAGGGAGGCTACGAGGTAGAATCCGGGTGTGAAATCCACCCTCGCCCTGGCCGTCCTGGTCCTCCTGGCGCTCCTGGCAGGCTGCGTCTACACCTTCCCCGCGCGCCACCCGCGGACCCTCGCCCAGGGGGTGGACGCGGTGCTCGCCCGGCACGCCGGCCGGGGGGTGACGATCGCCGTCGCCTACCGCGACCTGCGGACCGGGGAGACCCTGCTGCGCAACGAGCGGGTGAAGCTCCACGCCGCCAGCACCATGAAGCTGCCGGTGATGGTCGCCCTCTTCCAGGCGGCCGGCCGCGGCGAGCTGCAGCTCGACCAGCCGGTACCGGTCGAAAACCGCTTCAAGAGCATCGTCGACGGCTCCCCCTTCCAGCTCGACGCCAAGGAAGACGGCGATCCCGACCTCTACCGGTCGCTCGGCACCTCGCTCTCGTTGGAAGAGCTGACCCGGCGGATGATCGTGCGGAGCTCGAACCTCGCCACCAATCTCCTCATCGAGCTGGTGGGCGCCCCGCGGGTGATGGAGCAGATGCACGAGCTGGGGGCCGAGGACCTGGAGATCCTGCGCGGGGTGGAGGACCAGAAGGCGTACGACGCCGGGCTCAACAACAAGGTCACCGCCTACGACCTGATGCTCCTGCTCGCCGCGGTGGCCGAGGGTCGCCCCGAGGCGAGCGACCGGATGCTCGACATCCTGAAGCATCAGGAATTCAACGAGAAGATCCCGGCCGGCCTCCCCCCGGGCACCCCGGTGGCCCACAAGACCGGCGACATCACCAAGATCCACCACGACGCCGCGATCGTCTATCCCCAGGACCCGCCGAAATCGAGCCCCTACGTCTTGGTCGTCCTCACCTCCGGGATCGCGGACGAGAAGCTGGCCGACCAGACGATTGCGGAGGTCTCGCGCGCCGTCTGGGAAGGGCGACAGATCCAGGCTCGGCACGGGAAGGCGAAGTAGGCGGGCTTCACTCCCTACGACCGCGGGATCTCCCCCAGGATCTCCCCATCGGCTCCCAGCGGTGGATACGCCACCTTTTTTCGCCGGCAATACGCCGCGAGCTTCGGATAGGTCCATTCGAAGAGAGTGCGGGCGTAGGCGTCGGGGGGCAAGCGCGAGCTCGCGTAGAGGCCGGCGGCCTCGCGCTGGCGCTGGGCCTCGAAGAGGACTAGGGCGGCGGCGACCGAGACGTTGAGCGAGGTCACCATTCCGGCCATGGGGATGGCGATCCAGCCGTCGGCGGCGGCAGCGGCCTCTTCGCTCACTCCCGTTTCCTCGGTTCCCAGGAGGATGGCGGTGGGGAGGGTGTAGTCGACAGCCCGGAAGTCCAAGGCCTGCGGGGCCGGGTGGGCGGCGAGGACTCGGAAACCGCTCGTCCGGAGATGGGCGAGGGCGTCCGGAAAGGTGCGGTGCTTGCGCACCGGCACCCACTTGCGCGTTCCCCCCGAGGCCGGGCGGGAGAGCTTGAGCCGTCCTCCCGGCCAGACCGCATGCGCCTCGAAGACCCCCACGGCGTCGCAGCTCCTGAGGATGGCGGCGAGGTTCCGTGGTACCTGCACGTCCTCCATCAGGACCGTCAGATCGCCCTGTCGCCGGTCGAGCACCGCGCGGACCCGGTGGTAGCGGCGGGGAGTGGTCATGGGAGGAGTTAGATCACAAGCCAGCCCACGAGCACGAGCGTCCCCATCGAAAGCGCCAACCCCAGCCCCCAGCACAGCCAGCGGGGGATGGGCGGGTGCCGCGGGTCGGGGAGGGTGCGGAGCGCGCTGCGGACTCCCAGGAGAGAGAGGAGGAGGAAGGGGAGGGCGCCGGCGAGACGTGCGGAGCGGTCGGCCGGGGCGGGACGTACTGCAGCTGGTCCCGGTAGACATGGTAGAGGAGGGCGATGACGACCATGCAGAGCAGGTGGACGAGGAGGAACCCGCCCGCGAAGTAGCGGCCGGCGAGCGGCGCGTAGTACGTGGCGCTGCGGTGGCTGTAAAGGGCGTAGGAGTGGACCGCGTCCGGCACCGCCGTGTGGGAGGCCCACGACCGGAGGACCGAAGAGGCCACCAGGTTCAAGCCCGCGGCGATCACGACGAGGCGGACTGGCCACGGCGTCTTGCCGACGAATCGGTAGCGGGAGGAGCCTCCGGGCATGGGATCTCCATTATAGAGGTCGCAAAAACCGGGGTAGGGCGCCCGCGGGCTCCCCCCGTAGGCGCTAACTTACCGAGTAGCAGGTATTCGAGGCAGGCTCGGCCCCGCCCGGAGATGAATCTCCGGGCTATGAGCTACGCCGGATGAATCCGGCTGCAACCTTGCGCGGCTCACGAAGCTGGATTTATCCAGCGCAACTCATAGCGCGGAGATTTATCTCCGGGCGGAGGTCCGGCCGAGGAGAACACCGCCACCCGGGCACTACCGGTAAGTTAGCGCCTATGCGGGATGATCCTCGCCAGCAACTGACCCCGGTCGCGCGGGCTATTTTCGCAGCTATAGGC
>DASQPA010000014.1:0-56852 GCA_035644215.1 Thermoanaerobaculia bacterium
GGCGGTGCCGATGGTGGACCTGTCCGGGTTGCCGCGCCCGGCCGCCGAGGCGGTTGCGCTCGATCTGGCGGGAGCCGAGGCGCGGCGACCGTTCGACCTGGAGTCGGGCCCGGTCCTGCGGTGCGGTTTGGTGCGGCTCTCGCCGGTCGAGCACCTGCTGCTCCTCACCCTCCACCATATTGCCTGCGACGGCGCATCGCTGCGGGTGCTGGCCGGGGAGTTGGCGGCCGGCTACTCCGCGGCGCTCGGCGGCACTTCGGCGGATCTCGTGACGCTGCCGGTCCAGTACGCCGACTACGCGTCCTGGCAGCGGAGGGCGCTGTGCGGTCCTGCGCTGGAGTTGGGGCTCGCCGGTTGGCGCGAGCGGCTGTCGGGGGCTCCCGATGCGTTGTCGTTGCCGACCGACCATCCGCGGCCAGCGGAGCAGGGGTTCCGCGGGTCGGTCGAGCCGGCGGTCCTGGGCGCGGAGCGGGTGCGTTCGCTGCGGGAGCTGGCGCGGGGGCAGGGGGCGACGCTGTTCATGGCGCTCCTGGCGGGGTGGTCGGCGCTGCTGGCGCGGCTGGCGGGTCAGTCCGACCTGGTGGTGGGCACGGCGGTGGCCAACCGGACGCGGCGGGAGGTCGAGGGTCTGCTCGGGCTCTTCGTCAATTCCCTTCCGCTGCGCTTGGGGATTCCGGCCGAGGCGGGTTTCGCGGAGGTGGTTGCGCGGGCGCGGGAATCGGCGCTGGGAGCGTACGGCCAGTCCGAGGTGCCGTTCGAGCGTCTGGTCGAGGATCTCGCGCCGCAGCGGGACCTGTCGCGCAGCCCGCTGTTCCAGGTGATGCTGGTGCTGCAAGAGGACCCGGCTGGGGCGTTCTGCCTGCCGGGTGTGGTCATGCGGCCGGTCGCGGTGCACAGCGGGACGTCGAAGTTCGACCTGACGCTGTCGCTGGTGGAGGGGGAGGCGGGGCTCTGGGGGAGCCTGGAGTTTGACTCGGACCTGTTCGAGGGCGCGACGGCGCGGCGGCTGCTGGGTCAGTTCGAGATGCTGCTGGCGGCGGCGGTGGCCGAGCCGTCTTTGCCGGTGGGGGATCTGGCGCTGCAGTCGGCGGCCGAGCGGCGGCAGGTTCTGGAGGTCTGGGGTCGGGGCGAGGCTCCGGTTGGGTCCTGGGATGTAGGTCTGCACGAGCTGTTCGAGGCCCAGGCGGGGCGGAGCCCGGAAGCGACGGCGTTGGTCTGGGGTGAGCAGCGGTGGAGCTACCGGGAGCTCGATCGCCAGGCGGAGATCCTGGCGGGACGGCTGCGGCGTCTGGGGGTGGGGCCGGAGGTGCGGGTGGGGATCCTGACCGAGCGCCGGCCGGAGATGGTGGCGGCTCTCCTTGGGACACTCAAGGCCGGTGGGGCCTACTTGCCGCTCGATCCGGCCTATCCCCGGGAGCGCCTGGCGTTCTTGCTCGCCGACGGGCAGGCGCCGGTGGTGCTGGCGCAGCGGTCGCTCGCCGGATTGCTGCCGGCCGATGTCGGCAGGGTGGCCTGGCTGGGCGGCGAGGGCGAGGGCGAGGGCGCATCGTCCGCGGCGCTGCCATCGGTTCGGGGCTTCTGCCATCCCGAGCAGTTGGCCTACGTCATCTATACCTCGGGCTCGACGGGTATTCCCAAGGGGGTAGGGATCCGCCACGGTAGTGCGGTGGCGCGCCTGGCCTGGGCTCTGGCGTCCTATGGGGATCGTCTCTCGGGGGTGCTGGCCGCGACGTCGATTTGTTTCGACCTGTCGGTGTTCGAGCTGTTTGCACCTCTGGCCTGGGGCGGGACGGTGATCCTGGCGGAGAACGCGTTGTCGCTGCCGGGGTTGGCGGCGGCCGGGACGGCAAGGCTGCTCAACACGGTGCCGTCGGCGCTGTCGGAGCTGGTGCGGGCGGGTGGGGTGCCGGAGTCGGTGCGGGTGGTCAACCTGGCGGGCGAGCCGCTGCGGCGCGAGCTGGTGAATCGGCTCTATGAGCTGCCGTGGATCGAGGCGGTCTACAACCTCTATGGTCCGTCGGAAGACACGACCTACTCGACGGGGTGCTTGGTGGGACGGGAGGAGTCGGTCGAGCCGTCGATCGGCCGGCCGCTGCCCGGTGGCCGGGTGGTGGTGTTGGATGGTCGGCGGCAGCCGTCGGCGCCGGGAGCGGTGGGGGAGCTGTGGCTGGGGGGCGCGGGTCTGGCGCGAGGTTACCTGGGGCGTCCGGAGCTGACGGCGGAGCGTTTCCGACCCGACCCGTTCGGGCAGGAGCCGGGCGGTCGTCTTTACGGGACGGGGGACCGGGTGCGCTGGCGCGCAGACGGAAGTCTGGAGTTCCTGGGCCGGCTGGACCACCAGGTCAAGGTGCGAGGCTACCGCCTTGAGCTGGGCGAGGTGGAGACGGTCGTGGGGCGCCATCCCGGGGTGACGGAGACGGCGGTGGTGGTGCGGGAGGATCTGCCGGGAGGTCGGGGTCTGGTGGCCTACGTGGCGTCCGCTGCGGCTCTCGCTGACGCGGAGCTGCGGTCGTGGCTGCGGGAGCGGCTGCCGGAGCCCATGGTGCCGCAGGCGTTCGTGTGGCTCGTGGCCCTGCCGCGGACGCCCAACGGCAAGGTGGACCGCCAGGCGCTGCCGCGGCCCGCAGGCTTTACCGGTGAGAGCGGGTACCAGGCCCCGCGCGACCCGGTGGAGGAGGCGGTGGCGGAGGTCTGGAGCGATCTGCTGGGCCGCGAGCGCATCGGCGTCCACGAGGACTTCTTCGCCGTCGGCGGACACTCGCTGCTTGCCATCCAGGTGGTCTCGCGGCTGCGCCAGGCGTTGGGCGTGGATCTGCCGGTGCGGGCGCTCTTCGAGAGCCGCACCGTGGCGGATCTCGCCGCCGCCATCGAGCGGGCTCGCCGCTCCGATCGCGCCGCTCTGCTGCCGCCGCTCGTGCCGGTGCCGCGCAACGGCGACCTGCCCCTGTCTTTCGCGCAGACGCGTGAGTGGCTCCTCGACCAGCTCGAGCCCGGCACTCCGGCCTACAACATTGCCCAGGCAGTCCGTCTGCGTGGCCAACTCGACCCCGGGACGCTCGGGCGCGCTTTCGACCGGATCGTCGGGAGGCACGAGGCGCTACGTACCACCTTCCCGGCAGTTGGGGGACGGCCCGTCCAAGTGATCGCCGCGACGCTCGCCCTCCCCAAACCGCTCGTCGATCTGGCGGGGCTGCCACCGGGGTGGCGCGAGGCCGAGGCCCTGCGTCTCGCGGCGGCGGACGCCCTCGCCTCCTTCGATCTCGCCCGCGGCCCGCTGCTCAAAATGACTCTCTTGCGCCTCGGGATCGCGGAGCACCTCCTACTGTTGAACACCCACCACATCGTCTCTGACCTGTGGTCGATTGGAGTGTTCCTGCGGGAGCTGGCCGCGCTCTACGGCGATCGTGCCATGGGGAGGAAAGCTCTGCCCGCGCTACCGGTCCAGTATGCCGACTACGCGGTCTGGCAGCGGGAGCGGCTCCGCGGGGAGGTCCTGGAGGATCTTCACACCTTCTGGCGAGATCGCCTGGGAGGCTTGCGACCGCCACTCCAGTTGCCGGTCGACCGCTCGCGGCCGGCGGTGCAGAGCTTCCGCGGTGCGGAGGTGCCGATGATCCTCGGCCCGGAGACGTCGCGGGCTGTCGTCAGCCTGGCTCGCGGCGCCGGCGCATCGCTCTTCATGATCCTTCTCGCGGCTTTCAAGGCCCTGGTCTACCGTCTGAGCGGCGAGGGCGACCTCGCCGTCGGCACCTTCGTGGCTAACCGGACGCGGGCCGAGGTCGAGCCGCTCATCGGCTTCTTCGTCAACACTCTGGTCCTGCGTTCGGCGCCTACGCCGGAGCTGTCGTTCCGGGCCTACCTGACAGCCGTGCGCGAGGTCGCCCTGGACGCCTTCGCCCACCAGGATCTGCCGTTCGAAGAGTTGCTGGCGGAGCTGCAGCCGGAGAGGTCGCTTCGCCACACGCCTTTCTTCCAGGTGATGTTCGTCTTCCAGAACCCGCCGGGGCTCGAGTCGCGCCTGGAGGGCTTGGAGCTCGAGCGACTGCCGGTCGCGACCCGCCGTTCGAACTTCGATCTGACGCTCTGGGTGTGGGAAGGCAAGGACGGGCTCGAGGCCACGCTCCACTACAGCACGGATCTCCTGGAGCGGACCACCGCCCAACGGTGGGCCGGGTACTTCCAGGTTCTGCTGGCCGGCGCCGCCGCGGCTCCGGAGGAACTCCTGACCGGGTTGCCGGTGCTAGCGCAAAGCGAGCGGACGCAGATCCTTGGCCAGTGGAGCCGGACGCCGGGAAGCTTTCGCCGCGAAGTCCGCCTCCACGAGCTCTTCGCAGAGCAGGCGGCGCGCACCCCGGATGCTCCGGCCGTGGCCTGCAGCGGTCAGGTTGCGACCTACGCCGAGCTCGCTCGGCGGATGGGCCGGCTGGCATGCACCCTCACCGCCCTGAACGTCGGACCGGAGGTGCGGGTGGGCCTCTGCGTCGAGCGCACTCCGGAGCTGGCCGTGGGACTCCTGGCCATCCTTGCGGCCGGTGGCACTCTCGTGCCTCTCGACCCGGCCTACCCGCCGGAGCGTCAGGCCTTCCTCCTCGCGGACTCCGGGGCGGCCGTGCTCCTCACCCAGGGGCACCTGGCCGCGAACCTGCCCGCAGGAGGCGCTCGGCTCGTACTGCTGGACGGGCCGGAGGAGGTCGTGCCCGCGCCAGCGGATATCGGCCAGCGAGTGCCGGCTGCGGCTGCGGCCTGGCTGATCTACACCTCGGGCTCGACCGGCCACCCCAAGGGCGTGGTGGTCTCCCACGCCAACGCGGCACCGCTCCTGCTTTGGAGCATGGAGTACTTCGGCCTGGGGCCGGATACGCGGGTGCTCGAGAGCCTCTCTTATGCCTTCGACTTCGGCGTCCTCGAAATCCTGACCACTCTGCTCGCGGGCGGTCTCCTCCATCTGCCGGGGAGCGAGTTCGGAGATCCCCGACGGTGGGCGGCGAGCGCCCTCGATCGGGGCATCGACACCGTCCATGCTACGCCGTCCTTCTTCCGCGAGGTGGCCGCCACCGGGGCGCGTCTGCCGGCAGTGCGGATCCTCCACTTGGGTGGTGAGGCCCTCTACCGCGGTCAGGCCGAGCGGTACCTTGAGGCGGTAGGGGGCGGTGCTGTCCTCTACAACGGCTACGGGCCGACCGAGGTGACGGTCAACAGCTTGATCTACGCCGCCCGTCGTCCTCCGGGTTCGTGGGCTTCCGGGGAGGCCGTCCCCATAGGCCGGCCGTCCGCGGAAAACGCTGTCTACGTCCTCGACCGCGCGGGAGAGATGGTGCCGCCCGGGGTCGCGGGCGAGCTGTTCCTGGGCGGCCCCGGGGTGGCCCGCGGCTACCACGGCCGGCCGGATCGGACGGCCGAGCGATTCGTGCCGGACCCCTGGAGAGGCGAGCCGGGGGCGCGCCTCTATTGCTCGGGTGACCTGGTGCGCTGGCTGCCGGACGGCAATGTCGAGTTTCTGGGACGGACCGACCACCAGGTCAAGGTGCGGGGCTTCCGCATCGAGCTGGGCGAGATCGAGGCGGCCCTGGCTCACCATCCGGGGGTGGGAGAGGCGGTGGTGGTCGCACGGGAGGACGCGCCGGGTGACCGCCGGCTGGTGGCCTACGTGGTGGGCGCGGGTGGCGAGGCGCCGTCAGCGCGTTCGCTGCGGGAGTTCCTCGCAGGGAGTCTGCCGGGTTATATGGTGCCGTCGGCGTTCGTCGCGCTGGATGCTTTCCCGGTTACGCCGAGCGGGAAGCTGGACCGGCGGGCTCTGCCGGCCCCGGCGAGCCGGCCGGAACTCGACGGCTACGTCGCGCCGCGCACGCCCATCGAGGAGTTGGTGGTGGGGATCTGGGCGGAGGTCTTGGGGGTCGAGCGGGTCGGCGTCCATGACAACTTCTTCGAGCTCGGGGGGCACTCGCTGGTGGCGACGCAGATCGTTTCCCGCCTCCACGAAGCCTGCGCGGTGGAGGTCCCGCTGCGCGCCCTCTTCGAAGGGCCGACGGTGGCGGAGTTGGCGGAGCGGGTGGAATCCGCCGACGCGAGCGAGGTCCCGCCTCTCCGCGCCGTGCCTCGGGATCGCGACCTGCCGCTCTCCTTCTCCCAGGAACGGATCTGGTTCCTCGCGCAGCTCGACCCGGAGAGCGCCGCCTATCATGTGCCGCGGGCCGTCTGGATCATGGGCCAGCTCAACGCGCCGGCCCTGGCCCGGGCCTACGGCGCGTTGCTCGTCCGGCACGAGATCCTGCGCACCACCTTTCCCGGGGTCGACGGGCAACCCGTGCAGCGGATCCACGAGGCGGCCCCGCTCGCGGCGTTCGTCTTGCCGCTGATCGACCTCCGGGAGCTGTCCCTGCCGGTACGCCAGCGCGAGCTGGAGCGGCTGATCGTCGATGACGGCCGGCGCCGGTTCGACCTGGCGCGCGGGCCTCTCTTGCGGGCGAGCCTTGCCCGCTCGCGTGACGAGGAGCACGTGGTGATCCAGACCGAGCACCACCTGGTCCACGACGGCTGGGCCGAGGCGGTGCTCCTGGGAGACCTCCTCGAGTTCTATGGAGCCTTCCACCAGGGCCGGGCTCCGCGGCTCCCCGACCTGCCGATCCAGTTCGTCGACTTCGCCTGCTGGCAGCGCGAATGGCTGCGGGGCGAGATCTTCGAGCGGCAGCTCGCTTACTGGCGCGCCCATCTGGCCGGTGCGCCGCCCCTCCTTGAGCTACCCACCGACCGGCCCCGGCCGGCGGTCCTCTCCGCTCATGGCGGGGCGCATGAGGTCATCTTCCCCGCCGCCCTGGTGCGGGACCTCGCGAGGCTCGGGCGCCGCCAGGGGGTCACCCTGTTCATGAGCATGCTGGCCGGTTTCGCGGCGCTCCTGGGCCGCCTGAGCGGTCAGGAGGACGTGGTGACCGGCACCGGCATCGCCAACCGCCGGCGGTTCGAGACCGAAGGCATGCTGGGCATGATCATCAACACCCTTCCCCTGCGGACCAATCTCTCCGGCAGCCCCGGAGTCGAGGAGCTGTTGCGGCGGGTACGCGAGACCTGCCTTGGCGCCTATGCTCATCAGGACGTCCCTTTCGACCGCATCGTCGAGGTCTTGCAGCCCCACAGGAGCCTCAGCCATACACCGCTCTTCCAGGTCCTCTTCGCCTTCCACGACGCGCGGATGCCGGAGATCGACCTACCGGGAATCACGGTGCGGCCGGGTGAGCTCCATAATCGCTCCGCCAAATTCGACCTGACGCTGATCGTACGCCCGCTGCTGGAGTTCGCGCGGGTGGAGGGCGGCGGCCTCGCGATCCATACGGAGTACAGCGCCGATCTCTTCGACGCCCCAGCCCCCCGGCGCCTCCTCGAGCAGCTCGAGGTCGTTCTCGGAGCGATGGCGACGGCGGGTTTCGAGCTCCGCCTGGAGGATCTACCGCTGCTGTCGGAGTCCGCCCGCGCACAGCTCCTCGTGGAGTGGAACGACACCCGGCGGCCGTACCCGAGCAATCTTTCGATCCACAGCATCTTCGCGAAACAGGCCGCCGCCTCCCCCGACGCCATCGCCCTGGTCCACGATGAACAGGGGATGACCTACGGCGAGCTCGACGCCCGGGCGGAACGGCTGGCGGAGCATCTGCGGGATTGGGGAGTGGGGCCCGAGGTTCCGGTGCCCTTCTGCCTCCGGCGCTCTCCGGAAATGGTGGTGGCGATTCTCGCCATCCTCAAGGCGGGTGGTGCCTATGTGCCGCTCGATCCGGATCATCCGGCCGAGCGGCTCGCATTCCTGCTGGCCGACAGCGGGGGCAAGGTCGTGCTGACCGAAGAGCGGCTGCTCGCGAGGTTGCCTCCGCTGCCACCGGAGGGCCGGACGATCTGCCTGGACCAGGGGGAATGGCCGATCGCCCAACGCGGCCCGGGGCCGTCGCCGTGCGAGGTGGGTGCGGAGAACCTGGCCTATATCATGTACACCTCGGGTTCGACCGGACGTCCGAAGGGAGTGGCGGTGGTCCACCGCGGCGTGGTCCGCCTGGTGAAGGAGGGTGGCTACGCCGAGTTGGGGCCCGGGGACGTCCTGTTGCAGTTCGCTCCCGTCTCGTTCGACGCCTCGACGCTGGAGATCTGGGGTGCCCTCTTGAACGGTGGACGGGTGGTGCTCTTTCCGGGCACCGGCGCCTCCTCGCACGAGCTGGGCGACAGGATTCTGCGACATGGGGTCACGACGTTGTGGCTGACCGCCGGCCTCTTCCACCAGATGGCCGAAGACGGTCTCGGTTCCCTGCGCTCGCTCCGCCAGCTCCTCGCGGGCGGCGATGTCCTGTCTCCGCTGCACGTTCGGCGGGCCTTGGCCGAGTTGCGTGGAACGCTGCTCGTCAACGGGTACGGACCCACGGAAAGCACCACATTCGCCTGCTGTCAGCGGCTGACCGACCCCAGCCAGGTGGCCAGATCGGTTCCCATCGGGCGCCCGATCGGCAACACTCGCGCGGCCGTTCTTGACCGGCGCCTGCAACCGGTGCCGATCGGCGCCATGGGAGAGCTCTACCTGGGTGGGGACGGCCTGGCGCGCGGCTATGTTGGCCGGCTCGATCTGACCGCTGAACGGTTCGTGCCCGATCCCTACGGCGCAGACCTCGGAGGCCGGCTCTACCGGACCGGAGACCTCGCCCGTTATCGGCCGGACGGAGCGCTGGAGTTCCTGGGACGATTCGACCAGCAGGTGAAGGTGCGCGGCTTCCGGATCGAGTTGGGAGAGGTCGAGGCCGCCCTCGCCACCCATCCAGAAGTGGCCGAAAACGTGGTAGGTGTGCGCTCGGAGATGGGGGAGGACGGGCGGCTGGTGGCGTATGTGGTACCACGGTCGGCGTCCCTTTCCCCGGCGCATCTGCGGGGTTTCCTGCGCCCTCGGCTGCCCGAGGCCATGATTCCCTCGACCTTCGTGCTCCTCGATGGCCTACCGCTCACCGCCAATGGCAAGGTGGATCGACGAGCGTTGTCGCGGCTCGATCGGCAGCCGGCAGGGCCGTCCGTGAAGATGGGGCAGCCGCAGACCCCGACCGAGGAGCTCTTGGCCTCGATGTGGCGAGAGCTCCTGGGCATCGAGGCCTGCGCAGTTGGCGAGAGCTTTTTCGAGCTCGGGGGACACTCTCTGCTGGCCATGCGCCTGCTTTCGCGGATCCGGGCCGTCTTCGAGCTGGAGCTCCCACTCCAGCTGGTTTTCGAGATGCCGACGATCTCCTCTCTCGCGAGAGAGATCGAGGCGCGGTCGGTGGGAGAAGGGAGAACGGAAGCGACCCCCATCGAGCCGGTACTCCGCGGGAAACACCTGCCGCTCTCCTTTGCCCAGGAACGGCTCTGGTTCCTCGACCGGCTGGTCCCGGGAAGCCCGGTTTACAACATCCCGATCCTGGTGCGGCTTCGCGGCCGGCTCTCCTGGCCGGCACTGGCCGCGAGCTTGACCGAGGTTGCCGCGCGGCACGAGTCGCTGCGGACGACGTTCTCCACGATGGAGGAGTCGCCGGTTCAGGTGATCGCGCCCGCGCTGCGGCTCGCTCCCCCGGTTGTGGACCTCGCTGGGCTGCCTTCCGAGCGGCGGGAGCCGGAGGCCAGGCGGCTCCTGGAGCGCGAGGCGGTCCGTCCGTTCGACCTCGCGCGTGGTCCTCTGGCGCGAGCCCTGCTGTTGAGGATCGAGGAAGAAATCCACTGCGCGCTCTTCAACCTGCACCACATCGTTGCCGACGGCTGGTCGATGGGCGTGCTCCTCGGGGAGCTTGGGGCGCTCTACCGGGCATTTGCCAGCGGCGAACCTTCTCCGCTTCCGGCCTTGCCGGTACAGTACGCGGACTATGCGACCTGGCAGCGGCGATGGCTTGCGGGCGACCGGCTGGCGCGGCAACTCGCCTACTGGCGGGATCAGCTGTCGGCCGCTCCCGCGGTCCTGGACCTGCCTCTGGACCGTGCTCGGCCGGCGGTGCAACGGTTCCGGGGCGCGCAGCTTCCGGTCCGCTTCTCGGCAGAGGTGCAGGCTGGGCTTTCTGGATTGCAACGGGTGGGTGGCGCGACGCTGTTCATGGTGCTGATGGCCGGTTTCCAGGCTCTGCTTTCGCGTCTGACCGGGCAGGAGGACCTGGTGGTGGGCTCGCCGATTGCCGGCCGCCAATACCTGGAGGTCGAAGGGCTGATCGGGTTCTTCGTCAACACCCTGCCTCTGCGCGCCCGGCTCGCCGGTCCGCCGAGCTTCCTCGCGCTCCTGGCGCGTACCCGTCAGGCCACGCTTGGCGCTTACGCTCACCAGGATCTCCCCTTCGAGCGCTTGGTCGAGGAGCTCGCGCCGGAGCGCAGCCTCGCCCACGCCCCGCTCTTCCAGGTCATGCTGGCCCTGCAGAATGCGCCCTTGCCCGCCGGGGCTTTCGGCGATCTCACCTTGGAGACGATGGAGGTCGATCCGGGGATCGCGAAGTTCGACCTCACCTTGTCGCTGGCCGAGACGGCGGGGCGCATCGCTGGCGGCCTGGAGTATGACCGCGATCTCTTCGATCGCACGACCGCCCAACGGCTCCTCGGGCATCTCTCGAGCCTCCTGGCTGCGGCCACCGCGGCACCGGAGCAGCCGATTGCCGCGCTCCCCCTGCTCTCTCCCGGGGAGAGGGCGCAGCTCCTCTGGGAGTGGAACGACACGGCGGAGGAGATCCCGTTCGTTCCCGTCCATGAGCTGCTGCGCCGGCAGGCCCTGCTCCGGCCGGAGGCCCTGGCGGTCGACGCGCCCCGCGGTCGTCTTCTCTATGGCGAGCTCGATGCCGCGGCCAACCGGCTGGCCGAAAGGCTGCGCGCGCTCGGGGTGGAGAGGGAGGTAACGGTGGCGGTCCTCCTCGAGGCCTCCGTCGAGCGAGTGGTGGCGATCGCCGCCGTCTTGAAGGCGGGGGGCGCCTACGTCCCCCTGGATCCCGGCTCTCCCCCGGAACGGCTGGCGGCGGTGCTCGCAGAGGCCGAGGTGCGGGCGATCCTCACCACCCGGCCGCTGGCGATGGGGCTCCCCGACACCGTGGCCGCGGTCCTGGACCTCGAGGAGAGTGAGGTGTGGGCGGTTGGCGCGGTGGCGCCGCCGGCCGTGGCCGTAGTGCCGGGAGACCTGGCCTATGTGATCTTCACCTCCGGCTCGACGGGCCGGCCGAAGGGAGTCGAGTTGACCCATGGTGGGCTCGCCAACCTGGTGGCCTGGTACGATTCGGTCTACGAGCCGACGGCCGTGGACCGCGCCTCGCTGGTGGGGAACGCGGCCTTCGACCTCTCGGTGCTGGAGCTCTGGGTGCATCTGGCGCACGGTGCCAGCCTCCACGTCCCTACGGAGGAGGAGAGGCTCTCGGCGGAGGACCTGCTGCGCTTCCTCGCCGCGCGCGAGATTACCCTGAGCTTCCTGCCCACCCCGCTCGCCGAGGCGGTGCTCGAGGTAGCGCCGCGCCTGGGACCGGCGCTCTCACTGCGTGCTTTACAGACCGGCGGCGACCGCCTGCATCGCGGGCCCGACCCCCTGGCGGGCTTTCCTTTGATCAACCATTACGGTCCGACGGAATACACGGTGCTGTGCACGGCGGCGATCCTCTCCGGAGCGGCCGGCGGTGCGGGGGGCCTGCCACCGATCGGCCGGCCCATCTTCAATACGCGCCTGGCCATCCTCGACGCGGCGGGCAAACCGGTGCCGATCGGCGTTCCGGGCGATCTCCACCTCGGTGGCATGGGGCTCGCGCGCGGTTATCGCGGCCAGCCAGCCCTAACGGCGGAGCGCTTCGTCCCCGACCCCTGGGCGAGCTCTCATGGCACGCTGGGGGCGCGGCTTTACCGCACGGGGGACCTGGTGCGCTGGAGACCAGACGGTCAGCTTGACTTCCTGGGCCGCCTGGACCAGCAAGTGAAGATCCGCGGCTATCGTATCGAGCTGGGGGACGTGGAGGCGGCGCTCGTGAGACATCCGGGAGTCGAATCCGCCGCGGCGTTGGTCCGGGATGATCTGCCGTCGGGACGGGGTCTCGTGGCCTATGTGGTGCCGGTGGCGGGAGCGCAGCCCGCGGGGCTGCGCTCGTGGTTGCAGGAACGGCTGCCGACGCCCATGGTGCCGGCAGCCTTCCTGTGGTTGGAGGCCCTGCCGCGGACACCGAACGGCAAGGTCGATCGGCGGGCGCTCGCCGGTCTGCCGCCACCGGATCTCGATAGCATGGCCGCCCGCTCCGGTGCCCGCCTGGAACCCCAGAACGAGCTGCAGAGCACGATCGCGGCGGTGTGGAGGGAGGTTCTGGGCCTCGAACGAATCGGCATTCATGACAACTTCTTCGACCTCGGCGGCCACTCGCTCCTCCTCGCCAAAGTGAACGCTGTCCTGAAGGAGAAGTTGGGACGCGACATCCCGCTCATGGCGCACCTCCAGTACCCGACGGTCTGCGCCCTCGCGGAGTACCTGGGAAAGGGGCCGGAAGGCGACGAGGTCTCCTCCCTCGCCAGGCCGGTGGAGCGGGCGCGAGGCCGCAAGTCGACCATGGGCCGGCAGCGTCAGCTACGCCAACAGAAGCGTTCCCGGATTGACGGATGAGATCAGGAGAGGGATCGAATATGAGCGGTGCGCGCGCTAGCGAGGACTCGGGAGACATCGCCATCATCGGCATGTCGCTGCGCTTCCCCGGTGCGGCGAGCCCGGAGCGGTACTGGGAAAACCTGGTTCGCGGCGTCGAGTCCATCGCGGTCTTCAGCGACCAGGAGCTGCGAGCCGCGGGGGTGAGCGAGGAGTTGCTCGCAGATCCGCTTGCGCTCAGGGCGGGTGGCGTGCTCGAAGGCATCGAACGGTTCGACGCTCCGTTTTTCGGTTTCAGCCGGCGCGAGGCGGAGGTCAGCGATCCCCAGCACCGTCTGATGCTGGAGTGTTGCTGGGAAGCTTTGGAGAACGCCGGTTGCGACCCCGATACCTTCGGCGGGTCCATCGGTGTCTTCGCCGGCGCCAGCTTCAGCACCTACCTGCTCCACAATCTGTACCCCCACGGTGACCTCGTGGAATCCATCGGCGGTCAGCGGGTGCTCATGGGCAACAGCAGCGATTTCCTGACCACTTCGATTTCCTATCGGTTGAACCTACGAGGCCCCAGCGTGACGGTCCAGACCGCCTGCTCGACCTCGCTGGTGGCGGTCCACCTCGCCTGGCAGAGTCTGCTCAACGGAGAGTGTGACATCGCCTTGGCGGGGGGAGTCTCGATCGGCCTGCCGCAGAAAAAAGCCTCCCACTACCAGGAAGGAGGAGTCCAGTCGCCCGACGGCCGTTGTCGCGCTTTCGACGCTGCTGCAGCCGGGACGGTACGCGGCAACGGGATCGGAGTGGTCGTCCTCAAGCGGCTCGACGAGGCCCTGGCTGACGGGGACACCGTCTACGCCCTGATCAAGGGCTCAGCGGTGAACAATGACGGCTCGGGCAAGATCGGCTATACGGCGCCCAGTATCACCGGCCAGTCGGCGGTTGTCGCTGAGGCGCTGGCCGTGGCCGGCGTCGACCCGGAGGCGATCGGTTATGTCGAGGCGCATGGCACCGGTACGAACCTGGGAGACCCGACCGAGATCGCCGCTCTCACCCGGGCCTATCGGTTTGGCACCAGCCAAAAGGGCTTCTGCGCCATCGGCTCGGTCAAGACCAACATCGGCCACTTGGACACTGCCGCCGGGGTCGCCGGACTGATCAAGGCCGTGCTCGTACTGCACCATGGGCAGATCCCTCCCACCCTGCACTTTCGAGAGCCGAATCCCAAGTGCGACTTCCCGAGCAGCCCATTCAAGGTCGCCGACCGGCTCCTGGAGTGGCCGCGCGGTAGCTCGCCGCGCCGTGCCGGCGTGAGCTCTCTGGGAATCGGCGGCACCAATGCACATGTCATCCTGGAGGAGGCCCCGGAAGTTGGGGAGACGGATCCGTCGCGACCGTGGCAACTTCTGGTGCTCTCGGCGCGAACCCCGGCGGCGCTAAAGGCGGTGACCGCACGGTTGCGCGACCACCTGCGGTCCAACCCGAGCCTCGACCTGGGAGACGTGGCGTTCACCTGCCAAGTGGGGCGTAAAGCCTTCGAGCACAGGCGCACCGTCGTCTGCCGTGATCTCAAGGACGCCGTTCGCGCCTTGGAGCGCGGGAAGGGAGGGCGGCCCGAGGACGTTCAGGAGACCCGCAATCGACCGGTCATCTTCCTATTCCCCGGCCAGGGAATGCAGCGTCCCGACACGGGCGCAGAGCTCTACCGCGCCGAGCCGACGTTTCGTGAGACCGTGGACCGCTGCTGCGAGAGGCTTTGCTCTTACCTCGGGTTCGATCTGCGGCGGGTGTTGCTGGCGGAAGGTGAGGCGGTGGAGGAGGAAGGCCGGCGGCTCGCTGAGGCCGCGGTGGCGCAGCCCGCGCTGTTCGTCCTCGAGTACGCCTTAGCACAGCTCTGGGTGAGTTGGGAGATCCGTCCCCAGGCGATGATCGGGCACAGCCTCGGGGAGTATGCCGCCGCAGCAGTGGCGGGCGTGTTCTCGCTCGACGACGCCCTGGAGCTGATCGTCGAGAGGGGACGGTTGGTGCAGGATCTCCTACCGGGCGCGATGCTCGCCGTGTCGTTGGCGGAGCGGGAGCTGCTGCCGCTTCTCGGGGCGGACCTCTCTTTGGCCGCCGCCAATGCGCCGGCCCGTTCGGTCGTCTCGGGATCCGAGCTGGCGATCGCCGCGCTGGAGGCACGATTGGATGAGCTGCAGGTGACGCATCGCCGCCTCGCCACGCGGCATGCCTTCCATTCCGCGATGATGGAGCCCGCGCTCAAGGCTTTCTCCCGAGCTATCCGCAAGGTGAAGTTACATCCTCCCTCCATACCCTTTCTGTCCAGCTTGACCGGGACCTTCATCAGCAATGCCGAGGCCACCGATCCGGACTATTGGGTGCGGCAGATGCGCGCGCCGGTACGCTTCGACGCCGGCGTATCCGAGCTACTGAAGGATCGAGAGCGGGTCTGGCTCGAGGTCGGCCCCGGCCGGACGCTCTGCTCGCTCGTCCGCCAGCAGCCGGACGCTGCCGGGAGGGTCGTCGTAGCTTCGCTCGGGGACGGCCGCGAGCCGGCGGCGGCGGCGGTGCTGGGCGCTCTCGGCCGTCTCTGGCTCTCGGGGCTCGCGGTCGACTGGGCCGCCTTTCACGCGGGAGAGCACCGCCGCCGCCTGCCGCTGCCGGCGTATCCCTTCGAGCGCCAGCGCTACTGGATCGATCCGCCGACGGCGGCGCGCTCCGCGCCGGTAGTCGCGGCGGCGCCACAACCCGCGGCGGAGGCGTTCCTCGAAATGGCAGGGCCCGAGCCTCCGGCACGGCGCCTACGGATACTGAACTGCCTCCTGGAGATCGTCTGCGGGCTGATGGGACTCCAGGCGCAGGAGATCGACCCGCGCGCCTCCTTCCTCGACATGGGGATCGACTCGCTCCTCCTCATCCAGTTCAGCCAGGCCGTCGAACGACGGCTGGGAGCGCGGCTCTCGCTCGGCCGGCTGCTCGAAGAGGCGGTCAGCCTGGAGGCCGTCTCTGAAGTCCTCGATCGCGAGCTGGCTCCCGAGGTTCTGGCCATCGAGCCAGCCCGGTCCGGGTCTCCCTCAGTGGCTCCGGCCACGCTTGCGCCCCCTCTCACGGTGGGTGCGCCGGGAGCGGATCTCGCGGCTGCGGGATCCGCAGACTTCGTACCCATGAGCCCCGCCCAACAACAGTTGTGGCTGGTGATGCAGTTGGGAGAGGAAGCCTCACGAGCATACAATGAATCGCTCACCCTGCAGCTGACCGGCGAGCTGCGTCGCGAGGCGCTGCGCCGCGCCCTGCAGGATGCGGTCGACCGGCACGATGCGCTCCGCCTGACCTTCCCGGAGGGAGAGGGGGTGCGGCTCGCACCCCGGTGGTCCCTGGAGCTGCCCGAGGTCGACCTCTCCGGGTTGGCGGAGGCGACACGCGGCGCTCGGCTCCGCGAATGGCAGGCGCTTGAAGCAGGGCGGATCTTCGATCTCGAGCGCGGGCCGCTCCTCCGGGTGTGCCTGCTGCGGCTCGGGCGGCGACGCTATGCCCTGATCCTTTCATACGCACACATCCTGCTCGACGGACGCTCGCTGGGGTTGCTCCTCGCAGAGCTCGGACGGCTCTACCAGGCTGCTTCCGAGAGCATGACGACGCGGCTGGCCGAGCCGGAGCGGCGGAGCGACCGCCGAGTGCCTACGCTCGAAGCCCGGGAGAGCGGCGCCATCGAGGAGGCCCTCGCCTGGTGGCGCCGGCGGCTCACTCCGCCGCTTCCTGTTCTCGAGTTGCCGACCGACCGGACCCGTCCGGCGCTGTTCAGCTACCGGGGAGGCCTGGAGAGCCTGGCCTTCGAGACTCGACTCTGTGGAGAGCTCCGGAGCCTCGGCCTCCGTTGCAGGGCAACTCCTTTCCTCACCTTCTTCGCCGGCTTTGCGGTGCTCATGCATCGCCTTTCCGGGCAGGAGGACCTGGTGCTGGGAATCCCTTCGATCGACGCCTCGGAGGATCACCAGACCCTTACAGGTTATGACGTCAACCTGCTCCCCATTCGCAGCCGGATTCACGCCGGCACGACTTTCTCGACCCTGCTGACCGACCTCAGGCGGGAAGTGGCTGCGGCGTACGAACACCGGCGAGCGCCCTTCAATGCGGTGGTGCGGCAGCTTGGACTCGAGCCCGACTTCAGCCGGCCGCCGCTCGCGGCAGTCCTCTTCAACCTGGGCCGGGTGGAGGCCGCACTGCTTTTCGGCGACCTCGAGGTCGAGATCCAGGTCAACTCGACCGGCGGAGCCAAGTTTGATCTCTCCTTGAATGTCCTCGATCAAGGGGGACGGGTAAGGCTCGACTGCGAGTACTACGGAGCTCTTTTCGACGCTGCGACCGTCCGCCGGTGGCTGCGGCACCTGGCCACCCTGCTCGCCGCGACGGCGGGAGACCCGGGGCGCCCGGTCGCAGAGCTGCCTCTGCTCGGCGACGGCGAACAGCATCAGCTCCTCTACGAATGGAACGACACCGGGCGGGCGGTGCCGCGCGACATCTGCCTCAGTCGGCTCTTCGAAGCGCAGGTCGCGCGCTCGCCCGATCGCGGTGCCCTCTCCGCCGAGGGCGACCGTTTGACCTATAGGGAACTCAACGCCCGCGCCAACCGGCTCGCGCGCTTCCTCGTGCGGCGCGGCGTCAAGGCGGAGACGCCTGTCGGGGTCTGCCTGGAGCGCGCGCTCGATCTGGTAATCGCGCTCCTGGCGATCCTCAAGGCCGGCGGCGCGTACGTCCCGCTCGATCCCACCTACCCTCGTGCTCGCCTGGCATGCATGCTTGAGGACGCGCTCGTGGGCGCCGAGGGATCGGTGCTGCTGACTCAGCGCTCGCTGCTCGACCGGCTGGAGGAAGCTCCGGATCGGATTTTCTGTCTCGAGGATGAGCGGGAGGCGATCGCCTGCGAGGGCGCCGGGGACCTGCCCGGAGCTGCCACGGCACTCAACCTGGCATACGTCCTCTACACTTCGGGCTCGACCGGACGGCCCAAGGGAGTGCAGATCACGCACCGGTCGCTGGTCAACTTTATGCTCTCGATGCGGGAGCGGCCGGGCTTCGAGCCGGGCGAGCGCCTGCTGGCTTTAACCTCGGTATCCTTTGACATCGCGGGGCTCGAGATCTATCTTCCCCTGCTTGCCGGCGGCGAGATCCTGCTGCTCGGCCGCGGGCAGGCAGCCGATGGCGAGCTCCTCCGCGGGGCGCTGTCGGCAGGCGAGATCGACGTTCTCCAGGCGACACCGTCGACCTGGCAGCTCCTCACGGAGGCGGGGTGGCGGGAGACCCCTGGCCTCTGTGCGTTGTCGGGAGGTGAGGCGTTGGGCCGCGCGCTGGCGGACCGCCTGATCGACGGCTCGGCCGCGGCTTGGAATATGTATGGTCCCACCGAAACCACGATCTGGTCCGCGGTCTCCAGGCTGGGACGTGCGGGGTCGGGCTGGGCTTCCCTCGGCCGGCCGATCGCCAACACCGGGATCGTCCTCCTCGGTCCCGACCTCCGGCCGGTACCGATCGGGATGCCCGGCGAGCTGTGCATCGGCGGCGCCGGCCTGGCCCGAGGGTACCGCGGTGGGGCTGATTTGACCGCCGAACGGTTCCTGCCTCATGCCTGGAGCACAGAGCCGGGTGAGCGCCTCTATCGGACCGGTGATCTGGCGCGCTGCCGCCCGGATGGCGAGATCGAGTTCGTCGGTCGCCTCGATCAGCAGGTCAAGGTCCGTGGTTTCCGGGTCGAGCTAGGGGAGGTCGAGAGCGCCCTCGCGGAACACCCTGCGGTCCAGGAAGGGGTCGTGGTGGCGCGCCAGAGCGCCGGTGAGGCGCGGCTTGTGGCCTATGTCGTGCCACGCGGTGCCGCCCCGCCGGTGGACGAGCTGCGCTCCCATCTGGCCGAGCGCCTGCCCCCCTATATGGTCCCGGCGACATTCACAATGCTTGAGTCGCTGCCGCTGACGCCCAATGGCAAGGTGGATCGCAAGGCGCTGCCGGCTCCGGCCAGCTTCCGGCCGGAGCTCGCCAAGGCCTTCGTGGCGCCGGTGAGCGAGCTCGAGCACACTCTCGTCGAGATCTGGAAATCGGTGCTCGGGGTCCACCAGGTGGGGATCGAAGACAGCTTTTTCGTGTTGGGCGGGGATTCCATCCTTGTCATGCAGGCCGTCTCGATCGCCCAGCGTGCGGGGATTCGACTTACCCCGCGGCAGTTCTTCAAGCACCCGACGATCGCCGAGCTGGCGGCGATCGCCAGCCGGGAAACCCGGATCGCGGAGACGGCGTCGATCTCCGGTCCACTGCAGTTCACTCCAGCCCCCACGTCGTCGAACGTACCAGACGAGGTGGTGAGCGAGATGGAGATGGCGAAGATCTTCAGGCAGATCGAGGAAGTCCAGTCGTCGCAGAGAGAAAAATTAGGATGATCCAGGAAAACGTCGAGGCGATCTACTCGCTCTCCCCCCTGCAACAGGGGATCCTTTTTCATACGCTCTACGCCCCCGATTCGGGGGAGTATTTCGAGCAGTTCAGCTGTTCGCTCCGCGGCCAGCTGGAAGCGGACGGCATGGAGCGCGCCTGGCAGCGTGTGCTGGACCGCCATCCCATCCTGCGCACGGCCTTCTTCTGGGAGGGCCTGGACAAGCCGCGACAGGTCGTACACAAGCGTCTGTCGCTTCCCTTCGAGCGCCTCGACTGGCAGGGACTGCCGGAGGAGGAACAGCGCGCACGCCTCCAGTCGCTCCTCGCAGCGGACCGTAGGGAGGGCTTCCTCCTCAGCCGGGCGCCTCTCATGCGCCTCAAGCTGATCTGCCTCGAAGAAGAGCTCCATCAGCTCGTCTGGAGCCATCACCACGTGCTGCTCGACGGCTGGTCGGTCAGCCTCGTCATGGGCGAGGTCTTCGCGTTCTACGAAGCCTTTTCCCGCAATTGCGATCTCGACCGGCCGACAGGCAGGCCTTTCCGCGACTATATCGCCTGGATACAGCGCCGCGACCGGGCTGCCGCCCAATTCTTCTGGCGCTCGACGCTCTCCGGCTTCATGACGCCCACACCGCTGCCGGAGGACCGTGAAGCCGCCCCTCTCTCCGTGGCCGGCGACGACTACGGCAGCCGCGAGCTGCGCCTGCCGCCGGCCTTGGCGGACCGGTTGCGCGAGCAGGCGAGGCGGCACGGCCTCACCCTCAATACCCTTCTCCAGGGTGGGTGGGCCCTCCTCCTGTCGCGTTACAGCGGCGAGCCGGAGGTGGTCTTCGGCGTCACTTCGGGAGGACGGCCTCCGGAGCTCGAGGGGGCCGAGTCCATGGTCGGGCTGTTCGTCAACACGCTGCCGCTACGGGTAGCGATCGTGCCGGGCGAGCAGCTCTCGACGTGGCTCCGCCGCCTTCAGGACAGCAACGCGGAACTGCGCCAGTACGAACACACCTCGCTCGCCGACGTCCAGGAATGGAGCGAAGTACCGCGCGGCCTGCCGCTGTTCGAGACCATCCTCGCCTTCGAGAACTATCCCGTGGACCGTTCGCTCCGCGCTGCCGGCACAGGGCTGAGCATTCCAGAGGTGACCTTCGTATGGGAGCGGACGAATTACGCCCTCACCGTGCAGATCATGCCGGCGGTGGATATCGTTATCCGCATCCTCTTCGACCGCCGCCGTTTCTCTTCCACCACAGTGATGCGGATGCTCGAGCACTGCGGCCGAGCGCTCGCGACCATGAGCGAGGACGTCGACCGCCCGCTGCGCGGCGTAGGGCTCCTCGGAGAGGCGGAGCTCCACCAGGTGCTCTCCGAGTGGAACGGAGTGGCGGATCCGGTTTTTCCCGCCCACTGTCTCGACGAGCTGTTTGAGCGACAGGCAGAGCGGGTGCCCGAAGCGGAGGCGGTCACCTGCGCAGAGGTACGGATCACCTACCGTGAGCTCAACCAGCGGGCCAACCGACTCGCCCATCATCTGCGGCGCCGTGGTGTCGGGCCGGAAGTGCTGGTGGCGGTCTGTCTCGACCGCTCAATCGAGATGGTGGTCGCGATCCTCGGCGTGCAGAAGGCCGGGGGCGCCTACCTTCCGCTCGATCCCGCCAATCCGCAAGAGCGGTTGGCCCTGATGCTCGAAGACAGCCATGCGTCCGTGGCGGTGACCGCGGGCGGCAGACTGGCCGAGGGGCTCACCGGGGAGCCGCTTTCAGTGGTGCGCCTGGACGAGCACGCGGCGGATCTCGCAGCCGAGAGCCCGGAGAATCCGGCGAGGGGTACCGGACCCGGGAACCTCGCCTATGTCATCTACACCTCGGGATCGACGGGCCGGCCGAAGGGGGTCCTGGTCCGGCACGGCCAAGCTGTCCGTCTCTTCGCAAGCACAGCGGGATGGTTCGGGTTCGGCGTCGAGGAGGTCTGGACGCTCTTCCACTCCTATGCCTTCGATTTCTCGGTTTGGGAGATCTGGGGAGCGCTCCTCCATGGCGGCCGACTGGTGGTGGTCCCCTACCGGATCAGCCGTTCGCCGGAGGCGTTCCTGGACCTTCTGCGGCGCGAGAAGGTGACAGTCTTGAGCCAAACTCCCTCCGCTTTCCGGCAGCTCCTGCCGGTGGCAGGAGCGCAGGCAGCCGGAGACCTGGCGTTGCGGTGGGTCGTCTTCGGTGGCGAGGCGCTGGAGCTCGCGAGCCTCCGCCCCTGGTTCGAGCGGCACGGCGACCGGCGGCCCCGGCTGGTCAACATGTACGGCATCACCGAGACCACGGTGCATGTGACCTGGCAGCCCCTCGAGCAGGCGGATCTCGAGCGGAAGCGAGGCAGCATCATCGGCGTGCCCATTCCCGATCTGCGGACCTACCTGCTCGATGACGACTTCACGCCGGTCCCTACCGGCGTGGCCGCGGAGCTCTACGTCGGGGGCGCCGGAGTGGCGGGCGGTTATCTCGGCCGGCCCGAGCTGACCGCCGAGCGCTTCCTGCCTGATCCGTGGAGCGGCGCGCCGGGCAGCCGGCTCTACCGCACTGGCGATCGGGCTCGGCATCTCGCCGACGGCACGCTGGAATACCTGGGGCGCATCGACCACCAGCTCAAGGTGCGCGGCTTCCGCATCGAGCCGGGGGAGATCCAAGCGATGCTTGCCACCCATCCGGGAGTACGGGAAAGCGTGGTCGTGGCGCGGGAGGACACTGGCGGCGACCGGAGCCTGGTGGCTTACGTCGTCGCCGACCGTCACGCCGAAGTGGTCGAGGAGAGGCAAGACGCCGACGAGCAGGTCGACCGCTGGCAGGAAGTCTTCGAAGGGACCTACGGCAAGAGGGCCGCGGGGGAGGATCCGGCGTTCAACGTCAACGGCTGGAACAGCAGCTACACGGGAGCGCCCATCCCCGCTGGGGAGATGAGCGAATGGGTGAAGGCAACCGTGGAGCGCATCCTCGATCTGAACCCCCGCCGAGTCCTGGAGATCGGTTGCGGCACCGGTATGCTGCTTTTCCGCATCGCCCCCCGTTGCGAGGAGTACTTGGCCACCGATTTTTCATCCCGGGCGCTCGATGGGGTGGGCAGGCATCTGACGGGATGCGACCTCTCGCACGTCCGTTTAGAAAGGCGGACCGCCGAGGACTTCACGGGACTGCCGGAAGGGGTCTTCGATACGGTCATCCTCAACTCGGTCGTCCAGTACTTTCCGAGTCTCGACTACCTGCGGCGGGTGCTTGCCGGGGCGGTGCGTGCCGTAGCGCCGGGTGGCTCCGTATTCGTGGGCGACGTCCGTAGCCTGCCGCTCCTCGCGGCTTTTCACGCCGGGACGCAGCTCGCGAAGGCTCCGATGTCGCTCCCGCTCCGGCAGTTCCGGCAGCGTGTCAAGGCGCAGGTGGCACAGGAGGAGGAGTTGGTCGTCCATCCCGCCTTCTTCACGGCTCTGGCCCATCGCCTGGAGGGAGTAAGCGGGGGCGAGGTCCAACTGCGGCGCGGGTGCCATCACAACGAGATGACCCGTTTTCGGTACGATGCCGTGCTGCGGGTGGGACCGGGAGGCCCCGCGAGCCCACCGCCGCATGGGTTCGACTGGCGAGAAGGCGGCTGGAGCGTCGATGCCGTAAAGCGTCTGCTGGTCGAGGAAGCGCCGGAAGTGCTGGCGTTTCGGGGCGTGCCCAACCACCGGCTCTGGGCCGAGATCCAAGTCGCGCGGTTGCTGGCCGAAAGCGATGGCCTCGGTACCGTACGCGATCTCCAGGCCATCCTGGTCGACCCGGACGGGCAGGCGGTCGACCCCGAAGACCTGTGGGCCATGGAGCGCGAGCTGCCGTACTCCGTGCGCCTCGGCTGGCCCGGCTCGGGGGAGAATGGGAGCTTCGACGCGCTCTTCGTCCGCTCCGGCGCCACGGCCCTCTTTGCGCCGCTTCCGGGCGGGGTGAGGATCGACGAGGACCGGTACGCCAATCGGCCGCTCGAAGGGATGTCCATGCGCCGGCTGGCGCCGCGTCTTTCGAGCCATCTCGCCTCGCGGCTGCCGGACCATATGCTGCCGAATGCCTACGTCGTTCTGTGTGATCTGCCCTTGACCGCCAACGGCAAGTTGGACCTCGGAGCCCTGCCGCCGCCCGATGGTTCGCGTCCGGAGCTGGAGAATGCCTTCGAGGCGCCCCGTACCCCCACCGAGGAAAGCCTCGTCCGCATCTGGCAGGAGGTGTTGGCGGTCGGTCGAGTTGGCATCCACGACAACTTCTTCTCCTTAGGCGGCCATTCGCTTCTCGCGACACAGCTCATCTCCCGGGTGCGTGAAGCCCTCGCCGTGGATGTCGGCCTACCGGCTCTATTCGAGCAGCCGACCGTGGCCGGCTTCGCCGCCGCCCTGGCCCTCGAGAAGGCGCGCCAGGCCGAATCCGGGAGCGTCTCCCGGGGGCTCCCGACCCTGTTGCCCGACCGGGCGGGCCGGTACGATCCCTTTCCGCTTACGGACATCCAGCAGGCCTACTGGATCGGACGCCGGCCCGACATGGAGCTCGGCAATGTGGCAGCCCACATCTACATGGAGCTCGAGAGCACCGAGCTGGATCTCGAGCGGCTGACCGAGGCTTGCCGTCGCCTCATTGAACGCCACGACATGCTGCGGGCGGTGGTCCTGCCCGAGGGCCGGCAGCGGGTGCTCGAGACCGTTCCTCCGTACACGATCGTCCCGCTCGACCTGCGGGGTGAGCCCAGTGAGGTCGCCGCGGTACTCCTGGGCGAGACCCGGGAGCAGATGGCCCACCAGGTGCTGCCGGCCGACCGTTGGCCGCTCTTCGAAGTCCGGGCGTCGCTCCTGGCGCAGGGCCGCGTCCGGCTCCATGTCAGCCTCGACGTCCTGCTCTTCGACGGCTGGAGCTTGGGCCTCTTGGGAGGCGAGCTGGCGCACCTCTATGCCGATCCGGAGGCCGACCTCCCGCCGCTCGAGATCACCTTTCGGGACTACGTGCTCGCCGAGGCCGCGCTCCAGGAGACGGAGTCGTACCGGCGCGCCGTCGAGTACTGGCACGCCCGGCTCGAGAGCTTGCCGCCGGCGCCGGCACTGCCGCTGGCCGTCGACCCCGGGTCTCTCGACCGGCCCCGCTTCGAACGGCGCGAGGCCGCCTTGACCGCTGTCGCCTGGGGTCGTTTGAAGGAGCGGGCCGCCACCGCCGGGCTCACCGGCTCGACGCTCCTCGCCGCCGTTTTCGCCGAGGTCCTCGCGACTTGGAGCAGAAGCCCCCGGTTCACGATCAACTTGACTCTCTTCCACCGGATCCCGTTCCATCCCCAGGTGAACCGCATCCTGGGTGATTTCACCTCGCTGACCCTCCTCGAAGTGGACGCTCTTTCAGGGAGTACCTTTGAGCTTCGGGCGCGGAGAATCCAGGAACGGCTGTGGACCGACCTCGACCACCGCTACGTCAGTGGAGTGCGGGTGATGCGCGAGTTGGCCCGCAGCCATGGAGGCCGGACCGGGGCGTCGATGCCGGTCGTCTTCACCAGCACACTCAACCTCGACCCGGACCGCGGAGGGCCCGCCGTGGCGCCCCTCCCTCTGCGTTCGGTCTATGGCATCGGCCAGACGCCGCAGGTCTGGCTCGATCACCAGGCCATGGAGCGCGACGGCGAGCTGCGCGTGCAATGGGACACGGTATCCGGACTGTTCCCAGAGGGGATGATCGACGCCATGTTCGCGGCCTTCGGCGACCTCCTCCGGCGTCTCGGCGAGGAGGATGCCTGGCACGAGCCGCGGCTGCCGCCCTCGGCCGACCTGGTCGCGCTCATCAGGGCGGCGAATCGCACCGAGGCGCCGCTCGCGCCCCATACGCTCGAGGCTCTCTTCGCCCTCCAGGCGGAGGAGGCCCCTCTCCGGACGGCGGTGATCGCGTCTGGGAGGAGCCTCACCTACGGCGAGCTGGACCGCCGGTCGAATGCCCTGGGCCGAGCCCTGAGGAGCCGCGGCGCGCGGCCCAACACTCTGGTGGCGGTGGTCTTGGAAAAAGGGTGGGAGCAGGTCGTGGCGGTCCTCAGCGTCCTCAAGTCGGGAGCGGCGTATCTGCCGGTCGACCCGGGGCTGCCCGCGGAGCGCTTGAGGCAGCTCCTCGTGCAGGGTGAGGTGACGCTGGCGTTGACGCACAGCCGGCTCCGCAACTCGCTCTCCTGGCCGGTCGGGGTGGAGCCATTCGCGGTGGACGAAGCGGACCCGGAGGACGGCGACGTTCGGCTCGACCCGGCACACGGGCCGGAAGATCTGGCCTATGTGATTTTCACTTCGGGTTCGACCGGCGTACCGAAGGGAGTCATGATCGATCACCGCGGCGCGGTGAACACGGTGGTCGACGTGAACCGGCGCTTCGGCATCGGTTCCGGGGACCGGGTGCTCGCCCTGTCGGCGTTGAGCTTCGACCTCTCGGTCTGGGACCTCTTCGGCGTTCTCGCGGCGGGCGGCACCGTGGTGCTGCCGGAGCCCTGGGCGGCCCGCGATCCGTCGCGCTGGCTGGAGCTCATGCTGCGCGAAGGGGTGACGGTCTGGAACTCGGTCCCGGTGCTCATGGAGATGCTGGTCGAGTACCTCGCCGGCCGGTTCGAGCGCCTGCCAGTGACGCTCCGGCTTGTGCTCCTCTCCGGCGATTGGATCCCCCTGAACTTGCCCGACCGTATCCGCGATCTGGACCCCGGAGTTGCGGTGGTGAGCCTGGGTGGGGCGACCGAGGCCTCCATCTGGTCGATCCTTTACGAGATCGGTGCCGTCGATCCAGCATGGACCAGCATCCCCTATGGGCGGGCGATGGCGAACCAGTCGTTCCATGTCCTCGACGCCGCGCTCGAGTCGCGCCCGGTCTGGGTCCACGGAGACCTGTACATCGGCGGTATCGGGCTCGCCAAGGGCTACTGGCGTGATGCGGAGAAGACGCGCGCCGCTTTCGTCCTCCACCCCGGAAACGGGGAGCGTCTGTACCGAACGGGTGACCTTGGCCGCCGACTTCCGGACGGCACCATCGAGTTCCTCGGTCGCGAGGACATGCAGGTCAAGATCCAGGGCTTCCGCGTCGAGTTGGGGGAGATCGAGGCCGCCCTGGCGGGGCATGCTCGAGTGCGGGCCGCGGTGATGGCGGCGCCGAGCCCGCGCCATGGGGAGCGTCGCCTGGTTGCCTACGTGGTGATGGATCGGGACGAGCGGCCCTCGCCGGAGACGGGCTGGCAGCCGGAGGAGAAGGAAAGCCTCGAGCCGCTCGCCCACCTGGCGCTCCAGCTCACGCAGCCCGGTCTGCGCTGGGAGCCTGAGGGTCCCGCCCTTGAGCTCCGGCCTGTCGACGAGACCACGTTGCCCGATGGAGTGCGCCTCCGCCACAGCCACCGTGAGCTGGGCAGGCAGGTGCTCCCGCTGACCGACCTGGCCGGCTGGCTCGGCGTGCTCGCGCAGGTCCCCTCTGCCGGGCGGGCGGTACCGGGTCGCCGTTATGGTTCGGCGGGGAGCCTCTACCCGGTCCAGGTCTATCTGCACATCAAGCCGGGTCGGGTGGAGGGTGTGGAGGGTGGTACCTATTATTACGATCCGGTGGCGACGCGTCTCGTCGCGCTGGTGCCGCAGGCCGAGATCGACGAGGGCGCCCACGCTCCGCTCAACCGCCCCGTCTTCGCGCGGGCCGCACTCTCCATCTTCCTGGTCGGGAAGATGGAGGCCATCCGACCGCTCTACGGTGAGCGCGCCCTGCGCTACGCCCTGATCGAGGCCGGCCTGATGACTCAGCTCCTCGAGACCAGGGCGCCTTCCTTGGGGATCGGTTCCTGCCAGATCGGCGATCTCGACTTCGCCCGCATTCGCCCGCTCTTGGCCCTCGCTCCCGATCACGAGCTGCTGCATTCGATGGTCGCCGGGCGGATCGCCAGCGGAGAGCAGGGAGCGGTGGAGCAGGACGATCTCGCCGAGCTCCATGCCTTTCTACGCGGCAAGCTGCCGGAGTACATGGTGCCGCAGTCGGTGGTCTTCCTCGCTGAGCTGCCGTTGACCGCCAACGGCAAGGTAGACCGCCGGGCGTTGCCCGCGCCGAGCGAGCCTCGGGCGGAGCGGCGGAGCGGCTACGTTCCGCCCGCTTCCGACCTCGAGCAGCGCGTCGCCGCCATCGTCTGCGAGGTTCTGGGCCGCGAGCAGGTAGGCAGAGACGACAACTTTTTCGAGCTGGGCGGCAACTCGGTGCACCTCGTGCAGGCGCATTCTCGCCTGCGGGAGGAGACGGGCCGGGAGATGCCTCTCGTCGAGATGTTCCGCAATCCCACCGTGCGGGCGCTGGCAAGCTTCCTCGGGCAGGTGAGCGGCGAACGCCAGACCGCCGAGGAAGGCGAGGAGGATGCCGAACGGCTCGCGCAGGGGCGTGAGCGGCGCCGCCAGCGGCTGCAGCAACGACGGCGGGCCGGCGTGGCCGACGGGGAGGACGACCGATGAAGGCGCTCTTAGGTATACTCGACACGACTTTGTTCCAAACCAGCATTCAAGTCTTTGGCGGAGCTACGCCCCTTCAGAAGGGAGTGCGGATGGCCGAAGGTGAGGTGATCTGATGCGCAGCCGTGTTGGGATTGCCGGGATCGCCGGCTGCCTGATCGCTTTCGCGGGCCTCGTCCGCGGCGAGTTGAGCAGTCCGACTCACCGCGACGTCAAGGTCCCGAAGACCTGGGACGAGGAGGCACTGGCCACGCTGGAGGTGCCGCTGGCAAATCCCGCTGCCAGCCCGGTTCACATCTCCGCCGATTATTACTACAAGATCCCGGTGCGGGGGATCTTCAAAAGCTATCCGGTCTATCACCCCGGGCGCGAGCCGGAAGGCTACCTGGAGCGGCTGCGGCAGCTCGATCCGGAGATCGTGTTCGACCCTGCGAAGCTCGCCAATGAGGGGGACTGGACGGCTGCGGGCGAGCTCGTCTTCGACGCGCCGCTCGTCTATGACGCGCTAGTTAAAGTGGCGGAGGTCCGCGACCCCGCCTGGTATGAGCGGAGCGGGGTACCGGTCGCCCGGGATGGTACGGTGCCTTTCTTCCGCTACGTGGTCCGCGAGAAGGGCAAGGTCGAGCTGGGGCAGTTCTCTTGCGGCACCTGCCACACCCGAGTGATGCCCGACGGGACGGTGATCAAGGGAGCCCAGGGCAACTTCCCCGTGGACCGGCTGGATGCTCAGGACCGCCGGGCCAGATCGGCTCTGGCGGCAAATGCGGCGGAGTATTTGAAGGGGTTACACGAGCGCGCGGGCGGCCCTTATGGCGCGCCGTGGCTCGGCGATCAGGACCCGCAGAAGCGCGAACAGTCGCTGAGCCTGGAGGAGATCGCCGCGTCCAGTGAGGCGATTCCGCCGGGCGTGCAGGCCCGCTTCGGCTCCAGCCTCTTTTACCCCGTGCAGGTGCCGGACCTGATCGGGGTCAAAGATCGGGCCTACCTGGATCGCACGGGACACGTGAAGCACCGCTCCATCGGCGACCTGATGCGCTATGCGGCGCTCAATCAGGGGATCGCATTCTTTGACAGCTACAGTTCCTTCACACCCAGCAAGTTGCCGCCGGATCCCGGCTTCCTGCGCCGCTACAGCGACGAGATGCTGTACGCATTGGGCCTCTACATCTACGCGCTGCAGCCGCCGCGGAATCCGAACCCGTTGGACGAACTGGCTGCCCGCGGCAAGTCCGTCTTCGGGCGGGAGGGATGCGAGTTCTGCCACAAGGCGCCGCTCTACACCAGCAACAAGCTGCTGCCGGTGGCGCAGTACCGGCCCCCGGCGGGCGCTGTCCATCCGCAGTCGAAGGACATCATTCCGTTCCCCATCGGTACCGATCCGGGACTGACGCTCTATACCCGGCGCGGGACGGGCTTCTACAAGGTTCCGTCCCTCAAGGGCGTTTGGTATCGCGGGCCCTTCGAGCACTCGGGCTCGGTGGCGACCCTGGAGGACTGGTTCGATCCGCGTCGTTTGCGGGACGACTATGTCCCGACAGGCTTCCATGATCGCGGCATGAAAACCCGCGCGGTCAAGGGACATCCTTTCGGGTTGGAGCTTTCCCTGGAGGACCGGAAGGCCCTCATCGCATTCCTGAAAACCTTGTGAGACGCTCATAAAGACCTTTAATCACAGGAGAACCATCGTATGCTCAGGATCAAAGTCATCGGACTGTTCTTCGCCTCCCTGGGTCTCTGCCTCGCAGCCTTCGCCCAGGATGCCAAACCGACCGCAGAAAAGATCTATGTCCTCGACACGAATCACTCCACGATCGGCTTCTCGGTTCCCATCCTGGGGATGAGCGAGGTGACCGGGAAATTCTCGGATTTCACCGGCCGCATCGTCGTCCCGGACGAAAGCGACCTGACCAAGGCTCGGATCGACGTGGTCATCAATACCACCAGCATCGACACCGGTATTGCAGACCGGGACAAGCATCTCCGGACCACCGACTTCTTCGACGTCGCGAGCCACCCCGAGATCACCTTCAAGAGCAAGAAGATTCAGAAGGTAGGGGCCGCCTACGCCGTGGTTGGAGACTTCACCATGCGCGGCGTTACCAAGGAGATCACCATCCCTTTCCAGGTCACAGGCCACGACAAGGTGCTCGGAGCGCGCGCGAGCTTTCCGCTCAACCGGAAGGAATACGGCGTCTCCTGGTCGCGGGTGATGGACGACGGGGCGCAGTTCGTCTCTGACATGGTGACAGTCGAGATCCGGCTGCTGACCCGCACGGGAAAAACCGCTGAGGAGCTGGCCAAAGCCGAGGCCGCCAAGAAGGCCGGGAGCAAGGACTGACCTGCCGCCGGCCGGCCGGCGACAAGGTGGACGCTGGGAGCGTTTAGGATGAGTCGTGAGCAGGATCGTACCGGGCTGGAGGTGGCCATCATCGGGATGGCCGGCCGCTTCCCCGGCGCCCGTGACATCGAGGCTTTTTGGTGCAATTTGCGGGCCGGGGTGGAGTCGATCACCCATTTTTCGGACGCCGAGCTGATCTCCTCAGGGTTCGCCCCGGAGCTGCTCGCCAACCCCAACTTCGTCAAGGCGAAGCCGATGCTGGACGGCGTCGATCGCTTCGACGCCGCCTTCTTCCACTACGCCCCGCGCGAGGCCGAAATCATGGACCCGCAGCACCGGCTCTTCCTGGAGTGCTGCTGGGCAGCCATGGAGGACGCAGGACATACGCCGGGCGCAGAGGCCTTGGTGGGGGTCTATGCCGGCACCGGTATGAACGGGTACCTGCTGCAGAACCTGGTTACCAATCTTCCCTTGCTCCAGTCGTTGGGCAATCTGCAGGCGGTGGTGGGGAACGACAAGGACTACCTCGCCACCCGCGTTTCCTACAAGCTCGATCTGCAGGGCCCCAGTATCAGCGTGCAGACCGCCTGTTCGACCTCGTTGGTCGCGCTCCACCTGGCCTGCCAGGGGCTGCTGAACGGTGAGTGTGACCTGGCGTTGGCTGGTGGCGTATCGATCAACCTGCCAGAACGCGCGGGCTACCTTTATGAAAAGGAGGGGATACTGTCTCCGGACGGTCACTGCCGGACCTTCGACGCCCGCGGTCAAGGGACGATCTTCGGCAGCGGTTTGGGGGTGGTGGTGTTGCGTCGCCTGGAGGAGGCCCTGGCGGCCGGTGACCGCATCCGGGCAGTGATCAAGGGCTCGGCCGTGAACAACGACGGCGCTGCCAAGGTCGGCTTTACCGCACCGCGGGTGGAGGGACAGGCCAAGGTGATCCGCACCGCTCTCCGTGCGGCCGAGGTCGATCCTGGGACCGTCACCTACATCGAGGCTCACGGTACGGCCACGCCGCTCGGGGACCCGATCGAGCTCCAGGCGCTCACCGAGGTTTTCGCCTCGCGGACGCGAAAGAAGAGATTCTGCGCTCTCGGCTCCGTCAAGACCAATATCGGACACTTGGATACCGCGGCCGGTATCGCCGGGTTGATCAAGACCGTCCTGGCGCTGGAGCACCGAGAGATCCCGCCGAGCCTCCATTTCGAACGGCCCAACCCTGGGATCGACCTTGCCGACGGCCCGTTCTACGTCAACGCTCGCCTGGCGGAGTGGCGGCAGGAAGACGGCGTGCCCCGGCGTGCCGGGGTCAGCTCATTTGGCATCGGCGGCACGAACGCCCATGTGGTGCTGGAGGAGGGCCGACCCCGAGAGCCGGGCTCCCCTTCACGACCGTGGCAGCTCCTGGTGCTCTCGGCCCGTAGCGTGACCGCCCTGGAGCGGTCCACCCAGCAGCTGGCCGACCATTTGCGGTGGAGCTCTGATGACCTCGCGGACATCGCTTTCACGCTGCAGAACGGGCGCCGGGCCTTCGGGCAGCGTCGGGTCCTGGTCTGCCGTGATCGGGATGACGCGGCGCGTGCCCTGGACGGCGATCCCGAACGGCTGCTGACGCGCCTCGCCGAGCGCGACCTCACCACCGCCTGGCTCTTCCCGGGCCAGGGGGCCCAGCACCCCGGGATGGCCGCCGACCTCTATGAGACCGAGCCCACCTTCCGCGCGCGTATCGACGCCTGTTCGGAGCGGCTTCGTCCCCGGCTGGATCTGGACCTGCGCTCGGTCCTCTACCCCTCGCCGGAACGGGCCGGAGAGGCGGTCAGGTTGCTCCAGCAGACCGCCGTCGCACAGCCGGCGCTGTTCGCGGTGTCAGTGGCCCTGGCGGAGCTGTGGCAGGAGTGGGGAATCCGGCCTGCGGCCCTCCTCGGCCACAGCGTCGGCGAGTACGCCGCCGCCGCCGTGGCCGGTGTCTTTAGCCTCGAGGAGGGGCTCGATCTGGTCGCGGAACGGGGCCGGCTCATGCAGGAGATGCCGGTGGGCGCGGTGCTCTCGGTTCCTCTCTCCGCCGCGGAGCTGCTCTCCGAGCTGCCGCGGGAGCTGGCGGTGGCGGCGATCAACGCCCCCGGTCTGTGCGTGGTTTCAGGAGCGCTAGAGCCGGTCGAAGCGTTCGCGGAACGGATGGCCGCGCGCGGGGTGGAAACCGTTCGCCTCCATACCTCTCATGCCTTTCACTCCGCGATGATGGAACCGGTCATGGACCGCTTCATCGAGGCGATCAAGCAGATACGGCTCCAGCCGCCGCGCATCCCCTTGCTGTCCAATCTCACCGGGACCTGGATGACCGCCACCGAGGCCACCGACCCCGGGATGTGGGCCCGGCACCTGCGCCAGACCGTCCGTTTCGGCGAGGGCCTGGAGGAGCTGTTTCGCCAGTCCGACCAGGTCCTCCTGGAGGTCGGGCCCGGTCATACCTTGAGCTCGCTGGTGCAACGCCATCCGGGACGGCCACGCGGCCAGGCAGTGCTTTCGTCTCTGCCGCATCCGCAGGACGCCACGCCAGCCGCCGCTTCCCTGCTGACCGCTCTGGGCCGGCTCTGGCTGGCCGGTGTAGCGCCGGACTGGCAGCGCTTCTACCGGGGCGAACGGCGCCTGCGAGTAGGGTTACCCACCTACCCGTTCGAGGGCCAGCGCTACTGGATCGAGCCAGGGCGCTGGCCGGGCGCCGAGCCAGGTGCGCTCCGTCCGGCGTCGGCCGTGGCGGAGGCGGTGGCGGTGGCGCTCGATCCTGCCACTGAGCCTGCTCCCGGGGACCACCCGCGACCGGAGCTGGATACTCCCTATGTGGCTCCGCGCACTGCTACCGAGCGCCGGATCGCCACCGTCTGGCAGGCCCTGCTGGGGCTCGACCGCGTCGGTGTCCACGACGTTTTTCTGGAACTGGGCGGACACTCGCTGCTCGCCACCCGGATCGTCGCCGAGTTGGGCCGGGTCCTCCATCTCGAGCTGCCGATACGGAGCCTGTTCGAGACCCCCACGGTCGCGCGCCTTGCCCAGGTGGTGGAACGGCGCCTGGCCGAGCGCGGCGAAGGTTCGCCAGACGCGCCGGAGCTGCCTGTCATCGTCCCCGATCCGGCCCGGCGAAGCGAGCCGTTTCCCTTGACCGATGTCCAGGAGGCCTACTGGATCGGCCGCGGCGGCTCCTTCGAGCTCGGCAACGTCGCCACCCACTTCTACGTCGAGATGGAGGGGGAAGGAATCGACCTGGAGCGGCTCGGTCATGCCCTCCGGCGCCTCATCGAGCGGCACGACATGCTGCGCGCCGTCGTGCTGGCCGACGGCCGCCAGCAGATCCTGGCCGAGGTGCCGTCTTATCGCATCCGGGTTCTGGACGTCGCCGGCCTCCGGCCCGAGGAGCAGGTGGCCGGGCTGGAGCGGGTGCGGCGCGAGATGTCCCACCAGGTCCTGCCCAGCGATCGCTGGCCGCTGTTCGAAGTGCGGGCCTCGCTCCTGGCCGGCGGCGGGGTTCGCCTCCACGTCAGCTTCGACTTCCTGATCGGCGACGCCTGGAGCATCCATCTGCTGACCCGGGACTGGGGTCGGCTGTACGCCGACCCTCTGGTGGAGTTGCCCCTGCTGGAGCTGTCCTTCCGCGATTACATCCTGGCCGAGGAGACTCTGCACGACTCGCCGCTCTACCGGCGCGCCCTGGAGTACTGGCGCCGCCGCCTGCCTGCACTACCGGCAGGCCCCGACCTGCCTCTGGCCAAGTCCCCCTCCGCGGTGACACAGCCGCGGTTCGTGCGCCGCGCCGCCCGCTTGGACGAGGAGGCGTGGCGGCGGCTCAAGGAGCGCGCCGCGCATGAGGGAATCACCCCGTCCGTGCTGCTCCTCGGCGCCTTCTCCGAGGTACTGGCCGCCTGGAGCAGGGTGCCGCGGTTCCTGCTGAACCTCACCCTGTTCCAGCGTCTGCCGCTCCACCCAGAGGTGGAAGAGGTGGTGGGCGACTTCACCTCGCTGACCCTGGTCGAGGTGGACGCCTCCCGGCCCGAGCCGTTCCTCGCCCGTGCGCGCCGGGTACAGGACCGGCTTCTGGAGGACCTGGAGCACTGCTACGTCAGCGGTGTGCGCGTGCTACGCGAGCTGGCCCAGGGGAGCGGTGCACGGCGGGGTCCGGTCGTGCCGGTGGTCTTCACCAGCACTCTCGGTCTGCCGGATCTCGGTTCCTCCGCCAGCGGCTTGGGATCATCCGCTCTGCGGCAGGTCTACGGCATCAGCCAGACTCCCCAAGTCTGGCTCGACCACCAGGTCTCCGAGGCCCGCGGCGCCCTCGGCTTCACCTGGGACACCGTCGACGAGCTGTTTCCGCCGGGGCTGCTGGACGATATGTTCGCGGCCTATCGCGGGCTGCTCGACCGGCTGGCCCGGGACCCGGCGGCATGGGAGGAGCGCCCCGGTCTCGTGCCGGAGGCGCACCTCCTGGCCTGCCGGCCGGAAGGTCCGGCCGCGCCCGTCCGCCAGGCGCTGCTGCACCAGCTCTTCCTCGACCAGGCGGAGGCGCAGCCGGAGCAGACGGCCGTGGTTGCACCGTACCGTTCCCTCACGTATCGCGACCTGCGTTGCCGCGCCACACGGCTGGCCGCCCGCCTGCGCTCGCGCGGCGCGCGGCCCGGCGCCCTGGTGGCGGTGGCAATGGAGAAGGGATGGGAGCAGGTGGTGGCGGTCCTCGCGGTGCTGGAAGCCGGGGGAGCCTACCTGCCGGTCGACCCCGCGCTGCCGAAGGAACGTTTCCACTACCTGCTGGCGTACGGGGAGGCCACCCTGGCGATCACGCAGCCGTGGCTGGAGGCGAAGCTCGACTGGCCCGAGGGGGTGATCCGGCTGACCGTGGAGGAGGAGCCCGGCCCCGACCGCTCGCCACTGCCGCCCGCCCAGGAGCCGGGTGACCTTGCCTATGTCATCTTCACCTCGGGCTCCACCGGCCTGCCCAAGGGCGTAATGATCGACCATCGCGGTGCGGTCAATACCGTCGTGGATATCAACCGTCGCTTTGGCATCGGGCCCTCCGACCGTATCCTCGCCCTCTCCTCGCTCAGCTTCGATCTGTCGGTCTATGACCTGTTCGGCGTGCTGGCTGCTGGCGGCACCATAGTGATCCCTGCGGCGGGGACCAGCCGCGACCCCCTGCACTGGGAGGAGCTGATGCGGCGGGAGGGGGTCACTCTCTGGAACTCGGTACCAGCGCTCATGGAGATGCTGGTCGAGCACCTGTCCGGCGCCGGCCGGAGCCTGCCCTCCGGCCTGCGCCTGGTGATGATGAGCGGCGACTGGCTCCCCCTCACCCTGCCGCATCGCATCCGGGCGCTGTCCGCGCAGGCCGCTCCCGTCGAGGTCATCAGCCTGGGGGGAGCTACCGAGGCCTCCATCTGGTCGATCCTCCATCCGATCGGCGAGGTCGATCCCGCCTGGGCCTCGATCCCCTATGGCAGGGCCATGGACAACCAGGCCGTCCACGTACTGGACGAGGATTTGGCGGCACGGCCGATCTGGGTACCCGGTCAGCTCTACATCGGCGGCGTCGGCTTGGCGCAGGGATACTGGCGCGACCCCCAGAAGACCGCGGCGAGCTTCATCGTTCACCCACAAACGGGCGAGCGCCTGTACCGCACCGGCGACCTCGGCCGCTGGCTGCCGGACGGCAACATCGAGCTCTTCGGGCGGGAGGATCTCCAGGTCAAGGTGCAGGGGCACCGCATCGAGCTGGGGGAAATCGAAGCGGTGCTGCTGGACCACCCGGCCGTGCGGGCCTGCGCCGTGGCGGCCCTCGGCGAGCGGCACCAGAAGCGACTGGTGGGATACGTGGTCTTCAAGGCGAGGCAGAGCGCCACCGAAGAGGAAATACGGCGGTTTCTGGAGGGCAGGTTGCCACGCTATATGGTCCCGCCCGGCCTGGTCGTGCTGCCGGAGTTGCCCCTGTCCGCGAACGGCAAGGTGGACCGCGGCGCCCTGCCTTCCCCCGAGAAAGGGCCGCGGAGCGCCGCCGCCATCCCGGCGCCACCCGTTGACGAGAGGCAGCGCAGGATGGCGGAGATCTGGGCCGAGGTGCTGGGAGTCGACCAGGTCGGCATGGACGACAACTTCTTCACCTTGGGCGGCGACTCCATCCTCGGTATCCAGATCGTCTCGCGGGCGAATCGCGCCGGTATCTCCATCACGCCCGACCAGATCTTCACCCACCCGACGATCGCCGAGTTGGTCCGCCTCGTCCCCGGCGCGGAGCGGCCACGGCGGTCGGCCGCCGTTGGCGAGCCGGTCGTGGGGCCGGTGCCGCTGACGCCGATCCAACACTGGATGTTCGAGCAGGAGCTCCTCGACCCGCACCACTGGAACCAGGCCGTGCTCCTGGAGCCGCGGGAGGCGCTGGACGGGACGGCCCTGCGGCGGGCCGTGGAGGCTCTGGTCGTCCACCACGACGCCCTCAGGCTGCGTTTCGCCGCCGGCCCGATCGGGTGGCGACAGTTCAACGCGCCCCCGGACGACCGCGTCCCGTTGGCTGCCCTTGACCTCTCCAGCCTGCCCGTGGACCGGCGCCTGGCCGCGCTGGAAGGAGCGGCGGCAGCCCTTGAGGCCAGCCTCGACCTGGCTCAGGGGCCGCTGCTCCGAATCGCTCACTTCGAGCTCGGGGGCGAAGTCGGGAGCCGGCTCCTGGTGATCCTGCATCACCTGGTTGTAGACGGGCTGTCATGGCGTATCCTCCTCGAGGACCTCGAGTCCGGCTACCGCCAGGCCGCCCTTGGCGACGAGGTCGCGTTGCCGCCGAAGACGACCTCCTTCCGCGCCTGGGCCGAGCGCCTGAACGAACACGCCTGGGCGGGGGGGGGCGAGGAGGAGCTGGAGTATTGGCTGACGTTGGAGCAGAACCGGGTGCGGCCGTTGCCCGTGGACTTCCCCGGCGGTCACGCCGGCAACACCGAGGACTCCGCGCGCACCGTGGTGGTGAGCCTGGGCGAGGAGGAGACCCGTGCGCTTCTGCAGCGCGCACCGCAGGTCCTCCGCGCCCAGATCCAGGAAGTGCTGCTTGCGGCCCTTGCCCAGGCCGTATCAACCTGGGCTGGAGGTCCGCTGTGGGTCGACTTGGAGGTCCACGGCCGCGAGTCGCTGTTCTCCGGCCTGGACCTTTCGCGTGTGGTCGGCTGGTTCACCGCGGTCTACCCGCTGCTGCTCGACGCGCCGTCCGGGGACCTGTCGGCGGCCCTCGGCGCGGCCAAGGAGCGCCTCCGCCAGGTACCGGGCAAAGGGGTGGGCTACGGCGTGCTGCGCTACCTCAACCCCAAGCCGCGGGTCGGCGAGCGGCTGCGCGCCCTGCCGCAGCCCCAGATCGGCTTCAACTATCTCGGCCAGCTCGATCAGGTGGTCTCCGAAGCGACGTTGTTGAGGGCGGCCCGGGAGTCGACCGGGCCGTGGAGCAGCCCGCGGCTTAAGCGGCGTCATCTACTGTTCGTCTATGGCAGTGTCACGGGCGGCCGACTCCAGATGGGGATCGGCTACAGCGAGAACGTGCACCGGAGGGAGACAGTCGAAGCCCTGGCCGAGGGGTTCGGCCGCGCCCTGCGGCATCTTGCCGCAGCATGCGAGGCGCCGGGCGTCGAGGCCTGGGTCCCCTCCGACTTCCCACTGGCAGGACTGGACCGCGAGCAGTTGACCGCCGCCCTCGGCTCGGTGCGGGGCGACTGCCGGATCGAGGATCTGTATCGGCTCTCGTCCACCCAGGAAGGAATTCTCTTCCACTGGCTCTACAGCGGTGACCCGTCGCTCTACGTCACCAGCTTCGGCTGCACCCTGCGCGGCCTCGATGCGCCGGCCTTCGCGACCGCCTGGCAGGAGCTGGTAGACCGACACTCGGTCCTGCGCACGGCCTTCATTTGGGAGGGGCTACGCCATCCCGTGCAGGTCGTATCCGAGCGGATCGAGGTGGCTTGGGAGCGGGGGGATTGGCGCGAGTTGACCGCTGCCGAGCGCGAAGCGCGTTGGAAGAAAGCGCTTCGCTTGGCGCCGCTGAGCATACGAGAGGTAAGCCGGGCGCCGCTCCTGCGGCTGACGCTCTTTCAGGTGGAGGAGGACGTCTACCGCTTCCTCTTCATCCACCACCATCTGATCCTCGACGGCTGGTCTCTCCCTCTCCTGCTTCAGGAGGTGTTCGTCCACTATGAGGTCTACCGGCAGGGACGAGAGCTGCGCTCGGCACGGCCGCATCCTTTCCGGGAGTACATCGGCTGGTTGTACGGCCAGGACCTGCGGGAGGCCGAGTCGTTCTGGCGCCGCTCCTTGGCAGGCTTCACCACGCCCACCCGGCTGGGTATAGACCGTGGCTCTCCGGGAGAGCCGGTCCGGGAGGCGGACCACCGGGAGTTGCGCCTGCCTGCAGAGGCGACCTCCCGCCTCTTGGCCCTGTGCCGCGCGCACCAGCTCACGCTCAACACTTTGGTGCAGGGCGCCTGGGCCTTGGTCCTGGCTCGGCACGCCGATCGGGACGAGGTCTGCTTCGGTAGCGTGGTCGCCGGCCGCCCGCCGTCGATCCCGGGTATCGAGACCATGCTGGGAGTGTTCATCAACACCCTGCCGGTGCGACTAGCGGTGCCGCCCTCTGCGTCGGCGGCGACCTGGCTGCGCGGGCTCCAGGCGCAGCAGGTGGAGATGCGACGGTACGAATACAGCCCACTGGCGCAGGTCCAGCACTGGAGCGAAGTGCCCCGCGGCCTGCCGCTGTTCGAAAGCATCCTGGTGTTCGAGAACTACCAGACCCCGGCCGAGTCGACGCAGAGCGCTGGATCGGGCCTGGAGGTCGGCGGCGCGCAGGCCGACATCAAGACGAGCTACCCGCTGGTTTTTGGCGGCAGGCCGGGCGAAGAACTCTCCCTTAGCCTCAGCTTCGACGTCCAGCGCTTCGCGGCCGTCGAGGCGGCGCGGATGCTCGATCTCTGCCGTCAGTTTTTCGCCGAGCTATGCGTGGACCCCGGGCGGAGCCTGGGCTCACTGCCCGTATTGACTGAGGTCGAGCGGCAGCAGATCGCCGAGTGGAACGCGACCGCGGCGGATTCCCCACCGGATCGGTACCTGCACGAGCTGGTCGAGGAGCAGGTGGAACGAACTCCTGGCGCCGTGGCTGTCACCTCCGAAGAGGGACAGCTCACCTACCGCGAGCTGGACCGGCTCGCCGGCCGGCTCGCCCGCCGGCTCCGCAGCGTCGGGGTAGGACCGGAGGTGCGAGTCGGGATCTGCGCCGAGCGCTCGCTCGACCTCGTGGTCGGGATGCTGGCGGTCCTCAAGGCGGGTGGAGCGTACGTGCCCCTCGATCCGGCCTATCCAGCTGGGCGGCTCGCGGCCATACTAGAGGACGCCGAGGTCTCGGTGTTGCTCGCACAGGAGCATCTCCTCGCCGTCCTCCCCGCGCACCACGCCCAGGTGATCCGCCTGGACGAACCGGAGCGCGGAAAGGCGAGGGCAGACAGCCTCGACCTGAGACCGCTGGAGCCGGGGGCCGGTCCGGGCTCGCTCGCCTATACCATTTTTACCTCGGGCTCGACCGGCCGCCCAAAGGGAATCTTGGTTCCACACTCGGCGCTCGCCAACCATGCATACGGGGTAATCGCGCGCTACCAGCTCACGCCTGATGACCGGGTGCTGCAGTTCGCCTCACCGGCCTTCGACGTAGCAGCCGAGGAGGTCTTCCCCACCTGGGCAAGAGGCGGCACGGCGGTTCTCTGGCCGCCGGAGGCGAAGGCGAGCATGGCCGAGTTCCTGCGCTTCGTGGCGGATCGGCAGCTCTCGGTGCTCAACCTCCCTGCCCCGTTCTGGCACGCGCTCGTCGAGGAGCTGCGCAGCGACTCGATGCTGCCGCGCTGTGTCCGATTGGTGGTGGTCGGGAGCGATCGGGTGCTGCCGCGCGACTGGGCCGACTGGCCGCGCCTGGCCGGCGGTGTCCCGCTCGAGAACGCCTTCGGCCTGACCGAGACGACGATCACCACCACTCTTTACCGCCAACCGGCGGGTGGCGAGGGACGGGAGCTGCCGTCGGTGCCGATCGGCCGCCCGATTCCCGGTGCCCAGTGCTACCTCGTGGATCGCACTCTTGCACCGGCCGCCGGGGGCGTGGCCGGCGAGCTTGCCATCGCCGGCGTCTGCTTGGCGCGCGGCTATCTCGGCCGGCCGGACCTGACCGCCGAGAGCTTTGTGCCCGATCCTTTCGGCGAGCCCGGATCCCGCCTCTACCGGACCGGTGACCTGGCGCGTTATCTCCACGCCGGCGAGATCGAGTACCTGGGCCGAATCGATCATCAGGTCAAGGTGCGCGGATTCCGCATCGAGCTGGGCGAAATCGAGGCCGCGCTCGCGCTCCATTCCGCGGTGCGCCAGGGCGTGGTGGTGGCGCGGGAGGAGCCAGGAGGGCACAAGCGCCTGGTGGCTTATCTGACGGTGGTCGAGGGGGCACCACCAGCAGTGGCGGAGCTGCGAGGTTGGCTAGGCGAGAGCCTTCCGGATTACATGGTGCCGGCTGCCTTCGTGTTCCTAGATGTACTGCCGCTGACCGCGAGCGGCAAGGTGGACCGCCTCTCCCTGCCCGCCCCAGACAGCTTTTCCGGGAGCGGCCGGGAATCCTATGCCGCGCCGCGCGCTGCGGTCGAAGAGACCCTCGTCACCATCTGGGCGGAAATCCTGGGCGTCGAGCGCGTGGGGATCCACGACAGCTTCTTCGAGCTGGGCGGGGACTCGATCCTCTGCATCCAGGTGGTGGCCCGAGCCCAGCGGGCGGGGCTGCGGCTGACGCCGCACCAGATCTTCGAGCACCGGACCATCGCTGGGCTGGCGACCGTGGTGCAGGAGGAGGGGGCGTCCCGACACGAGCAGGGCGCGATGAGCGGTCCCGTTCCGCTGGCGCCGGTCCAGCGCCAGTTTTTTTCCGAGCGGCCCGTCGACCCGAATCATTTCAACCAGGCGCTCCTGCTGAAGCTACGGGAACCGGTCTCGCCGGACCTGCTGGCGCGGTCGGCCGCCCACCTGCTCGTCCACCACGACGCTCTCCGGCTGCGCTTCCATTGCGACGATGGCGAATGGCGGCAGACCGCCGCGGGGCCGGGCGGTGACGTGCCGTTCTCGGTGGTCGACCTCTCGGCTCTCTCCCTCTCGGTGCGCGGCGCGGCCCAGGAGCGCGCTGCCGCCGCCGGCCAGGTATCCCTGCGACTGGCGACAGGACCTTTGGTCCGCGCTCTCTTCTTCCGCCGCGACGGCGAATCGGACCGGTTGCTGCTCGCTATCCACCATCTGGTGGTAGATGGTGTTTCGTGGCGCATCCTCCTGGAGGATCTGGAGTCCGGCTGCCGCCAACTGGCGCGATCGGGCACGGTTGTGCTGCCACCCAAGACGACCTCGTTCAGGAAGTGGGGAGAGTCGCTCGAGCGGCACGCGCGCTCCGCGGAGGTTCAAGCGGAGGTGGGCTACTGGGTCACGGTGGCGCAAGCGTCCGCCGCCTGCCTGCCGCTCGATCTCCCCGGGAGCGCCAACCTCGTGGGTTCCAGCCGGATTCTTTCCGTCGGCCTCGATCCGGATGAGACCGAGGCCTTGCTCAAAGAGGTGCCGAAAACCTACCAGACGCAGGTCAACGACGTGTTACTCACCGCCCTCGCCCGGGCCTTGAGGCGGTGGACGGGAGAGCCGACGGTCCGGATCGACCTGGAGGGGCACGGTCGCGAGGAGGTGTTCCCAGGGGTGGATCTCTCCCGTACCGTGGGGTGGTTCACCGCGATCTTCCCGGTGCTGCTGACCCTTTCGCCCGCGGGCGGCCCGGGAGAGGACCTGAAGGCCATCAAAGAGCAGCTCCGGAACATTCCCGGCCGCGGCCTCGGGTACGGCGTTCTGCGCTACCTCGGCGGCCCTGCCGTGGCCGAGCGCCTGCGCAGCTCTCTGGCGGAGGTGCTCTTCAATTATCTGGGCCAGATGGACCGCGGGCTGCCGGAAGCCCTCCTGTTCGAGATCGCCGAGGAGCCCGCCGGCTCTCCCTATAGCCTGCGGCAGGACCGCAGCCATCTGCTGGAGATCAACGGCCGGGTGGCCGGTCGCCGGTTGTGGCTTTCCTTCACCTACAGCGAGAACCTGCACCGGCGGCAGACCGTCGAGGCGCTGGCGGCCGGGACCATGAACGAGCTGCGCGAGCTGATCCGTCACTGCCAGTCGGTCGAGGCGGACGGATTCACGCCATCCGACTTCCCGATGATGAGCTTCACTCAAGGCGAGCTCGACGAGCTCGTCGCAGACTTGGCCGGAGATCTGGAATGAGCGGCGGCAAGAAACAGATCGAGGACATCTACCCCCTCTCGCCCATGCAGGAGGGGATGCTCTTCCACTCCCTTTATGCTCCCCGCTCCGGTGTCTACTGTGGCCAGACGAGCTGCACGCTGGAAGGGGACCTCGATGCCTTGGCGCTCAAGAGCGCCTGGGAGCGCCTGGTCGACCGGCACGGGGCCCTGCGCACCGGCTTCGTCTGGGAAAAGCGCGACGAGCCGTTCCAGGTGGTCTATCGCCAGGCGCGGCTGCCCTGGGAGGAGCTGGACTGGCGAGGCGCGGAGCCGGAGCGGCTACCCGACCTGGATGTTCCGCTGCAGCGCTTCCTGGCCGCCGACCGGGAGCGCGGCTTCGACCTTGATCGGCCGCCGCTGTTCCGCTGTACCCTCATCCGCACCGGGGAATCGCGCTGGTTCTTTCTCTGGACCTCCCACCACCTGCTGTTCGACGGCTGGTGCTTGTCCCTCCTCTTCCGCGAGGTCTTCTCCCTCTACGAGGCGCTGCGCCGCGGCGGCGATCTCCGCCTGCCGCCGCTGCGCCCCTACCGCGACTACATCGCCTGGCTGAAAAAGCAGGACAGGCAGGCGGCGGCGGAGTACTGGCGCGGCGAGTTGCGCGGATTCACCGCGCCGAACCCGCTGGGCATCGACCGCCCTGCGGCCGAGCACGGCGTCGCGGCCGGGTACGCGGAGAAGGAGACCCATCTCGATGCCGCGACCACCGCCGCTCTGCGCGTCCTGGCGCAGCATAACGACCTGACCCTGGGGACGGTCCTCCAGGGCCTCTGGGGGCTCCTCCTCAGCCGCCTCTGCGGCGAGCAGGACGTGGTGTTCGGCGCCACGGTCTCGGGCCGGCCGGCCGAGCTTCCCGGGGCCGATTCTATCGTCGGCCTGTTCATCAACACGCTGCCTGTCCGCATGTCCATACCTGCCGGGGAACCGCTGGTCCCCTGGCTGCGGAAGCTCCAGGCGCGTCTGGTCGAGCTGCGTCGTTACGAGCACAGTCCCCTCGTCGAGGTGCAGGGCTGGAGCGAGGTGCCCCGCGGGCGGCCTCTGTTCGAGAGCCTGCTGGTGTTCGAGAACTTTCCGGTCGACCGCTCGCTGGGGGAGATCCAGCTCAGCCTGCGCATCTCCGGGGTGCGCTCCTTCGACCGCATCAGCTATCCGCTCAGCCTGCTCGTCCTGCCGGGCGAGCGGCTGACGTTGCGCTTCAAGTACGACCAGGATCGTTTCGAGGAGGCCGCGATCGAGCACGCCCTGGCGCAGCTCGCCGGCCTCTGTGAGCAGGCGGTCGAGGAGCCGGAAAGGACCCTCGGGGCCTTCTCGCTCGCCACGCCGGGGGCGCCGCTGCCCGATCCGGCCGCCCCCCTGGGCGAGCCCTTCTTCGCGCCCGTGCCCGAGCGGATCGCCGTCTTCGCGGCCGCGGCGCCGGAGCGATCGGCCGTGGCTTGCCGCGAGCGGGTCTGGACCTACGGTGAGCTGGCGGCGCGGGCAGATGGCCTGGCGCGCCTCCTGATCGAGCGCGGGCTCCGGCCCGCTACCATCGTCGCTGTCCAGGGGGAGCGAAGCTTCGGGCTGATCGCCTCGCTGCTCGCGGCGATGCGCTCCGGCGGAGTGCTCCTCCCCCTCGATCCCGGTCTGCCTCAAGCTCGGCGGAAGCTGATGCTGGAGCGGACGGGCGCCGCCTTCCTGCTCGCGGCCGGGAGCGTTGACGAGGCCGCGGCGCTGGCCTCAGAAACCGCCTTGCAGGTGATCGAGGTCGACCCCGAAAGCGCGCTCTCCTTAGCCGCCTCGGGCAGCGGACGGGGAGAGCTGCCGCGGCTCGCTCCCGGCGCCCCGGCCTACGTGTTCTTCACCTCGGGGACGACTGCCCTTCCCAAGGCCGTGCTCGGCCGGCACGCCGGGTTGAGCCACTTCCTCACCTGGCAGCGGGAGACCTTCACGGTGGGGCCCGGCGACCGCTGCGCGCAGCTCACCGGTCTCTCCTTCGACATGGTTCTGCGGGACGTGTTCCTGCCGCTCACCAGCGGCGCCACTCTCTGTCTGCCTGACGCGGGGCAGGACCTGGGGCTCGACGTCCTCCCCTGGCTGAAGCGAGAGGAGATCACCCTCCTTCATGCGGTGCCGACGGTGGCGTCAGCCTGGCTGGAGGCGGTGTCGCGAGGGGTGAAGCTGGCCTCCTTGCGCATTACGTTCTTCGCCGGAGAGCCGCTGACCGACTCGCTGGTACGGAGCTGGCGGGAAGCCCTTCCGGCTGCTGGCGAGCTGATCAACTTCTACGGCCCGACCGAGACCACCATGATCAAGTGCTGGTGGCGGGTTCCGGCTGCGCCGGTACCCGGCGTCCAGCCGGCCGGTTTCGCCCTGCCCCAGACGCAGGTCCTGGTACTGGGGCCGGGCGACCGCCCCTGCGGTGTGGGCGAGCCCGGAGAGATCGTGATCCGTACCCCTTTCCGCACGCTCGGCTACATGGAGGCATCGGAGAAGGACCGCGCGCGGTTCTTCCCCAACCCTTTCAGGCAGGATGCCGACGACCTGCTCTACCGTACCGGCGACCGTGGGCGTTTCCGGCCGGACGGCGCGCTGGAGATCCTCGGACGGCTCGATCACCAGCTCAAAATCCGCGGGGTGCGGGTGGAACCCGATGAGGTTGCGGCGGTCCTGGCGCAGCAACGCGGCGTCCGCGCCGCCGTGGTTCTCGGCAAGCCCGATCCCCAGGGCGCACCCGGCCTGGCCGCCTACTGGGTGGCGGCGGGCGACGGCCCACCCGCCGAGGCCGAGCTGCGCGAGCACCTGGGCCGGCGCCTCCCGGCAGCCATGGTGCCCTGGGCGTTCGTGCAGCTCGACCGCCTCCCCTTGAGCCCCAACGGCAAGGTCGACCGTCGCGCCCTGCCGGAGCCGCACGCCGCGGTCGCAGCGGCGGCGGACGAGGCCCCGCGCACCACCTTCGAGGAGCTGGTGGCGGGGATCTGGAGCGAGGTGCTGCATCGCGAGAGGATCGGAGTCGAGGAGAGCTTCTTCGATCTCGGCGGTCACTCTCTTCTGGCCATGCAGGTGGTCTCCCGTCTGCACCGCACCCTGGAGGTGGAACTGCCCCTCCGCGAGCTCTTCGAGCGCCCCACGGTCGCCTCCCTGGCACGCCGTGTCGAGGAGCTGCTGCGGGAGCAATCGCGGAGCCCGGTGCCGCCGCTCTCGCCGGCATCGCGGACGGGCGACCTCCCGTTGTCGTTCTCCCAGGAGCGGCTGTGGTTCCTCGACCAGCTCGAGCCGGGGAGCCCGATGTACAACGTCCATGCCGGCGTCCGCCTCACGGGCGTTCTCTCGCTGGCGGCTCTCGCCGGTGCTCTGGCCGAGGTGGGGTGCCGCCACGCGTCTCTCCGGGCCACGTTCCATGGCGTCCAGGGACAGCCGGTCCAGCGGATCGCCACCCCGCCGCCATTTCCTCTCTCCGCGGTCGACCTGGACGATCTGCCGGCCGCCGCCCGCGAGGCGGAGACCCACCGGCTGGCGGCCGAGCAGACGCGGCGCTCCTTCGATCTGTCGCGCGGGCCGTTGCTGCGCAGCGTGCTGGTGCGGCTGGCGGAGCGGGAGCACGCGCTGCTCCTGACCCAGCACCACATCATTTCGGACGGCTGGTCGGTCGGCATCCTGATCCGCGAGATGGTGACCCTCTATCGTGCCTTCGCCGCTGGCGCGCCTTCGCCGCTGCCTCCCCTGGAGCTACAGTACTCCGACTTCGCGTGCTGGCAACGCCAGTGGCTCCAGGGAGCGGTCCTGGAAGCCGAGGTGGACTACTGGCGCCGGCGCCTGGCCGGCGCCCCCGCGCTCCTCGAGCTGCCGGTGGACCGACCGCGCCCTCCGGTGCAGAGCTTTCGCGGCGCGCGCGCCACCCTACTCCTGCCGCTCTCCTCCACCCGCGGTCTCGCCGCTCTCGCCCGCCGCTCGGGAGCGACCCTGTTCATGCTCCTGCTGGCCGCCCTCCAGGATCTGCTGCGGCGCTACTCCCGGCAGGACGATGTGGTAGTGGGAACCCCGGTCGCCGGCCGCGGTCGCCTGGAAGTGGAGGGACTGATCGGCTTCTTCGTCAACTCGCTGGTGCTGCGTACCGACCTCGGGGGAGACCCCACGTTTGCCGAGCTTCTGGGGCGAGTCCGCGAGGGAGTGCTCCAAGCGCTCCTGCACCAGGACCTGCCCTTCGAGAAGGTGGTGGAGGCTTTGCAGCCGGAGCGCAACCTGGCCCAGAACCCGCTGTTCCAGGTCATGCTGGTGCTGCAGAACCCCGCTTCGTCGGTGGCGCTGCTCTCCGGGCTCTCCCTCGTCCGGCTGGAGGAGGTGGTGCGCACGGTCCGGCTGGACCTGACCGTCTCTGCTGTCGAGGCCAATGGCGGACTGTTCGTGCTTGCCGACTACGCCTCGGATCTGTTCGACGCGCCGACGATCCATCGCCTGCTGGGGCACCTGCGGGAGCTGCTTCAAGAGGCGTGGCACGATCCCGGCCGGCACCTCTCGGCGCTCTCTCCTCTCTCCCACGGCGAGCGGCACCAGCTGCTGGCGGAGTGGAACGACACCGCCAGCCGTTTCCCGGCGGACCTCTGCCTGCACCATCTGTTCGAGCGGCAGGCCGGCCGTACGCCGGACGCACCGGCGCTGGCCTGGGAAGAGAGCGGCTGGACCTACCGCGAGCTGGACGGGCGGGCCAACCGGCTGGCCCACCACCTGCGGGCCCTGGGTGTGGGGTCGGAGAACCTGGTTGGGCTCGCCATCCGTCGCTCGCCGGAAATGGTCGTCGGCATCCTGGGCATCCTGAAGGCCGGCGGCGTCTATGTACCCCTCGATCCCGAGCATCCGGCGGAACGCCTCGGCGCGGTTCTCGCGGAAGCCGCGCTCACGGTCCTCGTCACGATCGAAGCGCTCGCACCCCGGTTCGCCGGCTCGCAGGTCCCGACCGTTCTCCTCGACCTTGAGCGGGAGGAGATCGCCGCGCGGAGCGATCGCGTCGTCGACAGCGGTGTGGGCCCCGGCAATCTGGCCTACGTCCTCTACACTTCCGGCTCCACGGGCCATCCCATGGGAGTGATGGTCTCCCACGACGGCGTGGTGGTTACCTTGCAGTGGCGGCAGCTCACCTACCGGTTGGGTGCCGGTGACTCGGTGATGCAGAACATCCCGTTTTCCTTCGACCCGTCGCTGTGGCAGATTTTCGGCGCGCTCGGCAGCGGCGCCCGGCTGGTCCTGCCGCCGGCGAACCTCGAGCGGGACGCCGCGAAGCTGGTCGAATTCATGGCCGGCTGGAAGATCACCGTCACCGACTTCCCGCCCTCCCTCCTACGGGTCGTCCTGGAGCAGCCGGGAGCGGGCGAGCTCCGCCACCTGCGCCATCTCTTCGCCGGCGCCGAGGCCTTGCCGCCGGGCGTGCGGGACCACTTTTCCCAGCTGCTGGACGGCACGCTCTACAACATCTACGGTCCGACCGAGGCCGCGATCGACACGACGGTGTGGGCCTGCCGTCGCGGCGACCTCCACGACCCGGTGCCCATCGGGCGGCCGATCTCGAACAAACGGCTCCTCCTGGTCGGCCCCGACCTCGACCCGGTGCCCGCGGGGGTACGCGGCGAGCTGTGCATCGCCGGGGCCGGCCTCGCCCGCGGTTATCTCGGGCAGCCCGACCGCACCGCGTTACGGTTCGTTCCCCATCCATTCGCGGCCGAGCCCGGCGAACGTCTCTACCGCACCGGCGATCTCGCTCGCTGGCGCTGGGATGGCGCCCTCGTGTTCCTCGGCCGTACCGACCACCAGGTGAAGATCCGCGGCGTGCGGATCGAGCTGGGGGAAGTGGAGGAGGCGGTGCGTGGATGCTCGGGGGTGGCGGATGTGGCCGTGGTGGCGCGCGAGTATGCTCCCGGCGACCGCCGGCTGGTGGCCTTCCTGGTGCCCACGCCTGGACACCTGCTCAATACCGGCGAGATGAGCCGCGAGCTCCAGCGCCGGCTGCCGCAGGCCATGGTGCCCGCGGTCTTCGAGCTGCTGGAGGCCCTGCCGCGCACCCATACCGGCAAGCTGGACCGGCCGCGGCTCGCCGGCATGCGAGGGGCTCGCGTCGCGGCCGAGCGCGTGGCGGGCACGCCGGGCACGCCGCGCGAGGTCCTGCTGGCCGAGGTCTGGTGCGAAGTGCTGCACGTGGAGAAGGTCGGCGTGGACGACAACTTCTTCGCTCTCGGCGGCGACTCGATTCTCAGCATCCAGATCGTGGCCCGGGCGCGCCTGCGCGGTCTGCGCATCACTCCCAAGCAGGTGTTCCAGAACCAGACCGTCGCCGAGCTGGCGGCCGTCGCCACGACCGTGGACGGGGCGGACGACGCGAGCGCGGAGCCGGCGATCGGGCCGCTGCCGCTCACCCCGATCCAGCATTGGTTCTTCGCCGCGGAACTGCTCGACCCCGCGCACTTCAACCAGGCTGTCCTGTTCGCGGTCCAGCGCCCCCGCGACCCCGCGCTCCTTTCCTGGGTCGTCGACCTCTTGGTGCGGCACCATGATGCGCTCCGGCTTCGCTTTCACCGCGTGGATGGCGGCTGGCGACAGGACTACGCACCGTCTGGCGGCGCGCCACCCTTCACGCGGATCGACCTCTCGGCTCTCGATCCCGGCCGCTGGTCGCCGGCGATCGAGCGGGCCGCCGACCAGGTGCAGCGGAGCCTGGATCTGACGGCCGGGCCGATCCTGCGCGTGGCCCTGTTCGACGGGGCCGGCCCGGAGCCTGGCCGCCTCCTGGTCGTGGTCCACCACTTGGCGGTGGACGGCGTGTCGTGGCGCATCATCCTGGAGGATCTGCAGACCGCCTACGAAGCGCTGGTGGCAGGTGGGGAAGGGGTCCTGCCTCCCCGGACGACCTCCTTCCAGAAGTGGGCGGAGCGCCTGGCCGCCTATGCCGGCTCGCCGGTCCTGCTTGGCGAGCTGGAGAACTGGCTCGCCGTGCCACCCCGCGCGGTCGCGCCGCTGCCCGTCGACCTTCCCGGCGCGGCGGAGGACAATGACGAACGGGCGGCCGAGACCGTGTCCATTGTCCTCGACGCTGAAACGACGCGCGCCCTCCTCCAGGAGCTTCCGGTGGCTTCCCACACGCGGATCGAAGAGGTGCTCCTGACCGCCCTCGCCCGCGCCTTCTCCGCCTGGACCGGGGAGACGGGGCTCCTGGTCGAACTCGAGGGGCACGGCCGGGAGGAGCTGTTCGAGGATCTCGACCTGTCGCGCACGGTGGGCTGGTTCACGACGATCTATCCGGCCTTCCTCGATCTCGCGGGGGCCGGGGGAACGGGCGAGGCCTTGAAGGCGGTCAAGGAGCAGACCCGCCGTATCGCCCATCGCGGTATCGGCTTCGGCCTGCTGCGCTATCTCGGACCCGCCAACGCGATCGCCTGCCTCGCCGCGCAGCCGCGTCCGGAGGTGAGCTTCAACTACCTCGGGCAGTTCGAGCAGGTCGGCACCGAAGGAGCGCTCTTCCTGCCGGCCCGCGAGTCGGCCGGCGAGGTGCGTGGCCGTGGCTGGGCGCGGCGACACCTGCTGGAGATCAGTGGTCTGGTCGCGGGTGGGCGCCTGGGCTTCGAATGGCGGTACAGCCGGTATCTCCACCGCCGCGCGACGATCGAGACGCTCGCGGACCGCTTCACGGCCGAACTGCGGGCTTTGATCGAGCACGGCCGCGGCGACGAGGCGGCGGCCTACATCCCCTCCGATTTTCCGCTCATTCAGGCCGAGCAGAGCCAGCTCGACCGGCTGTTGTCGAAGTTCAACAAGGTTCCCCCGGCATGAGCAGCCTGCCGGTCGGCTCACAGGTCGAGAGCATCTACCCGCTCTCCCCGATGCAGCATGGAATGCTCTTCCATTCGCTGTCGGCGCCGGACTTGGGCGTCTACTTCGAGCAGCTGAGCTGCGAGCTGCGGGAGGAGGTGGACCTGGAAGCCTTCCGCGGCGCCTGGCAGCGGGTGATGGACCGGCACCCCATCCTGCGCACGGCGTTCGATTGGGAGAGCCTGGACGAACCGGTGCAGGTGGTCCTCCGGAGACTGCCTCTGCCCCTGGGCATCGAGGACTGGCGTCACCTCACGAGCGAGGAGCAAGGCGAGAAGCTTCAGGAGCTCCTGCGCACCGCGCCAGAGCGCGGGTTCGACTTCCGCTCGGCCCCCCTCTTCCGCCTCTCCCTCATCCGGCTCGCCAGCGACCTCTACCAATTCGTCTGGAGCCACCACCACCTGCTGCTCGACGGTTGGTCCATGCCGCTCCTCTTCGGCGAATTCTTCAGCTCCTATCGGGCGCTGCGGGAGGGACGGGAGCCCCTGCTGCCGCGGCTCCGTCCGTTCAGCGATTACATCGCCTGGCTGCAGAGGCAAGACCTCGTGCGCGCCGAGTCTTTCTGGCGCCGCGAGCTCTCAGAGTTTGCCGCGCCCACGCCCCTCCCCCTCGGTCGCCCGCTGCCGGGCTCCGTGCCCGTCGCGCCCTACGCCGACCGCGAGCTCTGCCTGGGGCCAGGCGCCACGGCCGCCCTCCAGGAGCTGGGGAAGCGGAGCAAGCTGACCCTGAACACCCTCGTGCAGGGGGCCTGGGCGCTCCTGTTGTCCCGGCGCAGCGGCGAGGAGGACGTGGTCTTCGGCTCGGTGGTCTCCGGGCGTCCGGCCGATCTGCCCGGCGTCGAAACCATGACCGGCCTCTTCCTCAATACCTTGCCCATCCGGGTGCGTGTTCCCCCGGACGAGCCGTTTCTCCCCTGGGCCGCCGCCCTCCAGGCGCGCGCGGCTGATCTGCGACAGTTCGAGCACACGCCGCTCGTGCAAGTCCAGGGCTGGAGCGCGGTGCCACGCGGTACGCCGCTCTTCGAGAGCATCGTCGTCTTCGAGAACTACCCTTTAGGCGCCGTGGCGGACCCGCGCGACGGAGAGCCCCGGATCACCGGGGTCCGGGTGCAATCGCGGACGAGCTTCCCGCTCACCCTGGTGGTGAACCCCGCTCCGGACCTCGGGCTCAAGCTGCGCCACGACTGCCGCCGCTTCGACGCCGGCGCCGTGGACGAGCTGCTACGGCAGCTCCGCGCCGTGCTGGAGGAGGTCGCCGCCGGGCCGGAGGCCGCGTTGGGGAGCTTTTCCTTGCTCACGCCGGAAGCTCGCCGCCTCCTGCCCGATCCCTCAGCTCCTCTGCCCGAACGGGAGGTCCCCTCCTGGCTGTCGCGGTTCCGCGACGTCTGCGAGCGTTGGCCCGACCGTCCGGCGGTCGAGCGCGGCGAGCACTGCTGGAGCTATCGCGACCTGGACGGCAGGTCCGCCGCGCTGGCCCGTCTGCTGCGCGGTCGTGGCGCGACGGCGGGTGAGGTCGTCGCCGTGCTCGGCGAGCGCAGCTTCGGGCTGATTGTCGCGGCCCTCGGGGTGCTTCGGAGCGGCGGCGTGCTGCTCCTCCTCGACCCGGCTCTCCCCGCCGAGCGGCGGCGGGTGATGGCAAGCCAGGCCGGCGTGGCGCACCGGATTGCGGCGGGGGCGGCGCCCGCGGCAGAGGAGGAATGGCTGGGGGTCGATCCCCAGACGGGGTCGACCGCCGAGCCACCCGGCGGCTCGACTCCGGTGGCGGCCGGTGAGCCCAGGCCCGAGGACCCCGCCTATGTCTTCTTCACCTCGGGGACCACCGGCCTGCCCAAAGGAGTGCTGGGCCGCCACAAGGGGCTCAGCCATTTTCTCGCGTGGCAGCAGAGCACGTTCGCGGTCGGGCCGGGGGACCGCTCGGCGCAGCTGACCGGCATCTCGTTCGATGTCGTCCTGCGTGACCTCTTCCTCCCGCTGACCAGCGGGGCCACGGTCTGTCTGCCGGCGGCGGGCCTGGAGGTGGTCTCCCCCGGCATCCTCGAGTGGCTGCAGCGCTCGCGGCCCACGCTGCTCCACGCGGTGCCTTCCCTGGCCCAGGCGTGGCTGGCCGCGGCGCCGGCCACGATCTCCCTCGCCTCCCTGCGTTGCACCTTTTTCGCCGGCGAGCCCTTGACCGCCGATCTCGTGGACCGTTGGCGCAGGACGTTCGGCGTGACCGGGGAGGTGGTGAACCTCTACGGGCCTACTGAGACCACCCTGGCCAAGTGCGTGTACCGGGTACCGCCCGATCCCGAGCCCGGCATTCAGACCGTGGGCCTGCCGCTCCCCGACACCCAGGCGCTCGTCCTGGCCGGTAGCGGACGGCTGTGCGGGGTGGGCGAGCCGGGGGAGATCGTCATCCGTACTCCCTTCCGCACCCTGGGCTACCTGGATGCGTCTGCTGAGGAGACGGGCCGCTTCGTCCCCAACCCGGCGCGCCACGACCCGGATGACCTGGTCTACCGGACTGGCGACCGCGGCTGCTACCGCGAGGACGGCCGGCTGGCGATCCTCGGTCGCCTGGACGAGCAGGTGAAGATCGGCGGCATCCGCATCGAGCCGGCCGGTATCGCGGCCGTGCTCCGCGGCCATCCGGACCTGAAGGCCGCGGCTCTGGTGCTGCGGGAGGATGCCCCTGGGGAGAAGCGGCTGGTCGCCTACGTGGTCCCCGCCGCGGGGCGCGAACCGGCGCAGGAGGATCTGGTCGCTTTCGCCCGCGCGAGGCTGCCGGATGCCCTGGTCCCTGCCGCGTTCGTAACCCTCGACGCCATCCCGCTCACCGCCAACGGCAAGCTGGACCGCGGGGCGCTCCCGGTGCCGCGCGCCACCCGCCCGGCGCTGCGCGCCTCCTACGTCTTGGCCCGCGACGCGGTGGAGCTGGCCCTGGTTCAGATCTGGGAGGAAGTGCTCGGGGTCCGGCCGGTGGGGGTGAAGGACGGCTTCTTCGATCTCGGCGGCCACTCGCTGCGCGTCGTGTCGCTGTTGAGCCGGATCGAAAAGCGTTTCGGCCGTCCGCTCTCGGTGGCCGTCCTGCTGGAGGCCCAGACGGTGGAGCGGCTGGCGGCCGTGCTGCGGCGGGGAGGACCGGTGGCGAGGTCGCCGCTCCTGCCGCTCCAGGTGGGGGTCTCCGGTCCCGCCCTCTTCTGTGTGCATCCCTTGGGGGGGAGCGCGCTCTGCTACCAATCCCTGGCGCGCCAACTCGGCCCGCAGCAGCCGGTTTACGGGCTCGACGCGCTGCACCTCCTGGGCGCCGAGCAGCTCTACCGCAGCCTCGAGGAGATGGCAAGCGCCTACGTCGAAGCCGTGCGGAGACAGCAGCCCCGGGGACCCTATCTGCTCACGGGCTGGTCGTTCGGTGGGCTGGTCGCCTTCGAGATGGCCCGGCAGCTCGCCGGCAGCGGCGAGGAGGTCCCCCTGCTCGCGCTCTTCGACACCCAGGCCCCGGAGCCGCCACGCGCCGAGCACTCCCTCGACGACTTCCTGATTATCACCGAGCTGCTGGGCTCCGATCTGGGCCGCAGCGCGGAGGAGCTGGCCGCCATGGGGCTGGACGCCGCCCTGAGCCATGTGGTCGAGCTGGGGAAAAAGCTGCAGAGGGTGCCTGCGGACTACGACGTGCCGATGGCGCGTCAGCTGCTGGAGATCATCCGGATGAACGGTCGCACCCTCAAGACCTACACCCCGGTCCCGTTTCCCGGGCGGCTCACCTTCTTTCAGGCGGCCGAGGAGGAGCGACCCGGCGCGGCCCCCCGTTCGGAGGCATGGCGGCCGCTGGCGGGCGAGCTGGACGTGAGCGTGGTGCCCGGCTCCCACCGCAGGCTGCTCGATGAGCCGTACGTAGAGGGCCTAGCTCAGCACCTCCGGCGGGTCATCGCAGAGATGAATGAGAAGCACTGAATCGAGGCAATCAACCGAGCACTAGGAAGGAGCTACTGTGGCGAAGAAGGTCGTCATCGTTGGAGGGGGAACGGCCGGCTGGATGACGGCTTCCCACCTGAAGAAGTCTCTGCCCGGCATCGACATCACCCTGATCGAATCCTCCAACATCAAGTCGGTTGGCGTCGGCGAGGCGACCTTCAGCACTATCAAGCTCTTCTTCGATTTCCTCGGGCTCGAAGAGAGCGAGTGGATGCCGAGCTGCAACGCCAGCTACAAGCTGGCCATCAAGTTCGTGGACTGGAGGGCCGAAGCGGGCCATTTCTTCCACCCCTTCCAGCGCTACGAGGTGGTCGAAGGTTTCAACCTGGGCGAGTGGTGGCTCAAGCTCAAGCGGGGTGAGGAGCCGTTCGATTACTCCTGCTTTCTCGTGCCCGCTCTCTGCGACGCCCAGAGGTCGCCCCGGTTTTTCGACGGTCGCGTCTTCGATGAAAAAGTCCAGGACTACTTCACGGTCGACCGGCAGGGCAAGAAGAACATCCTCGCCGAGCACAAGGTGCAATATCCCTACGCCTACCATTTCGATGCGAACCTGCTGGCGGAATTCCTCAAGGGCTACGCTACACGGCGCGGGGTCCGGCAGGTCGTCGACGACGTAGCCGAGGTCGTGCTGCGGGAGGACGGCGGCATCGATCACCTGGTCACCCGGGAGCACGGAGCCCTGGAGGGCGAGCTCTATATCGACTGCACCGGGTTTCGCGGTCTGCTCATCAACCAGACGCTCCGCGAGCCGTTTCTTTCGTTCTCCGAGTCGCTCCTCTGCGACAGCGCCGTGGCGATGCAGGTGCCGCGCGACATCGAGGTCCATGGCATCAACCCCTACACGACGGCCACGGCCTTGACCGCCGGTTGGGTGTGGAACATCCCCCTCTATGGACGCGTCGGAACGGGCTACGTCTATTCGAGTCGATTCCTGTCACGGGAAGCCGCGGAGGCGGAGTTTCGCCGTCATCTGGGGCCCGCCGCCGACGCGGTGAAAGCCTCGTACATCGCGATGAGGATTGGCAGATGCCGAAACTCCTGGGTCAAGAACTGCGTCGCGATCGGTTTGTCGAGCGGCTTCGTCGAGCCGCTGGAATCGACCGGCATCTTCTTCATCCAGCACGGGATCGAGGAGCTGGTGAACCATTTCCCCGGTGCTTTCGTTGATGAGGACACGGTGAAGAGCTACAACCGGGTGGTGGGCGACTGCATCGATGGCGTCCGCGACTTCCTCGTCCTCCACTACTGCACGACCGATCGGGCCGATACCGAGTTCTGGCGCGCCACCAAGAAGGTCAAGCTCCCCGAGGAGCTGGAGGAGCGCCTCAAGTTGTGGAAGAAGAGGCTGCCGAACGCCAGAAACATCAATCCGCGCTTCCATGGCTTCGAAGCCTATTCTTATTCCGTGATGCTGCTCGGCCTCAACTATCGACCGGCGTCGAGCCTGCCTGCTCTCGACTACATCGAGCAGGAGAAGGCTCGTCACGCGTTCCGCCTGCTGGGTGAGAAGGCCCAGCGGCTGGTCGCGACGCTGCCGTCGCAACTCGAGTACCTGACGCACGTGCGGTTCAAGACCGGCGAGCCGGTGTCGGAAGCGCCGATCGTTTGAACTGCACTTGAGGGAGACCATGCGCGCCGCGACTCGTATCTTGATTCTCAGCTCGATCCTCTGCTGGATGGCCAGCGCCACTCAGGTGATCTCGTTTGCGGAACAGGGCTTCGGATCAGGCCATCCCCGGGTCAATATGTGGTGATCAACCAGGCCAAGATCTGGGTCGAGAGTGAAGGCCAAGGAACCCCCATGATCCTGATCGCCGGTGGTCCGGGATTGGCGCACGACTACTTTCATCTGTACTTTTCAGAGCTTTCTGGCAAGTACCGGCTGACCTATTTCGATGCCTTCGGCCGGGGCAGGTCGGATCGCGCCGCGAGCCTGGGTGGGCTTCACTTTTCGGAGTCGATCGGAACCGCGAAAGAGGAGGCGGGGGTGGAGGGGCGGGCGGCGGCACCGTCGGGCAGGTGCCGGACCGCGTCGGGAAGCCCTTGAGCTTCACTCGCCATTGCCACCGTTTGTCGCCGTGAAAGCCTCGCGCAGGCGAATCATTGGCACCACAGCAGGGTGCCAAATCGTCAATCCCCTGGAGGAGAGAATCTGTAAGTTGTTGATTCTATTGGTGCGGCTGGGAGGACTCGAACCCCCGACCAAGAGTTTAGGAAACTCCTGCTCTTTCCACCTGAGCTACAGCCGCCCGCGGGCGATTATACTCGGTCCCTTGCAGAACCTCCGGACCGAGCTTACGGCGTCACCACGTCCGCCACCGAAATCTCCCAGAGCTCGCGGCCGTGCACGCCGTCGTCGGCGCCGAAGAGGACCTGGTTGCCAACCACGGTGAAGGGGCCGGGGGAGAAATCGCGCGCAGAAACATCTTCGGGAGCATCCGGAACGCTTCCGGCGGCTCGGAAAGCGTTCCGGACGCTCCAAAAGTCGTTCCGGAGGCCTCCAAAGACCTTCCGATGCTCCGGAAAGCGTTCCGGGAGCTCCAGAAATAGTTCCGGATGCTCCGGAAATCGTTCTGGACGCTCCGGAAACGGTTCCGGAGGCGCCGGAAGTCTTTCCGGACGTTCCGGAAGAGGTTCCGGAGCTCCCGAAGACGTTCCAGACGTTCCGGAAGCGTTTTGGCAGGTCCCGGAGGGATTTTGGAAGCTCCCGGAGAGATTCCGGAGGATCGGCGCTCAAAAATTGAACTGCAGGGCGGCCAACGGGCGTCCGTGCCGTCCGGGGAGCTTGACGGGGTGGTCCAGCCCCGCGAGCGGGAGATCGCCCAGGGGCGCGTCCGGCTGCCGGGCGGCGGCGCTGAGGATCTGGAGCAGCGCCTCGCCCAGCTCGTCCAGGCCCGGGGAGTCGCGGCGGGAGAGGAGCTGCAGCGCCAGGCTATCCTCGCGT
>DASQPA010000015.1:0-2309 GCA_035644215.1 Thermoanaerobaculia bacterium
TCTCGATCTCGCCCAGCTCGATGCGCTGGCCACGGATCTTGACCTGGAAGTCGATGCGGCCGAGGAACTCCAGGTTGCCGTCGGGGAGATAGCGGCCGAGGTCGCCGGTCCGGTAGAGCCGGGCTCCCGGTACGGTCGAGAAGGGATCGTCGACGAACTTGCGGGCGGTCAGGGTGGCGTCGTTGGCGTAGCCGCGGCCGACGCCGTCGCCGGCCAGGCAGATCTCGCCTCCGATGCCGATCGGCACCAGGCGCAGCTCTTCGTCGAGGAGATAGACCTTGCTGTTGTCGGTCGGCGTGCCGATCGGCACCGAGGTCCGGCTGTAGCGCTCGAAGTCGTGCAGGCGGTAGAACGAGGAGACGTCGCTGCATTCCGCGGCGCCGTAGACGTTGGCGATCTCGGTGGTGTAATCAGGCGAGGTGACCCACCGCATCAGGCGCGAGGCGGAGATGGCCTCGCCGCCGAGGAACAGGCAGCGCAGCGAGCGCAGGCTCGTGTAGTGGCCGGCCTCCGGCCCCTCGAGAAGCGGGTAAAAGGTGCTGGGCGCGCAGTTCAAGAGGGTGATCTCGGAGTCGCGGATGGTGCGCAGGAGGAGCTCGGGGTCGTAGCCGTCCGGCACCAGATGCAGCTCGCCACCGCGGGTCAGCGGCATCGCCATGCTGCGCTGGGTGATGTCGAAGCTGATCGAGCTCATCACCAGGTTCTTGTCGGCGGGGGAGATGGCGAATTCACGCCCGAACCAGCACAGGAGGTTGGTCCAGCCGCGGTGGTAGACCGCGGCCGCCTTGGGCCGGCCGGTCGAGCCGGAGGTGAAGATGATGTAGCAGAGGTCGCCCGGCCCGGAGCGCCGTGGCGGCAGGTCGGTGGGCCGCTTGGCGATCGCCGGCGCGTCGTGGTCGACGACGACCACCCGGGGCTTGCGCTCGGGGAGGCGGTCGAGCAGGCTCTCCCGGGTGAGGAGGACTTTGAGCTTGACGTCCTCGAACATGGTGGCGACGCGCTCTTTGGGGTAGGTCGGATCGTAGGGCACGTAGGCGCCGCCGGCTTTGAGCACCGCGAGCACGGAGAGGATCAGCTCGGGCGAGCGGTTCAAGCAGATGCCGACCGGCGTGTTGGGGCCGACGCCCATCCCCTGGAGATGATGGGCCAGCTGGTTGGCGCGCCGATCGAGCTCGCCATAGCTCAGGCGCAGGCCGTCGTCGACCAGGGCGATACGGTCCGGGGCGGCCTCGACGTGCGCCTCGAACAGCTGGTGGACGCAGAGGTCCCGGGGGTAGTCGCGCGCGCTGTCGTTCCACTCGACCAGGAGGCGGCGCCGCTCCTCCTCGCTCAGGACGTCGATCTCGGCCAGCGCCGTGTTGGGGTCTTTCAGGCCGGCCCGCAGGATGCGGACGAGGTGCTGGCCGAGGCGCTCGACGGTGGCGGGCTCGTAGAGCCGGGGGCTGAAGGCCGCGGTGCCGCGAAGGCGTCCGGGCGCCCGCTCGAAAGTCAGGGTGATGTCGTTGCCGACCTCGGGCAGGGCGGTGTGGAGCTCGCGATGGACCAGGGCGACGTCGAAGAGCGGGCAGCGGTTCGCCGGTGCCGGGAGGCTCAGGTCCTGGAGCAGCTGGGCGAAAGGGTAACCCTGGTGCTCGTGCGCCTCGAGCAGGGTCTGGCGGACCCGCAGGAGGAGCTGGCGGAAGGTCGTCGCCCCGTCGACCTCGTTGACCAGGGGAACGGCGTTTGCGATCTCCGCGGGCGACTCTTCCGAACGGATGGCCGGACCGCCGAGGACGACCGGCGAGGCCTGGGTGTAGCGAAAGAGGCAGGCGGTGAGCGCCGCCGCCAGGGCCGCGTGCTCCAGGAAGGGCTCGCTCCCGGTCAAGCGGACGAGTTGCTCGAAGAGCTCACCGTCGATCTCGAACGTCACCGTGGCGCTCTACTCCGCGCGGTCCTCGGGCCGGCGGTGGTCCGGACGCGGGCCGGCCGGCCGCAGGTGGCCGGCCAGCTTGTCGCGCCAGTACGGGGCGCCTGCGGCCAGCACCTCAGGATCGGCAGCCAGGACGGAAGGGGCAGCGGCGGCGGCTTCGGTGACAGAGCTCATCGCGAGATCGACCTCTCAAAAATTGAACTGCAGGGCGGCCAACGGGCGTCCGTGCCGTCCGGGGAGCTTGACGGGGTGGTCCAGTCCCGCGAGCGGGAGATCGCCCAGGGGCGCGTCCGGCTGCCGGGCGGCGGCGCTGAGGATCTGGAGCAGCGCCTCGCCCAGCTCGTCCAGGCCCGGGGAGTCGCGGCGGGAGAGGAGCTGCAGCGCCAGGCTATCCTCGCGT
>DASQPA010000016.1:0-28918 GCA_035644215.1 Thermoanaerobaculia bacterium
TCCTTCCACAGACTGCGAGCCCATCTCTCCTCCTTAGAGGTTAAGGTGTCGCCTCTGCGGACTAAGTAACCAGATTCAGGGCTCTTTGTCCACTACAAGTTGTGTGTAACCATATGGGTTTTCACCCCAGGCTACCGACCCAAGCCCCTTCGGGGCGAAGAGAAAAGCGACTTTGACGGGACCCTGGCGCTGCCGCGCGATGCCGCCGCCCCCGGTCCTTGACTTCAGCCGGAGGTTTGAGGCAAGCTCTTCGGCTGCGAGTGCCCACCCTGGCGGGTCTGCGGGGTGTCGCCTCAAGTCCCAGAGAGAAAAGAGGTGAGTCTTAAGATGCCTGTTGTCCATGTGCGCGAGGAAGAGAGCTTCGAGAACGCGCTGCGCCGGTTCAAGCGCAAAGTGGAGAAGTCAGGGATCCTGACCGAGCTCCGCAAGCGGCAGCACTTCGAGAAGCCCTCTGTCAAGCGCAAGCGGAAGGCCGTGCAGGCGCGCAAGAAGATCCTGCGCAAGCTGTCGGAAGAGCGTCGCCAGGGCCTCGCATAGACCCGAGATGCACAACCGAAAGCGGGGGTGGGGCGAAAGGCCCTGCTCCCGTTTTTTGTTATGACCTCCCCCTCGAACATCCTCTCCGCCGCCACCGCCCAGGCCCTGGAGCTGCCGAGCCTGCTCGCGGTCCTCGCCCGGCTGGCGGCGAGCGACCTCGGGCGCGACCGCATCCTCGCCCTGCAGCCGGCCGAGGACGAGGCCGACCTGGGGGTCCGCCGCCGCCGCTACGAGGAGGCCCTGCGGCTCGGCGGCGGCCCGCCGCTGGTCCCTGACTTCGACGTCCCCTTGGGCGAGCTGCTCGCCCGCCTGAACACCGGCCGGCCGCCGCTCGAAGGGATGGACCTCGTCCGCCTGGCCGACCTGCTGCGGGCGAGCCGCGCCGCCGCCCAACGCATCGCAGCAGCGAATGCACCCGGGGTGGCCGATCGGCCGGCCCCCGAGCTGGCCCGTCTCGCCGCCGGCCTCCCCGACCTCTCCGCGCTCCTGCGCAAGATCGAGCGGACCTTGGACCGCCGCGGCGAGGTGCGCGAGGACGCAAGCCCCCGCCTGGCCTCCCTGCGCGGCCAGATCCGCCGGGTGCGCGACCAGCTTTATCGCGACCTCGGCGAGTTCGTCAGCCAGCACAAGGACGAGCTCTCCGAGGAGACCATCCCGATGCGCGGCGGCCGCCTGGTCCTCGTCCTCCAGTCCGGCTCGCGGGGCCGCAGCAGTGGCCTCGTCCACGGCCGCTCGGCGACCGGCAAGAGCTTCTACTTCGAGCCGCTCCACGTCGTCGAGTCGAACAACTCCCTCCAGCAGTCGGTCGAGGACGAGGAGGCCGAGCGGCGCCGCATCATTGCCGAGCTGGTGGGCGAGGGGCGTGCGGCGCTGCCGGACCTCGGCGTTCATGCCGACTTCCTGGCCGAGCTCGACCTGCTCCAGGCGGCCCTCCGCTTTGCCGAGGTGAGCGAGGGGCATCTGCCGGAGATCGGCCCGCGCCACGAGATCCGCCTGGTCGCCGCCCGCCACCCGCTGCTCGATCCGCGCCTCGCCGACCTGCGCGCCGAGGCCCTGGGCCAGGCCGGGCACTCGGCGGGGATCGTCCCGCTCGACCTCGAATTCACCACCGGGCGGCGGGTGCTGGTGGTGACCGGTCCCAACGCCGGCGGCAAGACGGTCTCGCTCAAGACCACCGGCATCCTCGCCTTGGCCGCCCAGTGCGGGCTGCCGATCCCCGCCGCCGCGGGGAGCCGGCTGCCGTTCTTCCGCCGGGTGGTGGCGACGGTGGGCGACGAGCAGGACCTCCTCGCCGACCGCTCGACCTTCAGCGGCCGGCTGCTGCGCCTGAAGGAGGCCTGGGAGGGGGCCGGGCCGGACAGCCTCATCCTTTTAGATGAGCTGGGCTCGGGCACCGACCCCGAGGAGGGCTCGGCCCTCGCCATCTCGCTCCTCGAAGGGCTGCTCGCCAAGGGCTCCCTGGGGGTCATCACCACCCACCTCGCCCAGCTCGCTGCCGCCGCCCTGGAGATGGGCGGGGCCTCCTGCGCCGCCATGGAGTTCGATCCCGCGACCGGCCGGCCCACCTTCCGGCTGGTCCCCGGTCCGCCCGGGGCGAGCGAGGCGCTCGCCCTGGCGCGCCGGCTGGGCCTGCCGGCGGAGTGGCTGGACCGCGCCGAGGCCCGCCTCGGCACCGAGCACCGCGACCTGCGCCGGCTGATCGCCGAGGTCGACCGGGTGCGCCGCGAGCTGGCCGAAACCCGCGACCGCCTGGAGGTGGAAGCGGCGGACGCCGAGAAGCTCCGCCGCCGCCTGGCCGCCGAGCTCGCCGCCATCGAGGAGGAGCGCCGGACGGTCGGCAGGAAGCTCAAGGGCGACCTCGACGCCTTCCGCCGGGAGACGATGGAGCGCTTCCGGGGCGAGGTCGAGAAGCTGCGCGAGGAGTTCCAGGGCGGCCGCCGCCGGGGGCTCGAAGCCGAGGCGGTCGAACGGCTGTTCGAGGCCGCCCCCGAGCTGGCGCCGGCCGAGCCGGTCGCCGAGGGCGGGCTCGCGGTGGGGGAGCGCGCCCGCCATGCCCAGCTCGGCTGGGAGGGAGTGATCGAAAAGCTGGAGCCCGGCCGGGCGGAGGTGGCGGTGCGCGGCAAGCGGGTGCGCTGCCGTCCCGAGGACCTGATTCCGATCGGGGGCGGCGGCGGAGCCCCGTCCGGTCGTACCCCCGAGCGCGAGCGCGAGCGCGAACGGGAACGGCCGGGGCGGGGCGGCGCGCGGGCCGAGCCGGACACCGGGGCTCCGGAGGCGCCGGCCGAGGTCAACCTCATCGGCCAGCGGGTCGAGCCGGCCCTGGAGGCGCTCGACGCCTATCTCGACCAGGCCCTTCTCTCCTCCCGCCGGGAGGTGCGGGTGATCCACGGCCACGGCACCGGCCGCCTGCGCCAGGCGGTGCGCGAGCACCTGCGGAGCCATCGCGGGGTCTCGAACCTGCGCTCCGGCGAGCCCAACGAGGGTGGCAACGGAGCGACCGTCGTCACCCTGCGCGGGGGCTGATCGCCGAGGCAGCCCGCTGTCCCCATCCCGGGATCTTCGGCAACGTATACCTATAAGAATAAGGATGTCCACCGACCGATGACCCTTGGCAACGTCCAGCTCACCCCCCAGCTCGTGCAGGCCGTGCGCGACGCCATCGACATCGTCGGCATCGCCTCCGAGCACACCCGCCTGCGCCAGAATGGCCGGCGGATGCAGGGGCTCTGCCCGCTCCACAAGGAGAAGTCCCCCTCGTTCAGCGTCGATCCCGTGCAGGGGCTCTTCTACTGCTTCGGCTGCGGCAAGGGGGGGGACGCGATCAAGCTCCACATGCTGGTGACCGGCGACGACTTCCCCGCCGCCATCGAGTCGCTGGCCGGGCGCTACGGCATCCCCCTGCCCACCCGCGCCGAAAAACCGGGCGGGCGCAGGGAGCGCGACGTCGGCGGCGCCCTGGAGGCGGCGGCGAAGTACTTCGTCGAGCAGCTGCGCAAGTGGCCCGTCCCCCAGCAGTACCTCGCCAAGCGGCAGATCCCCGCCGAGCTCGTCGAGCGCTTCGGCCTCGGCTATGCCCCGGACGGCTGGAAGAACCTCGTCCAGGCCCTCCACCCCCGGCTCCCCATGGCCGACCTGGTGGCCGCCGGGCTCGCCGGCATCTCCGAGAAGCGCGAGGGCGAGCCCTATGACCGCTTCCGCCACCGGCTGATGTTCCCCATCCACAGCCCGTCGGGGCGGCTGGTCGGCTTCGGCGGCCGCACCCTGGGGGACGATCCGGCGAAGTACGTCAACACCGCCGAGACCGAGCAGTTCCACAAGGGGACCCTGCTCTACGGGCTCCACCTGGGGAAGCGCGAGATCCGCGAGACCGGCCGGGCGGTCCTCGTCGAGGGCTACTTCGACGTCGTCGGCACGGTCGCCGCGGGGGTCGAGGGGGCGGTGGCGGGGATGGGCACGGCGCTCACCCCGGAGCAGGCCCGGCTCCTCTCGCGCTACGCCTCCGAGGTGGTGGTCGCCTACGACGGCGACAACGCCGGCGAGAACGCCTACCGCCGCGCCCTCCCCCTCCTCCTCGCCGAGGGGCTCGCCGTGCGCCGCGCCCACTTCCCCGAGGGGGAGGACCCGGATTCCCTGCGCCTGGCCCAGGGTGGCGAGGCGGTGCGGGCCGCTATCGACGGCGCCGAGGATGCCATCTTCCTCGAAATGGAGCGCCTGATCCCCAAGGACGCCGGCAGCGCCCCTCGCCTGACCGCCGCCGCCGCCTCGGCGGTGCGCGAGCTGGTGGGGGCCGTCGCCGACCCGGTCGCCCGCCACAACTACCTGCGCCGGGCCTCCGAGCGGTTGCGCATCCCGGAAAACCTCTTCTTCGCCCAGCTGGCCGAGCGGCGCCCCGGAGCGGCGCCCAGCCGGACCGCGGGACCGCCAGGCGCTCCGGCCGCCGCCCCCGCCGGCTCCTTCTCCTCCGGCATCCCCTCCGGCATCGTCCGCAGCGCGGAAGAACAGCTGCTGGAAATACTATTGAAGGGTCAGCAGGTTCCACCCCTCGCCGAGCTACCACCGGCGGAGGCCTTCTTCGATGCGCAATGTCGGAATATTTACCAGGTCTTCTGCACTCTATATGGAGGAACCAACGGCGGCGTCCCCCCGGATAGCCGGGCGGTGCTCGCCGAGCTGGGGTCGGACGGCTCTTTGGTTGACCGGATGGCCCAGATTTTGGTAGAAACGCCGTTTGGTTCGAAGGAACGCGAGCTGCCGGAGCTCCTGGCAGAGCTCTCGCACCGGTACCAGGAGAGACGGTTGCGCGAGCTTGCGAGCGAGATCAGTGAGGCGCAGCGCAAGGGCGGGGATGACGCTCTCCTTACGCGTCTGTACGACGAGAAGAGGCGTTTGAGCCTCAGCCTGCATCGGCGGCCACGGCCGGGCGCCGGCAAGGGAGCCGGGTGACCCCGGTCTGTCCGCTTGTCCGTTCCTCTTGGCAGGGGAGCAGACCTTAGGAGGTCCCATTGTCCATTTCGAGCATCGCACCCGTCGAAGAGAAGTACTCCTCCGTCAAGCAGCTCATCGAGCTGGGCAAGGAGAAGGGGTACCTCCTCTACGACGAAATCTACGAAATGCTGCCGGAGGAGGTGGTCTCCCTCCCCGACGAGCTGGACGAGATCTACATCCGGTTCTCTGACCTCGGGATCGACGTCATCGATCGCCCGGAGCGCTATCAGAACCGTGACGATTTCGAGTCCGGCCCCAGCGAGTTCGACAAGAAGGAGGATGAGACCAACGAGTTCACCCTCACCACGCACGAGAAGACCAACGACCCGGTGCGGATGTACCTGCGCGAGATGGGCACCGTCCCCCTCCTCGACCGCGAGGGCGAGGTGGAGATCGCGCAGCGCATCGAGCAGGGGGAGTGGACGATCTACGAGGCGCTGTGCGAGAACCCGGTGGTTCTCCGCGAGCTGCTGCGTTTGAACGAGCTGGCCCAGCGCGACAAGCGGGTGCTCCGCGAGCTGATCTCGGCCGATCCCGACGAGCCGCTCGACCCCAAGGCGTCGGACCGTATCCGCAGCAACTTGAAGATTTTCGAGCAGATCGCCGGCAACGACCATGAGATTCAGGAGCTCAAGAAGCGGCAGAAGCGCTGCAAGCCCGACGGCGAGAAGTACCTGGAGATCGAGCGCGAGATCGATCGGCTGGTCGCCAAGATCGCCAAGGACATCCGCACGATCGACTTCTCGGTCCAGACGCGCAACCGCCTGGTCGACTTCCTGAAGGACATCGACCGCCAGTTCTCGCGCTTCGAGCAGGACATCAAGCGGGCGCAGACGGCCCTGAAGCGCGAGTCGAGCGAGGACCTGAAGGCGCTCCACCGCCGGCGGATCGAGAAGTACCGCGCTCACCTCCGCGAGTTGGAGGAGCGCTACGGCACGACCCACGCCGAGATCGCGGCGACGATCGAGAAGATCCGCCAGGGCGAGGGGGTGTGCGAGCGCGCCAAGGAGGAGCTGATCGTCGCCAACCTCCGGCTCGTGGTGTCGATCGCCAAGAAGTACACCAACCGCGGGCTGCAGTTCCTGGACCTCATCCAGGAGGGCAACATCGGATTGATGAAGGCGGTCGAGAAGTTCGAGTACCGGCGTGGCTACAAGTTCTCGACCTACGCCACCTGGTGGATCCGGCAGGCGATCACCCGGGCCATCGCGGACCAGGCGCGGACCATCCGCATCCCGGTGCACATGATCGAGACCATCAACAAGCTCACCCGCACCAGCCGGTCGCTGGTGCAGGAGCTGGGTCGCGAGCCGACCGCCGAGGAGATCGGCGAGCGGATGGACCTGCCGGCCTCGAAGGTGAGGAAGATCATGAAGATCGCCCAGGAGCCGATCTCGCTCGAAACGCCGATCGGCGAAGAGGAGGATTCGCATCTCGGCGACTTCATCGAGGACAAGAACGCGGTCTCGCCGATCGACTCGGTGATCTTCACCAACCTGAAGGACCAGACCCGGAAGGTGCTGAAGACGCTGACACCACGTGAGGAGCTGGTCCTCAAGATGCGCTTCGGGGTGGGCGACGGCTCGGAGCACACCCTGGAGGAGGTCGGCCGGTCGTTCAACGTCACCCGCGAGCGCATCCGGCAGATCGAGTCGAAGGCCCTGCGCAAGCTCCGTCACCCCAGCCGGGCGACGAAGCTGAAGCCGTTCCTCGACAGCTCGCCCTAGGAAAGATGGAACCGGCGGCGGCCCGCGCCCGGGCCGCCGCCGGAGTACCGCCGGGCCCACCGGCGCTGAAAGATTGACAACCCCGGGCGAGCGCGCCTAACATTCCCGCTTCCGGGAGCTTCCCAGCTCCCTCCCGTTCCTCGGTAGCTCAACGGTAGAGCGTTCGGCTGTTAACCGAAATGTTGGGGGTTCGAATCCCTCCCGAGGAGCCATTTTCCCCTCTTCTTCTTCAGGCGAATCCCGTTACACAAGCAGGTCGCGCAGCCGGGCCAGGAAGGCGCGCAGGTCGGCGGGACCTTCCTGGGCGGCGCGATAGACCCGGTTCATGTCGATGCGGTCGTACATGTGGGCGACGACGTTGCGGAAGCCGGCCGCGAGGGTCAGCCGCTCCGCCAGCCCAGGGTCGAGGTAGCCGCCCTGGGTCAGTCGCTCGAAGGCTTCGGCATAGCTGTTGGGAGTACCGAGGTGAAGGAGGAGACAGGCGGCGAGGGCGAGATCGATCGTGGCCTGGACCGCCTGCCAGAGGTGGAGGATCACCGCGTCCGAGGCGTCGGTCGACGGCTGGAACTGCTCCGGACCGGTCGGCAGACGATCCGCCACCCGAGCGAGGTGCCGCTCGATCGCGGAGGCCTTCTCGGCGAGGATCGCGCGATCGAGGCCGCTCATGACGGTAATTGCTCGAGGATAGCCCGATAGCCCGCGTCGAGGATCGGCTGGGCGTCGCACCAGAACGAGACCGCCTCGAGCCAGAACCGCTCGAAGCGACCAGGCTGGGACTCGTGGAGGACCTGCCCCTCTCCGGCGGCGCGGAAGCGCAACAGGCCGGACGCGCGCGCGAGATCGACGAGGTCGACCCGATCGCTGCCGAGCCGCCGGACCGCGCGAGCGAGAAACCCATCGGGATCGAAGCCGGGGCCGGCCAGGTACCCCAGATCCCAGTCCGAATGAGGGTGGGCATCGCCCCTGGCCCTGGAGCCGAAGAGCAGCAGCAGATCGAGCCCCTCTGCCCGCCTCGCGGCATCCGCCAGCTGTTGGATGGCCTGATCTGACATGGAAGCAAGCCTAGCAGATCGAGTCGCGAGCAGTGACCATGCCTTCGCTCCCTCTCAATGTCTGGACCTGTCTGACCCGGTACTATACTTGCGGTATGCCTATGGAGGAGGTGGCCGAGATCCGGCCGATCAAAAGAAAGAAGACTCTCGCCGCCACTCTGCGTGAGCTGGAGGAGCAAGGAATCCTTGGTCCCCTGGTCGAGCCACGCCGGAACCTCGCTCCGGTGGTTCGGAAAGCGGGGGCGCTGGGGCGCTTGCTGGATTCGCGCGATTGAAACTCGCCTACGTCGATAGCTTCTTCCTGCCCCCATAGCCGCTTACGTACCGTAGAATGAGCCGTTCTCTTTCCCGGGAGGTCCCATGACCCGATCGCGGCTCGTCGCGCAGTGGAGCTCAACTCGCAGGCTCGTGCTGTTCGCCAGTATCTTCCTGATCCTCGGAGCCTCGGCGGAGGCGCAGAAGCCTGCCGGTGCCTCGAGCGCGGCCGACATTGCCGCCGCCCGCACCCTCTTCGAGAAGAACCTCCAGGCGATCCGCGACAAGGACAAGGACGCCTATCTCGCCTGCTATCTGGACTCTCCGGGTCTCGCCCGCACCGGGGCGACGGGTCCGGAGCTCGGCTACGCGGGTCTGGCGGCCAACGCCGGGAAGGGCTGGCCGGACCACTTCGAGGCCGAGGACCTGCGGCTCACCCCCATCCAGCCGGGGGTGGTCTATGGGACCTATAGGTACCGGGTGCGCTATGGCGCCCGGGAGGAGGCGGGGCTCTCGGAGCGGGTGTTCCTGAAGACGCCCCAGGGCTGGCGGATCGCCGTCAGCACCGCCTTCTCAGGCGACCCCGGGGTGCCGCCCCCGCCGCGCGCGCTGGTCGGGGCGACGCTCCTGGACGGCACCGGGGGGGCTCCGGTGGCGGATGCGGTGGTTCTCCTGCGGGACGGCAAGATCGACTGCGCCGGTCCCCGCGCCAGCTGCCCGGTGCCGGCCGGGGTCGACGTGGTCGACATGAAAGGGCAGTGGATCACCCCGGGGCTCGTCGACGCGCACGTCCACTTCTCCCAGACCGGCTGGGCCGACGGCCGGCCCGATTCCCTCGACGTGCGGGGCGAGCACCCCTATGAGAAGGTCGAGGCGGATCTCAAGGCCCACCCCGAGCGCTTCGGCCACACCTACCTCTGCACCGGTGTCACCGCGGTCTTCGACGTCGGCGGCTATGCCTGGACGCTCCAACTGGCCGACCGCTTCGGCGCCAGCACCGAGCTCCCCCACGTCGCCGCCGCCGGACCGCTCCTCTCGACCCTGGACCATTGGCTCAACCTGCCGGCCGAGCGGCAATTCATCTATCTGAAGGACGCCGAGGTCGGCCGCGCCGGGGTGCGCTACCTCCACGACCAGGGCTCCCGGGCGGTCAAGGTCTGGTTCATCCCCCAGGAGAACCCCTCGATCGCCGAGATGGGGAAGGCCGTCCGGGCCGCCGGGGAGGAGGCCAAGCGCCTGGGCCTGCCGCTCATCGTCCACTCGACCGGCCTCGACGAGGCCAAGGAGGCGCTCCGCGCCGGGGCGCACCTCCTCGTCCACAGCGTCTGGGACAAGCCGATCGACCAGGAGTTCCTGGATCTCCTTAAAAGCAACGGCACGATCTACTGCCCCACCCTCACCGTCGGCCGGGGCTATGTCCGTATGTTCGACGCGGCCTTCAAGAAGGAGCCCCCCAAGGTCGACGACCCCAACGGCTGCATCGATCCGGGTACCCTCGCCAAGGTGGCCGAGACGGCCCGGACCCCGCTCCCGACCGACGTCACGGCCGAGCGGCTCGCCCGGCGGGACAAGGGGACGGCCGAGCTCGAGCAGACCTCCGCCCAGAACTTGAAGAAAGTCCAGGAGGCCGGGGTGACGATCGCCATGGGGACCGACGCCGGCAACCCCCTGACCCTCCATGGCCCCTCGGTCTACGCCGAGATGGAGGCGATGCAGGCGGCGGGGCTCACACCGCTCCAAGTCCTGACCGCCTCGACCCGCGGCGGCGCCACCGCCATGGGCCTCGACAAGGAGTTTGGGACCGTGGAGAAGGGCAAGGCCGCCGACCTCCTCATCGTGGGAGCCGACCCGGCGGCGGACGTCGCCAACCTGCGGAAAGTGCGGTTCGTGGTCAAGGGAGGGGTGCTCCGCTCGATCGGGGAGCTTCACGCGCTGGCGACGACGGTGACACCGGCCGAGAAGTAGGACCGCTTTTCGGAATCCCGCCCCGTCTCCGCTTGTTTTCTTAGACGAGCGGGCGGGGCGGAACCCTCTTTTCCGAAAGGCGATGTAGGAATGGATACCGAGATCGTACGGGACGCGAGTGTCGTCCCCACCAAATACTGGCATGCGATCGACGACGAGCGCATCCAGTGCGACCTCTGCCCGCGCTTCTGCAAGCTGCGGGAGGGGCAGCGCGGGCTCTGCTTCGTGCGCGCCCGGCTGGACGACCAGATCGTCCTCGCCACCTATGGGCGGTCGAGCGGCTTCTGCGTCGATCCGATCGAGAAAAAGCCCCTGAACCACTTCCTGCCCGGCACCCCGGTCCTCTCGTTCGGCACCGCCGGCTGCAACCTGGCCTGCAAGTTCTGCCAGAACTGGGACATCAGCAAATCGCGCGAGACCGACACCCTGGCCGACCAGGCCACCCCGGAGGTCATCGCCCGCGCCGCGGAGCGCCTGGGCTGCAAGAGCGTCGCCTTCACTTACAACGATCCCGTGATCTTCATGGAGTATGCGGTCGACGTCGCCCAGGCCTGCCGGGAGGCCGGCATCCGGACGGTCGCGGTGACGGCCGGCGAGATCTGCCCCGAGCCGCGGCGGGAGTTCTATCGCTCCATGGATGCGGCCAACGTCGACCTGAAGGGCTTCACCGAGCGCTTCTATCGGAACATCTGCGGCGGCGACTTGGAGACCGTGAAGGAGACCCTGGTCTATCTGAAGCACGAGACCGACGTCTGGTTCGAGATCACGACCCTCCTGATCCCGGGGGAGAACGACGGGGAGGAGGAGCTCGACCGGATGACCCGCTGGGTGGCCGAGGCGCTCGGGCCGGACGTGCCGATCCATTTCACGGCTTTCCATCCCGACTACAAGCTGCTCGACAAGCCGCCGACCCCACCGGCCACCTTGTCGAAGGCACGGCGGATCGCCATGGCCAACGGCCTGCGCTACGCCTACACCGGCAACGTCCACGACCGGGAGGGCGGGACCACTTTCTGCCATCACTGTGGCGAGCACCTGATCGGCCGTGATTGGTACGTGCTGACGGAGTGGAATCTCACCTCTGAGGGGAACTGCGCCTCCTGCGGCACGCCGCTCCCCGGCCGCTTCGCGGGCGCCCCGGGCACCTGGGGTGCCCGGCGGCTGCCGGTACGGCTGCGGGATTTCGCGCCGGCCGGTACTTCGAGGGGTGCCGTGCGGCCGCGGTTGCCGATCCTGGCGCCGTAGGGCGACCCGGGGTGGCGGTGACCGGCGCGGTGGATGAGGTTCGCAGTGGTATTATTAGGACATGGCGCTCCCTGTACACGACCTCGAGTCCGAAGCTCTCCAACTCCCGCAAGAGGAGAGAGCTCGCCTGGCGAAGACTCTCCTTCTGAGCCTCGATTCCACCGCCGAAGGAGATGTCGACCAGGTCTGGGCTGAGGAGGCGATGTATCGGTACCGCGAGATCGAACGCGGCGAAGTGCCGACCTTCCCTTCGGACGAAGTCTTCCGGGAAGCACGCGCCCTCCTCAAGTGAGCCGCCCGACCTGGCATCCGCTGGCGAGGCGGGAGCTTTTCGAAAGCTCGGGCTACTATGAGAGGGAGTCCCCTGGTCTGGGTGCGATCTTTCTGGACCGCGTCGAGGAAGCGGTGGCTCATGTCCAGCGGTTCCCGCGAGTAGCGCCCGTCGTTTGGGACGAGATTCGGCAACAGCTGATTTCCAAGTTCCCTTACAGCTTGGTCTATCGGATCGAGGGCGAAGAACTTTTCATCCTGGCTGTCGCGCATCATCGGAGACGCCCCCTCTACTGGGCTCGACGGACGCAAGACTGAAGGGCACAGGCATGGCAGCGGTGACCGCGGGGACCTGCGGCGATGACCGCGTGATCCACCACGAGGCCGCCTAACGGGTCCCTCCCCCCGGGGAGGGCGGCGGTTGGGGACGGGGGGAGGACAGTAGGGGGGTGGCCCAATGGCTCGATGAAGCCGCCGTCCGCTCTCCTCGAACCAAAAGGGTTAGGTGTTGTCCTTGACCGTCTTGGTTACGCCGTTGGTCTTGACGGAGGCAATGCCTTTGTCCCGAGCCGCCTCGGAAGAATACATCTCGCTGGTTCCAATGACCTGGTTATTGGCAGCTCTGAGATTGAAGTAGGGCTTGCCGTTGGATGAGGTCTTCTTCTCGTACCGATCGTCGGACTGGCAATTGGCCTGAACCGAAGCGATGCCGTTTTCGGCGGATGCTTTGGCCTTGTACAGCTCACTCGTGAGAATCGTCTCGGCATTGCCGGCCTTGAGAACGAAGCGAAACTGACCATCCGAACTCTTGCTCAGCTCAAACCAACCTGCCATTTCGGTCTCCTCTCTTGAGGTGGGTGGCCGCGGTTGAGATCATTCACCCTTCACCAGTGCTCGGCCGGAAGCTCCTCCATCCGCGCGGCAGGTACCATTTCCGGATCGTCGACCATTCCAGCCCAGGGGATCCTCCGCGGCTCCTCAGAGGAACCCGCCGCCAGGCCTTGGACGAGATACAGCCGGACAACCTCGGAAACGCTCGTCTGCCGCCGCCGGGCTTCGGAATCCACCAGCTTGGCAAGGTCGTCGGGAAGAGTGATCGCCGTGCGTTTCATATCTTCATACTATATAGCATGCAGGCGACTGCACGCAGCGCACCCGGCTTCGAGGCCACGGGGCGCTCGGGCCGGACGTGCCCTCGGAAGTATCAGGCTGGTTCAGACCCTTCGGGGCGGTCCTCCCAGGTGCCGGGGCGCCTACGGGAAAATCCCCAGATCCCCGTAGCAGAGCGCGATCTTGTCGATGGCATCGATGAAGGCCGCGGTGCGCAGGTCGAACTGGTTGTCGTGCTTGAGCTTGATGTCGCGCAGCCGGTGGTAGGCGGTGACCATGGTGTCCTCCAGCCCCGAGTTGACCAGGTCCACCTCCTCGGCGCCGCGGGTGGCCTTGGCGGTCTCCTCGTCGGTCAGGTGCTTGCCGGTCATCCCTTCGACCGAGGAGAGGATGCGCCGGAAGGCGCTCTCCTCGAACCGCTTCTCCATCCGCCCCAGCCGCACGTGGGAGAGGTTTTTGAGCCACTCGAAGTAGGAGACCAGCACGCCGCCGGCGTTGACGTAGTGGTCCGGCAGGACGAGCACCCCGCGCTGGAAGAGCTGCTCGCTCGCCTCGCTGGTGGTCGGCCCGTTCGCCCCCTCGACCACCATGCGCGCCTTGATGCGGCCGACGTTCTCCGCGGTGATCTGGTTTTCGAGCGCCGCGGGGACGAGGATGTCGCAATCGATCTCCAGAGCCTCGACGCGGTTCGCCAGGGTCTGGCTGTTGGGGAGGCCCAGGATCGAGCCGGTCTCCAGACGGTGCGCCCAGACCTTCTCCAGGGAAATCCCCTGGGGGTTGTAGATCGCCCCCTCGGATTCGCCGAACCCGATCAGCACCGCCCCGGCCTGTTCCAGGAATTTGGCGGCGTTGTAGCCGACGTTGCCCAAGCCCTGGACGACCACCCGCTTGCCCGCGATCCCCGGCGTCAGGCCGAGCTTCTTCATGTCCTCGGCCACCGTGCAGGCCTCACAGGTGGCGAAGGCGATGCCGCGGCCGGTCGCCTCGGAGCGGCCGCGGATGCCGCCCTGGGCAATCGGCTTGCCGGTGACACAGCCCAGGGCCTCCAGCTTGTCGGCGGCGAGCGAGACGTAGGTGTCGGCGATCCAGGCCATTTCGCGCGGACCGGTGCCGAAGTCGGGGGCGGGGACGTCGATGCCGGGGCCGATGAAGTTCTTCTTGTACAGCTCGAAGGTGTAGCGGCGGGTGATCCGCTGCAGCTCGTTGGCCGAGTAGTCTTTGCTGTTGATCTTGATGCCGCCCTTGGCGCCGCCGAAGGGGACGTCCACGACCGCACACTTGTAGGTCATGAGGGCGGCCAGGGCCACCACCTCGTCCTCGTCGACCGACAGGCTGTAGCGGATGCCGCCCTTGGTGGGCAGCTTGTGATGGCTGTGCTCGGCGCGCCAGGCGTGGATCACCTCGATCTCGCCGTTGTCCCGCCGCAAGGGGAAGGTCAGGTGGTAGACGCTGTTGCAGGTCTTGATCAGGCTGAGCAGGTGCGGATCGTGCCCGATGGTGAAGTCTGCGGCCTTGTCGAAGTTGCGGTTGACCTGCTCGAAGAAGCTGACGGTTGCGGTCATCGTGGATCCTTCTCCTGTTCGAAGCCAGGTTTCGTTCTCATCGGCAGGAATCGGCTGGGCGCCCGGAGCGACGCCAGTGATAGCATTCTTGCCCGGCCTGTCGCAAGCCCGCAAGCTCAAACCGCGCTAACCAGGACACGCTCGCCTTGCCCACCCTGAACCGATCGGCGGCCCCACTGTTTTCCGGACTGCCCCACGTCCTGGTGCTCGGCCAGCCGCTCGCCGCCTGGGTGGAGGGAGGAGCGATCTTCCTCGTCCTCCTCCTCGCCGTCCTCTTCGCCCGCCGGCTGCTCCTCGGCCGCCTCAACCGGAGCCGCCGCCAGGCGGCGCGGACGCCGGGCGAGTGGGACGACGTCCTCCTCGGCCTCGTCCAGCAGACCCGCTGGACCCTCCTCGCCCTCCCCGCCCTCTACCTGGGAAGCGAGGCCCTGACCCTGCCGCCGGCCGGCGAGCGCGCCCTGCGCTCGGCCGCCGTCCTCGCCTTCCTCCTCCAGGTGGCGCTGTGGGCCTCGGCCGGTATTGACACCTGGGTGTCCGGCTACCGGCGGCGCCGGCTGGAGGTCGACGCCGCCTCGGCGACCACGGTGGGGGTCCTGCGCTTCCTCGGCAAGCTCACCCTCTGGGCGCTCCTGCTCCTCCTCGCCCTGGACAACCTGGGGGTGAACGTCACCGCCCTGGTCACCGGCCTGGGGATCGGCGGCGTGGCGGTCGCTCTCGCCCTGCAGAACGTCCTGGGCGACGTCTTCGCCTCGCTCTCGATCGTCCTCGACAAGCCGTTCGTGCTCGGCGACTCGATCGGCGTCGGGGACGCCTCCGGCACCGTCGAGAGCATCGGCTTGAAGACCACCCGCCTGCGCAGCGCAACCGGCGAGCAACTCATCTTCGGCAACGGCGAGCTGCTCAAGGGCCGCATCCGGAACTTCCGGCGGATGGAGAACCGGACCGTCACCCTCGGCTTCACCGTCGCCTACGGCACTCCGGCCGACCGGCTGGAGGCGGTGCCCGGCCTCCTCCGCTCGATCGTCCAGGCCCAGCCGCAGGTCCGTTTCGACCGCGCCCACCTGAAGGGCTTCGGCGCCGCCGGTTTCGACTTCGAGGCCTCCTACACCGTCCTCACCCCCGACTTCAACTTCTACATGGATCGCCAGCAGGCGATCGACCTCGCCCTGGTGCGGGCGCTGGCCGAGCACGAGGTCGAGCTCGCCCGGCCGGACCGGCTCCTCCTCGTCGAGCGGCCGGCCGAAGGCGCGTAAACCCGGCTCCGCGCCCTGCGTACACAGAGCTTGTAAACCTGGAATGAAAGGGGCTCCCTTGCGCCAGTCTCGCCAATATCGCCCGTCTCGCCCGTCTCTCTCTGCCCTCCTCGCCGGCCTGCTTCTGCTGCCGGCCCTTCTCGCCGCGCAGGCACCGCCGGCGGACGGCAACACCCTGCTGCTGCACTATCCCGACGTCTCGCGCGACAAGATCGCCTTCACCTATGGCGGGGACCTCTGGGTGGTCGACGTCCAGGGGGGGATCGCGCGGCGGCTGACCTCGCACCCGGGCCAGGAGCTCTTTCCCAAGTTCTCGCCTGACGGCAAGTGGATCGCCTTCACCGGCCAGTACAGCGGCTCGTTCCAGGTCTACGTCATCAGCGTCGACGGCGGCGCGCCGCGCCAGCTGACTTTTCACGGCGACAACGCCAACCTGCCCCCCCGGGGCGGCTACGACAACGAGGTCCTCGACTGGACGCCGGACGGCAAGTCGATCGTCTTTCGCGCCGACCGCGTCCCCTACGACGACCGGATGGGCCGACCCTACGTCATCCCCGCGGCGGGCGGCATGGAGCGGCCGCTGGCGATCCCGGAGAGCGGCGCCGGATCGCTCTCGCCCGACGGCACCCGCTTCGCCTACACCCCGCTGGCCAGCGAGTTCCGCGAGTGGAAGCACTACCGCGGCGGCCGGAACCAGGGCATCTGGGTCTACGACCTGGCCCACAACACCTCCGAGCGGCTGACCGACTCGAAGGCGATGGACATGGAGCCGGCCTGGCTGGGCAAGACGATCTATTTCGCCTCCGACCGCGAGCACACGCGGAACCTCTACGCCCTCGACCCGGCGACCCGGAAGACGCGCCAGCTCACCAACCACAACGATTACGACGTCCTCTGGCCGAGCGCCGGCCCGGACAGGATCGTCTATGAGCAGGGCGGCGCGATCTGGCTCTTCGACCCGGCGACCGAGACCAGCCACCAGGTGCCGATCCGCGTCTCCGGCGATCTGCCGGAGACCCTGCCGCACTTCCAGAACGTGCGCGCCAACGTCGACGTCTTCTCCCTCTCGCCGACCGGCAAGCGCGCCCTCCTGGAGGCGCGCGGCGACATCTTCACCGTCCCCGCCCAGAAGGGGGAGATCCGCAACCTGACCCAGACCCCGGGCATCCGCGAGATCGCCCCCACCTGGTCGCCCGACGGCCGGTCCGTCGCCTACCTCTCCGACCGCACGGGAGAGTACGAGATCTGGCTGCGCCGCGCCGACGGCAGCGGCGAGGAGCGGCGGGTCACCACGGACGGCGACGTCTGGCGCTTCCCCCCGGCCTGGTCGCCCGACTCGAAGAAGCTCGCCTTCGGCGACAAGAAGGAGCGCCTGCGCTTCGTGGACGTCGAGAGCGGCCACGTCGTGGACGCCGACACCAGCGTCTACAACGACGTCGTCCAGTATCGCTGGTCGCCGGACAGCCGCCATCTCGCCTACGTCAAGGGCGGCAATTCGCAGCTCACCTCGATCTGGATCTACTCGCTCGAAGACGGCAAGGCCCGCCAGCTGACCGACTCGGCGAGCAGCGCCCAGGAACCGGTCTGGGACCCCCAGGGCCGCTACCTCTACTTCCTCTCGAACCGCGACTTCAACCTGACGTTCAGCGGGTACGAGTTCCAGTACGTCTATACCGACCCCACCCGGGTCTACGTCGGCCTCCTGGCCAAGGACGGCCCGGCGCTCTTCCTGCCGCAGAGCGACGAGGAGCCGGTCAAGGAGGACACCAAGGGGGCCAAGGGCGGGAAGACGGAGCCGGTCCAGCCGCCCCGCCTCGCCGATCCCGCCAATGCCGCCAATGCCGCCGATACTGCCGATGCCGAAAAAAAGGCGAAGGCCGACGACAAGGCCGCCGCGGGTGGGGAGGACAAGGCCGCGCCCAAGGCGGTGCGGGTGAAGATCGACTTCGACGGCTTCGAGCGGCGGGTGCGGGCCCTTCCCGGTATGCCCGCCGACTACCGCGACCTGAACGCCAACGCCGACGCCGTCTTCTACCGGGTCGGCCGCAATCCGGGCTCCAAGCTGCGGATGTACAGCCTGAAAGACGAGAAGGAGTCGGGAGTCCTGGACGGAATCCAGGGCTACGACCTCTCGGCCGACGGCAAGAAGCTGATCTTCCAGAAGGGCGACGAGTACGGCATCGCCGACGCCGCGCCCAACCAGAGCACCAGCTCGGGGCTTCTGGCCCTCGACAAGCTGGAGGTCAAGATCGTGCCGCGCGAGGAGTGGCGGCAGGAGTACGTCGACGCCTGGCGCATCCTGCGCGACTGGTTCTACGACCCGGGCATGAACGGCGTCGACTGGAAGGGGATCCGCGATCTCTACGCCAAGCTCCTGCCCTCCATGGCGACCCGGGCCGACCTCGACTTCCTCCTCGGCCAGATCGGCGGCGAGCTCTCGGCCGGCCACGTCTACGTCGGGCGGGCGCCCGGGACGGACCCGGTCCCGCACGTCTCCGGCGGCCTTCTCGGAGCCGACGTCGACGCCGATCCCTCGGGCTACTTCCGGATCGCCAAGATCTACCCCGGCGAGAACTGGCACGAGGCCTTCCGCTCCCCGCTCACCGAGCCGGGGGTCAAGGTCGCGGCCGGCGACTACGTCCTGGCGGTCGACGGCCAGAGCACCCAGGGGGTGGACAACTTCTATCGCCTGCTCGAGAACAAGGCCAAGCGGGTGGTGACCCTGCTGGTCAACAGCAGCCCCAAGACCGCCGGGGCGCACGAGGAGCGGGTGCGGCCGATCGAGCGCGAATTCAACCTGCACTATCTCGACTGGGTGCGGGGGAACCGCGAGAAGGTCCTACGCGCCTCGGGCGGCCGCATCGGCTACATCCACCTGCCCGACACCGCCGTCGCCGGCAACCGTGAGCTGTTCAAGGGCTTCTACCCGCAGGCCGGCAAGGAGGCACTGATCCTCGACGACCGCTACAACGGCGGCGGCTTCATCCCCAGCGAGATGATCGACCTGCTCCACCGGCCGCTCCTCAACTACTGGGCCTCGCGTGGCCGCGTGCCCTACACCGAGCCCAACTTCGTCAACGCCGGCCCCAAGGTCTGCCTGATCAACGGCGATGCCGGCTCGGGTGGGGACGCCTTCCCCTACTACTTCCGGAAGCTGGGGATGGGCCCGCTCGTCGGCACCCGCACCTGGGGCGGCCTGATCGGCCTGAATGGCAACCCGCCGCTCTTAGACGGCGGCACTCTCTCCACCCCGTCCTTCCGTTTCCTCACCACCGAGGGAACCTGGGACGTCGAGGACGTCGGCGTCGCTCCCGACGTCGAGGTCGTCGACCGCCCCGAGGATCTCGCCCAGGGGCGCGATCCCGGTCTGGAGAAGGCGATCGAGATCCTCCTCGCGCAGCTGAAGAAGAATCCGCCGGTGAAGATCACCGCGCCGCCGCCGTCGAAGCTGAAGGATTGAGAGGCTGTGAAAAGATCGGGTCGCACGCGGAGATTCCGGTAGAGACGCCCCAGGCGCTATCGAAATCCTTGCCGTTACCGCGCCGTCGGGGCGTCTCCAACGCTGCCGAGATCTCCGTCGTTTCCGGCCTGCGGAGACGCCCCGACGGCGGTGGTTCCGGGGAGGTCCCGGACGGCGGCTGGGGACGTCTCTACGAGAACCCGTGGGCGGTCGGCCGATCTCCGGCCGCCCCGATTACACTACGCAGATGCACCGCTCCCTCCGAACCGTCCTTGGCGCCGTCCTGGGCGCCCTCCTGCTCGCCGGAACCGTCCGCGCCGAGATCCTCGTCCTTGGTTATACCGATGTCGCCGGACCGGGGTACAACCACCTGGAGGAGATCCCGGAGCGCGGGTCCGCCACCAATGTGGCCTTCGTCAACTTCGAGGAAAACTGGACCACGACCGACCTTCCGACCCTCCTGCGCGACTTCCAGACCTCCGGCCTCCGTGCCGCCCTCATCCTGGACCATCTCCTGTTCAAGCGCTTTCCGGCCGTCTCCTCTTCCTGCCGGGATGCCCAGGGGCTCTTCGCCACCCGCCTGCGCGCCAACTGGCGGAACCGGCTGGCCCGGTTCGCAGAGGCCTACGGGGCGCGGGTCACTCCCGCCACCACCCGGTTCCTCGTCGTCCAGACCGAGGTCAACAACATCTGTGTCCCGCTCGACGACGTCGAGGCCGCCGCCGTGGCGCTCAAGGCCGCCTTCCCCGGCATCCCGCTGGTGATGGGCTACGGCCGCTCCCTCGGCGCCCAGCCGGCGCCGGAGAGCATCCCTCCCGACATCGACTGGGTGGGGTTCTACAAATATGGGATCTTCGATCCCGCCCAGCCGGGCTATTCCCAGAACGCGGACGACCAGTACCTGGTGGAGTTCGAGAGCCTGCTCGCCAAGCTCGACGCCCACCAGCGGGTGCTCCTCGGCCCCGACGCCTTCTGGGCCGACCCCGTGCACGGTCACCTCTACGGCCAGAGCGGCCCCGGTAGCGGCTGGCCGCGCTGGTACCTGCGGTACGTCGCCCTGAACTACGAGCGCTTCGCAAAGACCCAGCCCAAGGTGGTCGGGATGTTCTTCTTCCGCTGGTCCAACCGCGATCCGGACATCGTCGGCACGGTGGATCTCCCCCCGGTGGTACGCGACGCGCACCGGGAGATCGGGTGCCGGAATCTGGGGTGTCGGTGAGGAAGCCGGAATATCGCCCGAGGACTCCGCTCGGGAAGCGCCTCTGGGAGCTGCGCCAGCAGATCGTGTCCGCCCCGGACGTCGATCTCCTGGACTGGGATGGCGTGGAGCGTGAGCTCGCTGATCGGCGGGGCGAAAGGAAGGGCTGACTCAGAGCGCCAGGCTCCACGCCATGCTTCGAGAGCCCGTCCTCAGGAAAGCGCATCGCTGTCCACTAGAGATGCCGTTCCGTCACCCGCGGATCGACGGTAAGTACTGAATCCAAAGGTCTAAAGGCTTCCTCCCGGGCCGGCCTGGAAGTTGCTAGATAGAGAGGTAGGGCTCCGGGGTTGACTGCAAGGCCCGGGGCCGAGGAGTCGAAATGAGTACCTCAGCCAAGAAACTGTCCCTGCTCTTCGGGCTGATGATCGTTCTCGCCGCGACGCTGGCGATGGCGACCACCCCCATGCCGCGCCCGGGGGTCCACTCCGAGCACTTCACCGGCGCTCTGGCCAATCTGGCGCTCGGCGCCCGGTTCACCCAGCCCTTCACCTTGACGGTCGACCGCTACTCGACGGAAGCCGACCTGCAGCGGTGGAACGACATCCTCGTGACCCGGGGCCCTTACGCGTTGCGCGATGAGCTCTGGAAGCAGGAGGACGGCCACCTGAGCGTGGGCGGCCGGCTCGGCTATCCGGTCGCGGCCGTCGTCTCGCGGGAGACGCCTGCCGGCCGCACCCTGCTGGTGTTGTTCAACCGGCCGCTGCGAAACTTCGAGGTCTCGCGGCTGACGCGGTCGTCGAAGTACCAGTTCAGCTACATCGAGCTGAACCTGGACCGCAACGACCAGGGCAACGGCGAGCTCATCGCCGCCGCCAAGCTCCGCCCGACCGGCGGCAACAACCTGGAAGTTGAGAGCCTGGGCGTCCAGCCCTTCCGCTTGCTCGACGTCCGCGCAAACTGACCCTCCTTCCGCTCTTCCTGAGCCGCCCGGGGCAAAAAAGCCCCGGGCGGCCGAGCGAGCCCAGAGTCCCTGGAGACGAGCTGTATCTGCTTACGCTGGCCCAAAGTCTCTGGAGACGGGCCGTATCTGCTTACGCTGAGCCAGAGTCCCTGGAGACGGGCTGTATCTGCTTACGCTGGGCCAAAGTCTCTGGAGACGGGCTGTATCTGCTTATGCTGGGCCAGAGTCTCTGGAGACGGGCTGTATCTGCTTACGCTGGGCCAGAGTCCCTGGAGACGGGCTGTATCTGCTTACGCTGGGCCAAAGTCTCTGGAGACGGGCTGTATCTGCTTACGCTGGGCCAGAGTCCCTGGAGACGGGCTGTATCTGCTTACGCTGGGTCAGAGTCCCTGGATACGGGCCGTATCTGCTTAGGCTACTGTGCGGGGAGAACGGTGGTAGGAGCTGTCGAGGAAGGCCCGGCCCCGCCGGAGATGAATCTCCGGGCTATGAGTTACGCCGGATGAATCCGGCTGCAACCTTGCTGCTTCGCAAACGGCCGAGGAGAACGCCGCCAATCTGGGCATCGGTACGTTAGCGCCTAGGCCTCTTTCCCCCTCCCAGGTCCTTCCGGCTCGCGGAGCTCGCCCTCAGGATGACGATAGGAAGAGGGCATCGCGGCCCCCTCCCCCTACCGTTTCATCCGCGACCCCTTCTCCTCGACCGACAGAATCCACCCCACGATCTTCCCCGGCTGAATCCCCCGGGCCTCCTGCCAGAAGCGGCGATTTCTCAGGTGCCGGCTGGAGGTGTCGGCGTCGGGGATGGCGTCGATCTCGGCCTGGATGCGGTGGAAGCGCTCGATCCAGCGGGCGCAGTTGGCGAGGCGGAGGTCGACCCAGCCGTCCTGCACCCAGGCCTCCAGCTTCTCCGGCGTCACCTCCTGGTCGCGGGCGTCGGCGGGGACGATGACCTTGGGGGCGCGCACGACCTCGCCGGAGTCGAGGAGGATGGGGATGCCCACCGCCACCACCCGGTTGGTCGCCTCGTGGTCCTCGCGCACCAGCTTGTCGAGCGCGTCCCGCACCGCTTCCGGGGTCGCCGCGCGTACCGCGCCCATGCTCTTGAAGGCGAGCCGCAGGAGATGGGCCTCGAAGAGGAGCTTCGAGTTGCGCGGCGGGCCGAGCATCTCGAAGGCGACGCTGTGGGTGCCGTGCTTCTCTTCGAGCTCGATCATCCGCTCCAGCGCCCAGTGGCGCAGCATCCCCGCCCGGTAGGTGGGGGAGAGCACCGCGTTGTCCAGGGCGTTGATGATGTCGTGGCCGGTGTTTCTCCCCTCGATCTCCATCACCAGGTACTCGGCGATCTCCTCCGGGGTGACGAACTCCATCTGTTCGACCGTGGTGAGCGTCGAGAACTCCTCCAGGCTGAAGAGGCCGTTCTCGCCGGTGTCGATGAAGACCGTCTCCAGCGGCTCGTCGCGCAGGGTGGCGGCGGCCGGGTCCTCGGTCGAGAAGGTCTTTCCCAGCGGGCGCGGCCGGGCGTCCACCAGGTAGATGGGCTGGCGGGCGCGGAAGATGGGGCCGTAGGCGATCTGCTTCCAGGCGATGGCCGCCGCCGGCTTGACCTCCTTGGTGATCGGGGCGCCGGGGGTGCGGGCCATGAGGAAGAGGAGCATCGAGTGGGCGCCGGCCAAGGCGCTCTTCGACAGCAGCACCCGGCTGGGACGCTCCTCGGAGTGGGTGTAGGGGATGTTCAATCCCATGCCGCCGGTGCCGCTCGTCCCGACCTTGACGTAGACCTGGGTGCCGGCGTCACTCATGCCGCGGTACATCACCTGGATGTGGCGGATGAGGCGTGGCATGTAGAGCGCCTCGAGAAGGTGGTCGACCGCCGCCGGGTCGATCTCGCTCAGCTCGGCCATCCGGTTGACCTCCTCCGCAGCGCGGAAGATGTCCCGGTAGGCGATGCCGGTCGCCGTATTGACGCAGTCGATGACGATCTCCGACTTCGATTCGGTGATCAGCTTATATAAGAGGAAGGAACCGAGGTCCGAGTCGTCGAGCTTCGAGATCTGCGCCCGGATGCGCTCCCGGGGGGTGGGATCGCCGATCAGGCCGAAGATGTCGCCGGCCGAGACCGAGAGGATCGTCTTTCCCGCCTCGGGGAGAAGCTCCTGCCGCGCCCTCTCCGACTCCTCCAGGCGCAGGCTGTGGATCTGGATCTCGCGCGGCTGCCGCGGGAGCAGCTCGCGGCAGACGGCCGTCCCCACCAGGCCGTACCCCCCCAAGACGAGGACCTTGCGATTCGTGATGTTCAAGTCGTCTCCTACGCTAAGAGGGCGATTCTATCCGCATACCGCCCGGAGCCCGAGCCGGTGTAGACTCGCGGCGCTTTTTCAACCCGGCTTCTCCCTGGAGGTAGGACATGACCTCTCGTCTGCGTTCTCTCGCCTGGTTGCCGCTCGCGGCCCTCGCCCTCTCGCCCTCTCTCGCCAGCGCGGTGGCCGGTGCCGCCGGTACCGCCGGTGCCGCCGGCATTGGCTCGCTCGACGCCCGGATCGACCAGGTGGTCGAGCGGATCACCCCGGCTCTCGTCGAGACCCGCCACAAGATCCACCAGAACCCGGAGCTGGGCAACAAGGAGACGGCGACCGCCGCCCTGGTCGCCGAGCGCCTGCGCGCCCTGGGCTACGAGGTGAAGACCGGGGTGGCGAAGACCGGGGTCGTGGCGATCCTGAAGGGCGGCCGGCCCGGCCCGGTGGTCGCCGTACGGGCGGACATGGACGCCCTGCCGGTCACCGAGCAGACCGACTTCCCCTTCCGTTCGACCAAGCGCGACACCTTCGACGGCCAGGAGGTGGGGGTGGCCCACGCCTGCGGCCACGACATCCACACCACGGTCGAGCTCGGGGTGGCGGAGGTCCTGGCCGCGCTCAAGGCGGACCTCCCGGGCACCGTCAAGCTGATCTTCCAGCCGGCCGAGGAAGGGCCGCCGCCGGGGGAGCGCGGCGGCGCCGACGTCATGCTCGAAGAGGGGGCGCTCGCCAATCCCAAGCCGGCTGCCATCTTCGCCCTCCACTCCTTCCCCGACATCCCGGTCGGCCAGGTGGGCTACACCGAGGGGCCGACCTACGCGGCGGTCGACGAGTTCCGCATCAAGATCCACGGCAAGCAGGCGCACGGCGCCTATCCCCATCTCGGGATCGACCCGGTGGTGACCGCGGCGCAGGCGATCCTCGCTCTGCAGACCATCCGCTCGCGGAACCTCTCGGGCACCGAGCCGGGCGTCGTCACGGTGGGCGTGGTGCGCGGCGGCGAGCGTTTCAACATCATCCCCGAGGAGGTTCTCCTGGCGGGCACCGTCCGCACCTACCACGAGGAGACGCGGTCGATGATCGAGAAGCGGATGCGGGAGATCCTGGACGGCATCACCAAGGCCGCCGGGGCGACCTTCGAGCTCGACTATAGGAAGAACGCCCCGGCGACGGTCAACGAGCCGGCCCTCTCCAAGGCCAGCCGGCCCGCCCTCGAACGGGCGCTGGGCAAGGCGAACGTCGTCGACGCCGAGCCGACCATGGGCGGCGAGGACTTCGCCTACTTCGCCAACGTCGTGCCGGGGTTCTACTTCCGGCTCGGGACGGTCAAGCCGGGCACCACTTCGGGCGGCCTCCACACCCCGACCTTCCGTGGCGACGACAGCGCCATCCCGGTCGGCGTGCGCGCCATGTCGCGGGTGGTCGTGGACTACTTGCAAACGCACCGGCCGTAAGGCGGCCGCGTGACGGGCGGGCCAGGGTTCCGGGGCCGGGATGTTACAATCCCCGCCTTGTTCTGGCGTCGTGCCCTTCTTGTCCCTGAGGTGATTCATGCAGAACGTCGGCCCTCACGTGAGCACGCATGGCATTGAGGAACAGGGGTTCCGCAATGCCCGTACCGTCTACTGGAACCTGCCGGCGGCCCGGCTCTACGAGGAGGCGGTCCGGCGCGGCGAGGCCCTGATCGCCCACGAGGGGCCGCTGGTCGCCACCACCGGCAAGCACACCGGCCGCTCCCCTGGCGACAAGTTCACCGTCCGCGACGCCACGACCGAGGGCGAGATCTGGTGGGGCGAGGTCAACAAGCCCGTCGACGTCGAACGCTTCGACCGGCTGCTGGCGAAGGTCCAGGCGTACGTGGCCGACCGCGACCTCTTCGTCTTCGACGGCTATGCCGGGGCCGACCCCAGCTACCGGCTGCCGGTCCGCGTCATCACCGAGCAGGCCTGGCACAACCTCTTTGCCCAGAACATGTTCCTCCACGAGGCGGACGGCGCCAAGCTGGCGACCTTCAAACCCGGCTTCACGGTGATCGACGTCGGCACCTTCCAGGCCGACCCGGCGGCGGACGGCACGGCCTCCCCGACCTTCATCTTCCTCGACCTCACCCGCCGGATGGTCCTCATCGGCGGCACCGTCTACGCCGGCGAGATCAAGAAGAGCATCTTCAGCGTCATGAACTACTACCTGCCGAAGCAGGGGGTGCTGTCGATGCATTGCAGCGCCAACTACGGCCGCGACCGCGAGGACTCAGCCCTCTTCTTCGGCCTCTCCGGCACCGGCAAGACCACCCTCTCGGCCGACCCGCTGCGCACCCTGATCGGCGACGACGAGCACGGCTGGAGCGCCGACGGCGTCTTCAACGTCGAGGGCGGCTGCTACGCCAAGGTCATCCGCCTCTCGGCCCAGGGCGAGCCGGAGATCTACGCCACCACGAGGCGCTTCGGTACGGTGCTCGAAAACGTCGTCACCCACCCCGAGACCCGCTGCCTCGACCTGGACGACGACACGCTGACCGAGAACACCCGCAGCAGCTATCCGCTGACCCAAGTCTCGAACGCCGACCTCGGAGGCCAGGCCGGGCACCCGAAGACGGTGATCTTCCTGACCGCCGACGCCTTCGGCGTCCTGCCGCCGCTCTCCCGCCTCACTCCGGAGCAGGCGATGTACCACTTCCTCTCCGGCTACACGGCCAAGGTGGCGGGCACCGAGCGCGGGGTCACCGAGCCCAAGGCGACCTTCAGCGCCTGCTTCGGCGCTCCCTTCCTGCCGCTCCACCCCGGCACCTACGCCAAGATGCTGGGCGAGAAACTGGCCCGCCACAACGTGCGGGTCTGGCTGGTGAACACCGGCTGGACGGGTGGGCCGTACGGGGTGGGGAGCCGGATCCAGCTCGGCTACACGCGGCGGATGGTGACGGCGATCCTGGCCGGCGAGCTCGACCGGGTGGAGACGGTGGCCGATCCCTTCTTCGGCCTGGCGGTCCCCCGCCACGTCCCCGAGGTGCCCGACGCGGTGCTCGACGCCCGTGCCTCCTGGCAGAGCACCGCCGACTACGACGCCAAGGCGGGAGAGCTGGCCGACATGTTCGAGAAGAACTTCGGGAAGTACGAGAGCGGCGTCTCCGAGGCGGTCAAGGCCGCCGGACCGCGCAAAGTCCACACCGCGTAGGCGCTCTCGCCATGGACCGCGTCACGGGCAGGGCGTTCGCCAGCCGCTCGGAGGTCTTCGCTCCCCAGGCCATGGCGGCGACCAGCCAGCCGCTCGCCACCCAGGCGGCGGTCGCGGTCCTCCGCGACGGGGGGAGCGCGGTCGACGCGGCGATTGCCGCCAACGCCCTGCTCGGTCTCGTCGAGCCGACGGGAGCGGGGATCGGCGGCGACCTCTTCGCCCTCGTCTGGGACCCCGGAACCGGCAAGCTCCACGGCCTGAACGCCAGCGGCCGCTCGCCCGCCGCGCTCTCCCTCGATCACTTCCGGGCGCTCCGGCTCACCCGCATCCCGCCCTTCGGTCCCCTGCCGGTCTCGGTTCCCGGCGCGGTCGACGGCTGGTTCGCCCTCCACGGCCCCTTCGGGCGGCTGCCCATGGAGCGGCTCCTCGCCCCGGCCATCGCCTACGCCCGGGAGGGTTTCCCGGTCTCCGAGGTCATCGCCGGGCAGTGGGCGGAAGACGTCCTCCTCCGCGAGCGATTCCCCAACTTCCTCGCGACCTTCGCTCCCGGCGGCCGGGCCCCCCGGAAGGGGGAACGGTTCCGCAACCCGGACCTCGCGCGAACGCTTGAGACGATCGCCCGGGAGGGCCGCGACGCCTTCTACCGGGGGGAGATCGCGCAAGCTGTCGACCTCTATATGAAGAAGGTCGGCGGCTTCCTCTCCGCCGCCGACCTCGCCGCCCATGCGTCCACCTGGGTCGAGCCGGTCTCCACCTCCTACCGCGGTCATGAGGTCTGGGAGCTGCCGCCCAACGGCCAGGGGATCGCCGTCCTCCAGATGCTCAACCTCCTCGAAGGGTACGACCTGGCCGGCATGGGGTTCGGCAGCGCCGATTTCATCCATACCTTCGTCGAAGCCAAGAAGCTCGCCTTCGCGGACCGCGCGCGCTGGTGCGCCGACCCGGACTTCCAGCGCATTCCCGTCCCCGAGCTGATCTCGAAGGAATACGCGGCCGAACGGCGGAAGGCGATCGATCCTCGCCGCGCCGCCCGGACCTGCGAAGCGGGCACTGTTCGGCACGATGGCGACACCGTCTACCTGGCGACCGCCGACGCCCAAGGGAGCATGGTCTCGCTGATCCAGAGCAACTACCGCGGCATGGGCTCCGGGATGGCGCCGGACGGACTGGGCTTCGGCCTCCAGGACCGGGGCGAGCTCTTCGACCTCACCCCCGGACGGCCCAACAGCTATGCCCCGGGCAAGCGTCCCTTCCATACCATCATCCCCGGCTTTCTCACCCGCGCGGGTCAGCCGGTCGCCGCCTTCGGGGTGATGGGAGGAGACTTCCAGCCCCAGGGACACGTGCAGATCCTGGTCAACCTCCTCGACTTCGGGATGAACCTCCAGCAGGCGGGCGACGCGCCGCGCATCCTCCACGAGGGGCCGGCGGAGGCCACCGGCGAGCGGATGACCGACGGCGGCCGGGTCTGTCTGGAGAGCGGCATCCCCTGGGAGGCGATCCGCGACCTCCTCGAACGCGGCCATCAGGTGGGCTGGAACGTCGAATACGGCGGCTACCAGGCCATCCGCTGGGACGCTGAGCAGCGGGTCTACTGCGGCGCCTCGGAATCGCGCAAGGACGGGCAGGCGGCGGGATTCTAGGAGAACCCCTCGCCGCTCCTCCGGAACCCACCGGGGAAAGTCATCCACCGGCCCGTCTCTTGCGTATCCGAGGAGGTATGAGCGAAACCGTCGACACGAAGGTCCGCAGCACCCGTCTGTCCGGCCGCGAATTCGCCCCCGGGGTCTTCCGCCTCCCGGTGCTCTTCGTCAACGTCTTCCTGGTGCGCGAGCCCGGCCAGCCGGGGGTGCTCGTGGACACCGGCCTGCCCGGGTTCGGCGGCTGGGTCCGCCGCAAGGTGGAGGCGCGGCTCGGCGGGCCGCCGGCGGCGATCGTCCTCACCCATGGGCACTTCGACCATGCCGGCAACGCCGAGGAGCTGGCCGACCTGTGGAAAGTGCCGGTCTACGCCCACCCCCTGGAGCTGCCGTTCCTGACCGGCCGCTCGGACTACCCGCCGCACGACCCCACGGTGGGCGGCGCCAGCGGCCTCCTGGCGCGGGGCTTTCCGCATCACGGCTTCGACCTGCGCCGCCGGGTGCAAGCGCTGCCGGTCGACGGGTCGGTCCCCGGCCTCCCCGGCTGGAGCTGGCTGCACACCCCGGGGCACACCGCCGGGCACGTCGCCCTTTTCCGCCCCAGCGACCGCACCCTCCTCGCGGGGGACGCCCTGGCGACCTTCGACATGAGCTCGGCCGTCTCCCTGGTGACCCAGCGCCAGGAATTCTCGCTCCCCCCCGCCCCCTTCACCACCGACTGGCAGGCG
>DASQPA010000017.1:0-5484 GCA_035644215.1 Thermoanaerobaculia bacterium
GGCAGAGCGACTCGTAATCGGCTCGCAAAGTATCGAGGATCACTAGGACGAGGCCACGCAGCGGTGCAGACAAGACCAGCCTCAAGCGAAAGTCGGACGATTCAAGAGTTGGCACCAGCGCCGGACGTGCTGCGCGGCGACCCTTGGGCCGCCAGAGGAGAACTGCGCGGCGGCGGTGCGTTGCCGGGCGCCCAACTCCTCCAGCTGCGCGGTGTCGAGCGACAGGAAGGCGGTGAGCGCAGCCTGGAAAGCCACGGATGTCTCGCGCGAGCGCTCCGCCGACGCGATCGCGAGGAGAACTGCCGCAACCCCCTCCGGCTCGGGCAGGTCGGACGGAATCGGGTCCGCCCCGAGGTCGTCCCAGGAAAAGCTGAAGTCCGCCATGCCACAGGCTCGGAAATGGCGCAGCTGGAGGATCTGAGTGTAGTTGGAGGGCGGCAGGAACCCCGTCGGGACTCCCCCCAGCATCGCTTCGAAAGGGGCATAGAGACCTGGATGGGAAAGGAATGCCTCGCATTCGCCGAGCGCCCGGAGAAACGCACGATGCGAGAAGCTGTGAAAGCTTGCTCCGGGGAAGTGTCTCAACCGCGGCTCCAGCAGCGGCTTAAGACCCTGCGGACCGGCAAAGAGGACGCGCTCGAAGCGCCCTGGCGGGACGGCGGCCAGGAGCTGATCAGCGATATAGGAGGCGTAGTTCGTATTGATGCCAGGGATCGTCAGCCGCGAGTACATCCCGCCGAAACCGACGAGGAGACTACCCGGTTTAGCGCTCCTCACCGCAGGCTGGACCAGCGGCGGGATAACCACCAGAGAGGGGATCTCCCGGCCTCTGCGGCGGACCCATTCGGCGGTGCCGGGGTAGTTCTCGGCGAGGTAGAGATCGGCTCCGAAGTGGTCGCCAGGGGGGCCGCTGTGCATCCAGAGAAGGAAGTCCACATACGCCGTAGGCAGCCCTCGGCTTCGCAGGACCCTCCAGCTCACCGGATTGCAGAGGGTCAGGAACGCGCTGTAGGGACGCAGGTCCAGACCCGCGAGAGCTTCCGGATCCTCGGAGTCGACCGCAAGCAACGAAAGCGGGAGGTCACTTCGCTCCAGAAACTCCCGCGTCGATCCCGTCGCCAGTACCTCCACTTCGTGGGAAAGCTCCGCCGCAGACCCGAGCTCACGCAGCAGAGCCTCGAGGGCCGCCGCGGGTCCGAAGCAAAAGGGAACGGCATCGCAGAGAAGGCGGGTCGGCATGCTCAGGATACCCGTTGCGCCCGGACGCCGTCGGCCACGGTGAGAGAAAAGGGTAGGGGAGAAATCATGGATTGCAGTAGTATAGCTCATATCCTGAAGGCAGCCCTTCTGGCCTTCCTCGGCTACCTGATCTCCCACGAGTCGCACCACCGCGGTCAGATCGTCCTGACCCTGAAGCAGGCCGGCCATCCGGTCGATCGCAAGATCGCCTTCGGGCTCTAGGAGTGGGAGGGGCGCTAGACCCGGGGAGCGCTTCCGCGCGGAGAGCGCCGTATCCCGGGTTGGAAGCTCGGTCTTTCCGACTTGGAGTACTGTACTTCTGATCTGGAAGCCCCGTGCTTCTGGTTTGGATCTACCTACTTCTGCCGCAGAAGCCCCGTACTTCCGGTTTGGAGTTGGGTACTTCTGCCGTGGAACTCCGTACTTCCAGCTTGGAGCTGGGTACTTCTGGCTGGGACCTCCGTACTTCTGGATTGAAGCTCCCTACTTTGGTTTTGGAAGTGCCCTGCTTCCGACCTGGATCTCCCTGGCTCCAGAGTGGTGTTCCAAGCTCCGATCCTGCGAGCGGCCGCCTCAGTGAACGGCGGGGGCGTGGGCCAGCCGCTCCAGGGTGGCCTGAAACGAACGCCGGAAGCGCAGATCGTTGCCATAGGGGGAAGCGATGGGGCAGCCTCCGCAGGGACCGCAGAGCGGCTCGACCGTGCGATCGAGCTCCGGATCGTGCTCCCAACGCAAGCGCCGGCGTAGGATACGGGTGAGCTCGGCGCGGAACCGCCGATAGGCCTCGCCGTGCCAGACCCTGTGGACCGACTGCCGGTAGACGTTACCGAGATCCTTGCCCTGGAGCATGCCACAGGGCGCGACGCCACCGGTCGCGCGGACCACCATCGAGTGCCAGCCGATCAGGCAGAGGTCGTCGAAGGTCTCTTTTGCCGGCGGCATCCCGGAAAGCGGCGGGGAAACGGCGCCGCCGATCGGCTCCACCGGAAGGAGGCTTTGGCCGCGAAGGAGCGACGCCTGCCGGTCGACCTGGACCACCTCCTCGTAGAGGCCCCTCATCTCGTCGATCTCGGCGGCGGTCATCTTGTCCTGCGGCGCGAGGAACGCCAGGCCGTTCCAGGCGATCGAGTCGACGCCGAGACCACGGGCGAGCTCGTACATCCCGGGGATCGTCCGGTAGTTCCCCTTGTGGACGAGGAACTGGAGGTGGACCCGCGGCGTGCTCTCCCGACGCCTCCGGCGACCGTCCCGCGCCGCGAGCAGGCCGCGGACGTTGTCGACCACGCGATGGAGGTTCCGCGGGGTGGTCCGCATCATCGCGGCGTAGGTCGCCTCGTCCCCGGTGTTCAGGCTGACCGTGATCTGGTCGCAGACCGCCACCAGGACCTCCCGGACCTCGCCCGCCAGCAGGACGCCGTTGGTGGTGAGGTTCTCGACCGGCAACCGGCTCGCCACGATGGCCTGCAGGAAATCGTGGATCCGCCGATGGAGCAGCGGCTCGCCGCCACCGGAGAGGCGCAGCGATCGCGTGCCGGCCTCCCGGAGCTCCCCAAGCATCTCGGTGAAGCGCGGCAGGGGGGCCTCGTCCGTTCCCCGGAGAGCGGCGGTCGCGCAGAAGGAACCGTCGACGTTGCAGCGGTCGACGGGATGGATCTCGACGTGGTAGGGGCCGCCGTACGCTTCCCCGTCGGCAATCCCGCGCAGGATGGCCTCACGGTCCTCTGGGGTCAGGTGCGACCAGCCTAGGCTGCCCATGAAAACAAGAGTTTAGCATATTTTACGATCAAGACTTCTCGGGCTTTACGGAAGCTTTACTCCTGCCGCGCCGAGCAGAGCCGCAGCCCGAGTGGGCAGGGGACCGTCCCATCGTCCCGGCTGCTGCCGGCGAGGCGGGCCATGACCTGCCGGTCGATCCCCTGCCACTCCTCGGCCGAGAGCAGGGCCGACCAGTAGGTCGAGGAAAGGAAATGCCAGACGTGCCCGGCCGGTCCGTCCAAGTGGAGGACGACCTCCTCGACCTCGACCGGCGCCGCGAAACCGGCCTGGGCGAAGAGGGCGGCGAGCCCCGCGGCCGACTGGGTGCGCGGATCGCCCAGGGCGAGCGGCGGGTCGCCGCGCCGCGCCAGCGAGTCGCGAAGGATGGCGAGGAAGTCGGCGTAGGCCCCCTCGGTCGGCAGGTCGCCGCCGACCACGGCGCAGCACACCCCCCCGGGCGTGAGGACCCGGCCGATCTCCCGCACCACCGCCTCGACGTCGTCCATCAGCATCAGGGCCATGTGGCAGAGGAGGTAGTCGACGGAGCGGTCGGGGAGCGGCAGGCGCTGGGCGCGCTCGAGCAGGAGCTCCACCCCGGAGCCCAGGCGGCGCCGGGCGGCGGCGAGCTCCTCCGGGCTCATGTCGATGCCGATCAGCCGCGCGTTGGGCAGGTCGCGCGCCCGCACCTGCTCGAGGAGATAGCCGTCGCCGCAGGCGAGGTCGACGACGGTGACCGGCGCCGGCGTCGGCGGCACGACCCGCGCCAGGAGCTCGTACGAGGACAGGCCCTCGCGGGTGCGTCCGGCGCCCATCGTCTGGGCGGTCGCACCCGCGTGCCGGGCGTGGAACGCCCGCAAGAAGGCCTCGGCGTCGCTCTCCATCTCCAGGACTTGGATCAGCTCCCAGCATATCACCCGCCGTCGTCCGTCAAGCGGGCTTGACAGCGAATTATCGCAGCTATACTGTTCATGTATGAAGGAACATCGCCAGCGCATCCAACCGCCGCTCTCCCCCTCCTGCCAGGCGGGTGATCCTTTCCAGTCATAGGCCAGCGCACGAGCGCTCGCGTCGCAGTCTTTCAGGAGACGCCAGATGAAGCGCGAACTGATTCCGGGCCTGGGCGGGCTTGCCCTGGCCATCGTCACCAGCGCCGGCTGCCAGGGCAAGGCCGCTCCCCCGCCGCCCGCGGCCCCGCCCGCGGTGACCGTCGCCCCGGTGGTCCAGCAGGACGTCCCGGTCTACAAGGAATGGATCGGCACCACCGAGGGGAACGTCAACGCCGAGATCCGGCCGAAGATCGACGGCTACCTGCTGCGGCGGGTGTACGCCGAGGGGGGCCTGGTGCACCAGGGCGACCTCCTCTTCACCATCGATCCGCGCCAGTCCCAGGCCCAGCTCGAGCAGGCCCAGGCCGACCTCGGCCAGGCCCAGGCCCAACTCGCCAAGACCGAGCAGGACGTGGCCCGCTTCCGCCCCCTCGCCGAGCAGCGGGCGATCAGCCAGCAGGAGCTCGACGACGCCCTCTCGGCGGAACGGGCGGCCAAGGCGGCGGTGGCCTCGCGGGCGGCGGCGGTGCACCAGGCGCGGCTGACCCTGGACTGGGCGCGGGTGACCTCGCCGATCACCGGTATTGCCGGGGCCGCCACCCAGCAGGTGGGAAACCTGGTGAGCCCGACCACGATCCTGACCACCGTCTCCCAGGTCGATCCCATCCGCGTCCCCTACCCGATCTCCGAGCAGGAGTACCTGCAGCAGGTGGAGCGGGCGCAGAGAGACCCTCAGGCGGCGGCCGGCAACCGCCTGGAGCTGGTGCTCTCCGACGGCACGGTCTTCCCCCAGAAGGGGCATGTCCTTTTCGCCGGACGCCAGGTCGACGTCAAGACCGGCACGATCACCAGCGTCGCCCTCTTCCCCAACCCGGGGAACCTCCTGCGCCCCGGCCAATACGCCAAGGTGCGCGCCGTGACCGAGGTGAAGAAGGGAGCGATCCTAGTGCCGCAGCGCGCCGTCAACGAGCTCCAGGGCGGCTATCAGGTGGCGGTGGTGGGGAGCGACGACAAGGCCGAGGTCCGGACCGTCCAACCGGGGGAGCGGGTGGGAAAGCTGTGGGTCATCGACTCTGGCCTGAAGCCCGGCGACCGGGTGGTGGTCGAGGGCTTCACCCGCGTCAAGGCGGGCGCCACGGTGAGCCCCAAGGAGGCGCCGCCCGAGGCCGCCGCCAATTCCACGACGCCAGGGGGGAAGTAGAACCATGGCCCGTTTCTTCATCGACCGGCCGATCGTCGCCATCGTCATCTCGATCCTGACCGTGCTCCTGGGCGTCGTGGCGATGGTCGGGCTGCCGATCGCCCAGTATCCCGACATCGTCCCCCCCCTGATCTCGATCCAGGGCACCTTCCCGGGCGCCGACGCGGTGACCGTCGAGCAGGCGGTGGCGGCGCCGCTCGAGCAGCAGATGAACGGGGTCGAGGACGAGCTCTACATGCAGTC
>DASQPA010000018.1:0-7632 GCA_035644215.1 Thermoanaerobaculia bacterium
GCCCACGAGATCGCCTTAGGTCCCGCGCCGCACCGGGAGCCGGAGCCGGACGCCGCGGCCCAGGGGAGGAAGATCTTCTGGGGCGCCCTGGTGGGGGTGGTGCTGGTGCTCCTCCTGCTGCTTGCGCGGCTCCTGCGTGGGCCGGAGGGAACGAGAAATGCACCCTGACGTGCGGACATAGGCGATTGGGGCACGACGCGCTTCACGAGCTCGTCGTTTGAGGTAAAATCGACTCATGAAGATGCTGAGCGCCAAGGTCATCGACGGCCACCTCGACCTGCCAGAGGGCACGCTCGAAGAGGGTCAGACGGTCACGGTCCTCGTTCCTGAGCCAGAAGGCGGCTTCGAGCTGACTGCCGAGCAGCACCAAGAGTTGGAACAAGCCCTCGCCGAAGCCGACCGTGGCGAAGGGATCGACGGCTGGCAGCTCTTGGCGGAGCTCCGCCGAGGTTGAGCCTCCGACTGCGCGTAGTTCCGACCGCCGAGCGCCACATCCGTATCGCTGCTCAATGGTGGCATAAGAATCGCCAGGCTGCACCTGATCTCTTCGGCGAGGAGCTCGCGAAGGCCTTTGTTCTCATTATCAATCAGCCCAATATCGGCCCTGTGGCGTCGGACGTGAATAAACCAGGCGTCCGCCGCTTCCACCTCGCGAGAATCCACTACCACCTTTACTATCGTCCCGACGCCGACGTGGTAGAGGTCCTCGCGCTTTGGCACGACGCCCGCGGGTCCGCTCCCAAGCTCTAGCGTAGTGCGTCAGAAATCCACACCGGCCCCCTCGATCTCTCTGGCATGAACGCCTCACCTATCCTCCGGACGATCCTCTGGGCCCTGGCGCTCGGGCCGCTGGCTCCGCTCCCGGCGCCGCACCCCTCCGCACCGCCGATCTACGGCTTCAGCCCGGCCCATGCCGCCGCGCAACGGGCGCTGGAGGTACAGCTCGACGCCGCCCTCCATCCCGAGGACCAGCGCGCTTGGATGGAACGGCTCGCCGCCCGGCCCCATCCGGTGGGCTCGCCCTGGGGCAAGGAGAACGCCCTATGGATGGCCGGGCTCTTCCGTTCCTGGGGCTACGACACCCGGATCGAGGAGTTCCGGGTCCTCTTCCCCACGCCCCGGAAGCGGCGCCTGGAGATGGTGGCGCCCACCGCCTGGACCGCGACCCTGGCCGAGCCGCCGCTCGCAGAGGACCGCACCTCCGGCCAGACCGCCGAGCAGCTGCCGGTCTACCACGCCTTCTCGGCCGACGGCGACGTGACCGGGGAGATCGTCTACGTCAACTTCGGGGTGCCCGCCGACTATGCCGAGCTGGCGCGCTACGGCATCGACGTGCGCGGCAAGATCGTCCTGGCGCGCTACGGCGGCGCCTACCGCGGCATCAAGCCGAAGCTCGCCGCCGAGCACGGCGCCATCGGCTGCCTCCTCTTCACCGATCCCCACGAGGACGGCTACTTCCAGGGCGACCCCTACCCGGCCGGCGGCTGGCGCCCGGAGACGGCGGCGCAGCGCGGCTCGGTCTCCGATCCCACCCTCTACTCCGGCGATCCGCTCACCCCCGGGGTCGGCGCCACCCCCGACGCCAAGCGCCTGCCGCGCGAGGAGGCGCGGACGATCGCCCGAATCCCCGTCCTCCCGCTCTCCTGGGGCGACGCCCTCCCCCTGCTCCGCGCCCTGGGCGGCCCGGTCGCCCCGGTCGAGTGGCGAGGCGCCCTCCCCGTCCCCTATCACCTGGGGCCCGGACCGGCGCGGGTGCATCTGGAGCTCGCCTCCGACTGGAACCTGGTCCCGGCCTACGATGTGATCGCCCGGCTCGCCGGCGGCGAGCGGCCGGAGGAGTGGGTCCTCCGCGGCAACCATCACGACGCCTGGGTCAACGGCGCCTCCGACCCGGTCTCCGGCATGATCGCGGTGCTGGCCGAGGCCAAGGCGGTGGGGGAGCTCGCCCGCTCGGGGTGGCGGCCGAAGCGGACGATTCTCTATGCCGCCTGGGACGGCGAGGAGCCGGGGCTCCTGGGCTCGGTCGAGTGGGCCGAGACCCACGCCGCGGAGCTTCGCGAGCACCTGGTCGCCTATCTCAACTCCGACGGCAACGCCCGCGGCTTCTTCTACGCCAGCGGCGTCCCCTCCCTGACGACCCTCGCCGGGGAGGCGAGCCGCGACGTGACCGATCCCGAGACCAGAGCAAGCGCCGCCGCCCGCCTGCGGGCCAGCCTGCTCCTCTACGGCTCGCCGCGGGAACAGAAGCGGGCGCATGACGGCCAACCGCTCCCCCTCCAGCGCCTGGGAACCGGCACCGACTACACCCCCTTCCTCTCTTTCCTGGGGGTCGCGGCGCTCGACATCTCCTACGGCGGCGAGGAGGAGTACGGGGTCTACCACTCGATCTACGATTCGGTCGATCACTTCAACCGTTTCGTCGATCCCGGCTTCCGCTATGGCGTGACCCTCGCCCAGACCAGCGGCCGGATGGTGCTGCGGCTGGCGGATGCGGACGTCCTGCCGTTCGACTTCGTGCCCTACGCCGAGACTCTCGGCCAGGCGGTCCAGGAGCTTCAGCAGCGGACCGCCGGGATGCGCGAGGAGGCCACCGAGACCAACCGCCGGCGCGCCGAGAGGACCTACGAGCTGGCCGACGACCCCCGCCACCCGCTCCTCCCGCCGCCGGCCCAGGAATCCGTCCCCGCCCTCGACTTCGCACCGTTGGAAAAGGCCGTGGCCCGGCTCACCGGCAGCGCCCAGGCGTACGCTGCAGCCCTGAACCGCGCCGCCGCGGCCGGTCTCGCCCTCCCAGCCGGCGCGCCGGCGAAGCTCGACCGCATCCTCCTTCAGGCGGAGCGCGCCCTCACCCGGCCGGAGGGCCTGCCCGGCCGCCCCTGGTACCGCCACCTGATCTTCGGCCCAGTCACCTCGACCGGCGGCATGAAGACCCTGCCGGGGATCCGCGAGGCGATCGAGCAGCGCCGCTGGGCTGAGGCTGCCGACCAGATCAGCGCCGCGGCGCGGGCGATCGAGGCTTTCGCACGGGAGGTGGACCGGGGGGTGGGGTTGCTGGCGCCGGGTCGCTAGAACCGGGATGATCCCGGAAGGCTGCCAAGATGAGGTCGCCAGCCGCCGGCTTGCCGCGCGGCAAGGCTCTACTGCGGTTCGAGGAGCGCCCGCAAGCGGGCGATCTCGGCTTCCGCGGCATCGGCCCGCCTGCGCTCGGCCTCGGCCCGCTGGCGCTCGGCCTCCTCGGGGGTCGGGATCAGCCGTCCGTCGCGGTCGTAGAGCCGGAGCCAGGTCGTGTCGAACCCGTTGCGCTCGCCCTGCCAGCGACCCAGCCAGAGGTCCAACTCGCGGCTCCACAGCCAGCCGCGCGCATCTGGCTCCAGGTGCTGGTAGGAGCCTTCGTACAGCCGGAACCCTTCGAGCTCCTCGGTCTCCGGATCGTAGAGGAAGTACTCGGGAGTGCGGAAGACACTCTCGTAGAGCCCCTTCTTGGTCGTGCGGTCGACGCGCGCGGTCGACTCGGACAAGAGCTCGACGATGAGGTTCGGGTAGCGCCCGTCCTCCTCCCAGACGACCCAGGCTTTGCGATCCAGTTGGCCGGGGACGCCGGCGACGAAGAAGACGTCCGGGCCGCGAAACCGGTTCTTCTTCGGCGGTCCCTCGCTCGCGATTCTCCGCGCCTGCTCGAAGCTGTAGTAGAGGAACATGTCGCCGCCGACGAAGAAGTCCTGCCGCCCGCGTTCGGCCATGGCCTGGCGGACGACGTCGATGAAGAAGGTCATCTGGATGCGGTGCCAGTTGCTGTCCAAGGGTTCCCCGTCGGAGTAGATCAGCTCGCTTGGTGGCTCCTCGATCGGTTTGATCGCCCTCTGGCTCATGACGGCACCTCCGGAGGCGACAGCCTCCTTGGAGAATCGTAGCATGGTCCGCTGGTGCGGGAGGTTCTGGGGACGCCGGTGCATAGATCCCGTCAAAGTCCGTGCCAGGTTTCGGCTGTAGGGGCCCCCGGTGGTGGGCATAGGCGTTAGCTTACCGGTGCTCGCGGGCCGGGCGGGGGGTCAACGAGAAGAGTGCACGCCTGGAAGCGAAAGGCTGGAAAGTTGGATCGGCGGAAGAGTTCCTTGCATGACTCCTGATGAAGCTGCCTATGTGGAGTCTCCGCCTCAAGCTCAGCAATGCCGTGCGAGATTTGCGCAAGAAGAAGCGCCTGACCCAGATCGAGCTTGCCGAGCTGCTGCACTCAAGTCAGAGCCGAGTGGCGAAGGCCGAAGCGGCAGATGAGTCCGGCTCGTTGGACCTGCTCATCCGATCCCTTTTCGTCTTGGGGGCCACGGACCGAGACCTTGCCAAGGCTATTACTGGGTAAGGGGGCGCGAGTGCTTTAACGGCGAGGGGTTAGGCGGCTCGTCACCTAAGTGCCGGCAGGCTTGCCACAAAGAGATTTCCCAATATGCCTGTTGCGAGAGCGAGGATTACGAGGGCCCACAGCCCGCGTCTTCGAGAGACAAGCGCCTGATAGTGCGTCTGCATATCGCCCCACGCAAAGACGCTGCGTGGGTAGCAAAAGAGGAGCGTGTACCAAGCTACGCCTGCTAGAAGCAAGACCGGCAGAGCCAGAAAAAGGATGCGGACAACGGGCAAGGGTCTAGCTGGTCGAGCACCCTTTGTCAGGTTTTCGAGCTCGCGGACGCGCGGCTCGAGAAGGAGATCGAGCTTCTCAGTGTCGGTCCTGGCGTGCTGGACACGTTGCAGAAGCTCCTGAGCCTGCTGCGGAGTAAGTGGGGGCGGCGGGCTACTTGCGCCGCCTGTGACTAGCAAGGTAGTCACTAGCAGGCCGGCAAAGATTCCCAAGATAATCGGCGGCAGAGGGCTGTCCTTAATTTTGTGGGCCCAGGTTGGCGTTGCAGTCCGTTCAATCTGCTCGTCTAGCTCGCCGAAGACATGGGTTGCCCAGCGATGGTCCGGCGAGGCTACGGAGAGGGCAATATGACGTCGATAGCCCGAACCGAAGTCGATCGACACGCGATGAGGAAGAGGGTAAGACCCCGCCTTGATGTCAAGGGCGACGATCGGATTGGCGACCAGATTGTCGAGTGCCAGCAGTTGCTGCGCGCCCGTGAGAGAGATCCGCTTGTCATCCCGCATTGTCACGTCGAAAGTGGGTGGGGATGAGTCGGAATGCTCGGCAAGCCGATCCTGGATGATTCCAAGGATGCGCGTCAGCTTATCGGCGTTAAGGACGAAAGGTGTCTCGTACGTCTTACGGACCTGTGTCACTTCTGTCATGGCGATTGAGCCCTATTCGACGTTAACCGCTCTGCTTCTCCGTATTAATTCCAAGCTCATCAATGAGTGTTTTAAGTAGTCGCTCCTCAAATATCGCCATACCTCGTGGAGTGAATTCATAGTCAATATACCGGATATGTCTAAGATCGAAAGGGATATCATCCTTGTTTTGAGTAAGCAACACCACCGGCTTTCCAACAGTATGCGCAAGGCCAGCTTCGTAAAATACATTGGGATTTCGCCCGGTACAGTCTGCCACAATAATACGCGCCGCACAGATAGCCTCCCAAATATCTGCCATGACTGATCCCGACGTAAAAAAATCATCTGCTCGTTTCGCTGTTAGGCGTGTCGCCAAGGCAGCCGAACCAACGCCAGCAAGGGCAGCGCAAGTCATGCACATGCATGCACTTAGTCCCGATCTTAGCCCCAGGCACCGGTTGCGTCAACGACATGAGCGCAGGCGTATAAGCTCCCCAAAGGCGCCTTCGGAAGGTAGGCTTAGCGACTCGAAGCGCCGGGCCAGGCGGCCGGACTTCCCTCTTTCACTTCCGCCTTTCTTGTGCTAGCCTCCAGCCAGCGAGAGGAACGTCCTCTCCACCAGAACCAAGCGGGGCCGACAGAGCGCGAACTCCGTCGACCCCCGGCAACGCAAGGAGGATAAGTCCATGCGTCACCAGCACCAGTCTACCAGTCTCTCGTCCACCCCCCTCGCCAACGCTTTCGCCCCCGACTACCTGACCCGCCTGCGTGAGCAGGAGGAGGTCCTGACCGCCGCCGAGGCCGAGCTCGCCGGTCCCTGGAAGACGGAGCCCGTGCCCGGCAAGCCCGGAGCGGTCGCCGTGCTCCGGGCGTGGGAGGACCTCGCCGCCGGAGACCGGCCCGTCGCCGTGTGGTGGCATGAGGAGACGGCGCGGCTCTTGACCCTCCTCCTTCCGGCCCTCGACCGCGAACCGCTCTTCCACCTGATGGAAGGGGAGACCGCGGACGGCTACCCGGTCCTCGCCGTGTACGGCGAGCAGGGGTCCCAGATCGCCGGCTGGATCGACCGGTACGATCCGCGGTGGGCCGAGGGACTCCACCTCCTGGAGGCGATCGTCCGCTCGCCTCTCGCCCTGGCCACCCTGCTCGCGGTCGCCGGCCCGGGAGCCGAAGAGCAGGTGGGCAGGATCCGCGCCCGACAGCAGCAGCCGTAAGGAAGAAGGACGGCGGGAAGGGGCGGCGCTGTGCGCCGCCCCCGCACCGTAGTGAGGTCTCCGACCTCAAACCGACGAGGAGTATCCCTGGGAGCGCCGGCGTCCTCGCCGGCTTCTTCTTCCCGCGCCCGGCCGGCGGGGACGCCATAACCCAGGCGTAGAATTCGGTCACCGCCGCACTGCACGCGGTCATCGCGTGCCTGCACACGGTCACCGGCGCACTGCACGCGGTCATCGCGTGCCTGTACACAGTCACCGGCGCACTGTACGCGGTCATCGCGTGCGTGTACACGGTCATCGCCGCACTGCACGCGGTCATCGCGTGCGCGAAGGCGAGCGCAGATGCCTTGACCTTCTCATCTTTTTGTAGCTACAATCAAGGCGCGTGATCACGTGGGACGAGCGGAAGCGGCAAGCCAACCTCCGCCACCACGGGTTGGATTTCGAAGGCTGTGATGCCGTCTTCGATCATCCAGTCGTCACTAACGAAGATTCGCGCATTGCCTACGGTGAGCAGCGCATCAACCTGCTGGGCTGGCTGCGTGGACGCGTGATCCATCTGACCTATACGGAGCGCGGAGAGGACTTACACGTGATTTCCCTCCGGGAGGCGACTCAGTATGAAGCGCGCTACTACTTCAGAATCCTTTCCCAGCAGCCCTGAAGAGATTGCAGCGGTGATCGCGAAAGCACCGCAGCGGGTCGACGATCCGGAAGGTGCCTATGACCCCAACGATCCCTCGGCGGTCGAGGACTTCTGGAAGAACGCGACGGTGCATCGTCCCGGCCGGGGGCCAGGCAGGAAGGCCAGGAAAGTCCTGCTCTCCGTACGGTACAGTCCAGAGGTCGTAGAGTACTTCAAGTCCACCGGGGAAGGCTGGCAGACCCGAATGGACGATGCGCTGAAGGAGTGGGTGGCCTCGCATCGGTAATCTCGCCGTCTTCCATCGCCACTCCCGGCTTCCCCTTCGTCATTAGATCCTCACCAGACCGGAACAGAACAGGAGGCGCTATCCTGATGCGCCCGTCCGGCGAACCCTCCATGCTCGATCCCCTCCCTGAACCGTCCCTACCGCCCGCGCCGGTACCCTCTCTCCCGAGGCACCCGAGGCACCCGCTGCGGCTGCTCCTCAAGCTGGGGCTGGTGGCGGCGGCCTTC
>DASQPA010000019.1:0-40068 GCA_035644215.1 Thermoanaerobaculia bacterium
GCGGCCGGCGGCCTGGAGCTCGGCGTGGCGGCGCTGGTAGCGCACCTCGGAGCGGGCGTCCAGGAAGAACTTGAACGGGGTCTCGGGGAAGACGCGGGTGCCGATGTCGCGCCCCTCCAGGACGCCGCCGAAGTGCCGCGCGGCGTCGCGCTGCAGGGAGACCAGGCGCCTCCGGACCCCGGGATGGGCCGAGACCACCGAGGAGGCCGCCCCCACCGCCGGGGTGCGGATGCGGTTCTCGACCCCCTCGCCGTCGAGGAGCACCTCGAAGCTGCCGTCCGGCCGCCGCGACAGCCCCACCGACGAGGCCGCCGACAGCCGCTCGACCGCCGCGCGGTCGGCCGGGGCCACCCCGGAATCGAGGACTTTCAGGGCGATCGCCCGGTACATGGCCCCGGTGTCGAGGAAGGGGAGGGAGAGTCGGCGCGCGAGGAGCCGCGCCACCGTGCTCTTGCCGACCCCGGACGGCCCGTCGATCGCGACGACGATCCGCTGGGCCGGCATTATCGGGAACCGTGGGAGCCGCGGGAGCTGTGCGAGCCGCGGGGACCGCGAGGGGAGCGGGCAGAAGACGGGCGGGAGGAACGGGACCCGGCCGCCGCCGGACGACCCTTCCCGGCGGGCGCCTTCCCGGCGGCCTTCCTCGGCGTTCCAGGTGCCAGGCGTTTCGCAGAGGCCTTCCCCGTCGCACCGGGTGCCAGGCGTTTCGACGCGGGTTTCCCCGCGGCTTTGCCAGGTGCCAGGCGTTTCGCGGTGGGTGCTTTCCCAGATGCTTTTCCAGGTGCCAGGCGTTTCGCCGCCAATCCTTTCCCGGGGCGTTTCGCGAGGGGCGCCGGGTGATCGCTGCGGGTGGAACGGCGCAGCTGCTCCACCTCCTTCTCGGTCAGCTCGCGCAGCGACCCCACCGGCAGGTGGGTGTCCTCGACCGCGCCGATGGCGATCCGGCGGAGCTTCTGCACCGGGTGGCCGATGCGCTCGAACATGTCGCGGATCTGCCGGGTCCGCCCCTCCCCGAGCTCGACGTACCACCAGGAGGAGGTCGAGCTCTCGGCCGAACGCCGCGGCAGAGGCCGCGCGGTGATGCGGCAGGGGGAGGTGCGCTTGCCGTCGAGCACGATGCCGGCCTCCAGGCGGGCGATGGCGTCCCCCTCCGGCACCCCGCGGACCTTGGCCTCGTAGGTCTTGACGCAGCCGTAGCGGGGGTGGGCGACGTGCTGCGCGAAGTCGCCGTCGTCGGTCAGCAGGAGGAGCCCCTCGGTCAGGAAGTCGAGCCGGCCGACCGGCACCAGGGCCTTCTGCAGGCCCGGCGGCACCAGGTCGAGGACCGTCGGCCGCCCCTCGGGGTCTTTCAAGGTCGACATCACCCCGCGCGGCTTGTTGAGCAGCAGGTAGTGGTGCCCACCGGCCTTGGGCTGGATGCGCTTGCCGTCGAGCTTGACCGCGTCGCGCTCCAGGTCGGCCTTGTCGCCGATCTCCGCCATCCGACCGTTGATCGTCACCCGCGCCTCGCGGATCAGCTCCTCGACCTTGCGCCGCGAGGCCACCCCCGCCCGCGCCAGGATCTTCTGCAACCGCTCTTCGCTCATGGCGCTCTAGACCTCCACTTCGTCGGCCAGCGCCGGATCGGCTGCCAGGTCGGCTTCGGCTTCCGCCGGAGATTCGGGCTCGGGCGGTTCTGGCGGTTCCGGCGCGTTGGCCGCCGCCTCTTCGAGCGCCGCGGCCTCGCGCAGGATCTCCTCCTCGCGGTCCGCCCGCTCCTCCCTCCCGATCCCCGGATCGCCGCCGCCGCCCTCGGCACCCCCCTCGATCAAATTGCCGAAGGTTTCCTCGAACTCTTCGAGCGGCGGCAGGTCCTTCAGGCTGTTCAACCCGAAGTGGACGAGGAACTCCCGGGTGGTGCCGTAGAGGAAGGGTTTGCCCACCACCTCCTTGCGCCCCACGATCCGCACCAGGCGCCGCTCCAGCAGGGTCTTGACCACCCCCACCGGGCTGACGCTCCGCAGCTCCTGGATCTCCGGGCCGGTGATCGGCTGCCGGTAGGCGACGATCGCCAGGGTTTCGAGAGCCGCCATCGAGAGCTTGCTCCCGCCCGCCACGTCGAAGAAGCGGCGCAGGTAGGAGACCATCTCCGGACGGGTCACCAGGCGCACCCCGCCCGCCACCTCCTCGGCCATGATCCCCCGCCCCACGACGGCGCCGGGGTTGGGGATACCGGGGAAGGCGGCCATATCGGCGGTACCGGGGAGAGGGGCGGTCTCGGTGGCATCGGCGGCATCGGCGGCATCGGCGGCGTCCGTGTCGACGGCATCGGCGGTATCGGCTGGGGGGTCAGGACTGGCGGCCATGCCGACGATACCGTCCGGCGAGTAGCGGGCGAGGACCGCCTCCAGGGCGGCCGTCGCCTCCTCCCGCTCCTCCTCGGGGAAGAGGTCGAGCAGCCGGCTGCGCGGCACCGGCTCCGAGGAGACGAAGAGGATCGCCTCGAGCGCCGCCTCCATCTCGCTGCGCTCGGTCATCCGCCGATCTCCTGCAAGTCCTCCGCCGCCACCGCGCGGGTGGTGCGGTAGAGGAGGATCTCGCCCGACTGGGTCTGGTGGATGCGCACCAGGTTCATCCGCGCCAGCTCGAGGATCGCGAGGAAGGCGGCGATCGCCTCGGAGCGGCAGGAGCGGTGCTTCAGGTCGTGGATGAAGTCGTACGGTCGCCCGGCGTCGAGCACCGCGAGCAGGCGGTCGATCTGGCCGCGCACCGACCAGGTCTCGCCGCTCACCTGGAGCGGCGGCGGGTGCTCCTTGTCGTAGCGGACGAGGACGGTCTTCAAGGCCCCCAGGAGGTCGAAGAGCGACACCTCGCCCAAGTCGATGGTCGCCGGCTCCTCCCCCTCGGGCGTCTCGGGCTCCTCGAAGTTGGGGGGCGGCGCCTTGCGGGTGAAGATGCCTAAGCGCACGCGGTCGACCTCGGCGAACGACTGGGCGACCTCCTTCATCCGCCGGTACTCCAGGAGGCGCATGACCAGGTCCTGGCGCGGGTCCTCCTCGGGCTCAGCCGAAGCGGAGGTCGCCGGCCGCGGCAGGAGGAGCTTCGACTTCAGGTGGATCAGGACCGCCGCCTCGTAGATGTACTCGCCGGCGATGTCCAGGTTGAGCTCCTCCATCAGCCGGAGGTACTCGTGGAACTGGTCGCAGATCACCGCCACCGGGATGTCGGTGATCTCCACCCGGTTGATCTTGATCAGGTGGAGGAGGAGGTCGAGCGGTCCGTCGAAGACCGGCAGGTGGACCCGCCAGGACTCGGGGAGGACCGCCCCCTCGTGCTTCGGGATGCCCGGCCGGCTCATGGGGCGGTGACCTTCACGGCGTTTTCCAGCAGCAGCCGATAGTCGAGACCGATCGCCTGCCGCACGAGCTCCATCGTCTCCCCCGCCCGCTCGCGCGCCTTCTTCGAGCCTTCGAGGAGGATGTCGTAGAGCGTGTCCTTGTCGCGGATCAGCTCCTCGCGCCGCCGCCGTATCGGCTCCAGGTACTCGATCATGAGGTCGGCGAGGAGCCGCTTGTCGTCGACGCAGCCGATCTCCGCCGCCCGGCACTCGCGGGCCACCCGCTCCTGCACCTCCCCAGACGAGATCAGCTTGTGGAACTCGTAGAGGTTGCAGACCTCGGGCCGCCCCGGGTCCTTCCGGCGCAGGCGCTGGGGATCGGTGAACATCTCCATGCACTTCTTGCGGATGACCTCCGGCGGGTCGGAGAGGTTGATGGCGTTGCCGTAGCTCTTCGACATCTTCCTCCCGTCGATCCCCGGCACCTTGGCGGTCGGGGTGAAGAGCCCCTGCGGCTCGGGGAAGACCTCTCCGCCCTTGCCATAGAGGTGGTTGAAGCGCCGGGTGATCTCGCGGCTGATCTCCAGGTGGCTCGCCTGGTCCTCCCCCACCGGCACGTAGTGGGCGCGGTAGACCACGATGTCGACCGTCTGGAGGATCGGGTAGCCGAGGAAGCCGTAGGTCGAGAGGTCCTTGTTGTCGAGCTCCTTGATCTGCTCCTTGTAGGTCGGCACCCGTTCGAGCCAGCCCAGGGGCGTGATCATCGACATCAGGAGGTGGAGCTCGGCGTGCTCGGGGACCATCGACTGGATGAAGAGGACCGACCGCTCCGGGTCGAGCCCGGCGGCGATCCAGTCAGCGACCATCTCCAGGGTGTTGTCGGCGACCGCGCTGGGGTCGGCGTAGTCGCTGGTCAGGGCGTGCCAGTCGGCGGCGAAGTAGTAGCAGCGGTAGCGGTCCTGGAGCTCCACCCAGTTCTTGAGCGCCCCGAAGTAGTTGCCGAGGTGGAGCTTGCCGGTCGAGCGCATCCCCGAGAGGACGATTTTGGATTCCGTCACGTTCACTCCCCGATTCTATAACTGGGCCACGAGGTTCAGGACGATGGCAAAGGGTAACAGCAGCACGGAGAGGATGCCGCAGACCCCGAGGAAGATCCCCAGCGAAAAGCCGTACGGCCGGAGCCTCGAGTAGCGCTCCGCCCAGTCGGTGGGCAGGAGGGAGAGGGCGATCTGGCCGCCGTCCAGCGGTGGGAAGGGGAGCAGGTGGAAGAGGGCCAGGAAGGCGTTGACGTAGGCCGCCTGGACGAGGGTGAAGACGACCGGAAAGCCGGCCAGGCGGCTCGCCGGGCCGAGCTGCTGGAGGAGGGTCAGGTAGGCGGCCTGGCGCGCCTGCGGTCCGAGCACGTGGACGGCGATCGACAGGCCAACCGTGGCGAGGCAGGCGAGCAGCAGGTTGGCCGCCGCTCCCGAGGCGGTGACCAGGATGTCGTCCCGCCAGGGGTTCTTCAGGTTCTTGACCACCACCGGAGTGGGCCGCCCCCAGCCGAAGACCGGCCAGCCGAAAACCGGCCAGGCAAAGAGCGGCCCGAAGGCGAGGAGCAGGAAGGGCAGCAGCACCGAGCCCACGGGGTCCAGGTGGCGCAGCGGATTGAGCGACGCCCGGCCGAGGAGGGCGGCGGTGACGTCGCCGCGCCGCGCCGCCGTCCAGGCGTGGGCCGCCTCGTGGAGCGAGATGCCGAGGAGGAGGAGCAGGTACTGGACCCCGCGGATGAAGAGAATGTTCGAATCCATCGAGGGCCTTTAGAGCCGCGGCGGCTCGGGCAGCGGGTCGGTCAAGCCGCGGAGCACCCCGCGCGCCTTGGCGAGGGCGGCCCTGCCGTTGCCGCGCGACAGCTCGCGGAGGAAGGCGGCGGGCAGGGTGACGAGGTTGGCGGCGAGGAAGGAGGCGAGCCCCAGCGGCCCCCCGTGGCGGCGCACGTAGAGGGCATTGCTCCGCCCGGTGTGGAAGGTCTTGGTGGGGGTGTAGGAGCCGGCGGTCGAGGCCGCCACCTTGTGCCAGATCCGGCTCTCCGGCACGTAGCGCAGGGCGAGCCCGGCGTCGAGCGCCCGCCGGCACCAGTCGGCGTCGTCGACGTTGATGAAATAGGCGGAGTCGAAGAGCCCCACCCGGGCGAGCGCCTGCCGCGACACCAGGAGGCAGCAGGTGGTCAAATAGGTCACGTCCGCCGGCTGGCTCCAGGCCGGGCCGTCGAGCTCGCCGCGGCCGAGCTCGACGGTCACCGTCTCGCGGATGCGCAGGCGCCCGCCCGCCGCCCAGAGGCGGTCGGGAGGATTGAAGTAGAAGATCTTGGGGCCGGCGGCCGCCACCCGCGGGTCGTCGAGAGCGCGGAGCAGGGGAGGCAGGAAGCCGGGATCGACCGCCACGTCGGTGTTCAGGAGCAGCACGCGCTCGATCGTGGGGTCCGCCAGCACCCGGCGGATGCCCACGTCGTTGCCGCCGGCGAAGCCCAGGTTGGCGCCGCTCTCGATGATCTCGACGTCCGGGCGCTCGCGGCGCAGGCGCTCGGCCGAGCCGTCGGTCGAGCCGTTGTCGACCACCACCACACGCAGCGCCTCCCGCCCCTCCGCCCGGTCGAGCGAGGCGAGGGTGTCCAAGGTGTCGGCGGCGCCGTTCCAGTTGATCAGGATGGCGGCGGTGGTCGGAGGCGGCATCGTGTGTTTCAGGCTGCGGCCAGCCGGCGGTTGATCTCGGTCATCAGCCGCTGGTTCTCGGAGAGCACCCGCCACTCCAGCTGAAGGGCGCGGACCTGGGCGGCCAGGGTGGCGTAGAAGAGGGCATGGTGCAACCAGTTGAGGCTGCCGGTCGCCGCCGCGCCACCGAGGATGAAGGTGGCCATGGCGAGCCCCAGGGCGAGCATCAGCATGGGGTAGGACTGGTTCTTGAACCGCTTGGTGTCCTCGATCACCGCCGGGTCCAGGTGGTACTCCTTGACCGCGTCCTTGATCGCCCGGCCGGTACCGATCAGGTAGAACATGATCCAGCAGTGGGCGAAGAGGAGGAGGAGGCTGGTGGCCAGGGCCAGGAGGACGTGGAAGCGCAGCCGCTCGTCGGCCGGCCCGTCCAGCAGGTAGCCGAGCGTAGCGGTGGTGATGAGGCCCAGGGTGGCCATGAAACCGATGATCAGCAGCGCGCGACCCATCATGAGCGGACTCTCCAGTTCAAGTTCAGACCTCCCGGGAGCGCCCCATGGCCTCCCGGACCTCCCGTTCCCAGATCGCCGCGGCCGCCGCCGGAGTGAAACGCTCGGCGACCCGCCGCCTCCCGGCTTCGCCGCGGCGCGCCGCCTCGGCAGGATCGGCGAGCACTTCCTCCAGCGCCGCGGCGAGCGCCGCCGGATCCTCGGGCGGCACCAGCCAGCCGGTCTCCCCGTCCACCACCACCTCGGGGATGCCCGAAACCCGGCTGGCGACGACCGGCAACCCGGCCGCCATGGCCTCCAGGACCACCAGCGGCATCCCCTCGTAGGTGGAGGGAACGACGAGAGCCAGGGCGCCGGCGAGAAGCTCCCGCACCCGCGCCGCGTCGGCCCGGCCGAGGAAGGTGACGACCTCCGGCCCCAGCTTCCGCTCCGCCGCCCGCTCTTCCAGCGCCGCCCGGTGCTCGCCGTCGCCCGCCACGAGAAGGCGGGCTTCCGGGCACCGCTGGCGCATCGCCGCCATCGAGGCGAGCAGCACCTCGACCCCCTTGCGGATGCGCAACCGGCCGACGAAGAGGAACGCGCCGCGCTCCCCCGCCGCCAGCCCTGCCTCCGCGGTCTCCGCCACCGCCCCCGGCACCGCGATCCCGCCCGTCACATTGGGCAGGACCCCAATCCTCTCGACTCCGTAGTCGCGCCGGATCTCCTCCGCCGTCGCGGCACTGGGCGCCAGAACCAGGTCGGCGAGCGACGCGGTCAGCCCGCCCAGGGCCGCGTGCAGCGGCGCCTTGAAGCGCCGGAACCGCCGCTCGACCGCTCCCGGCCACCCCAGCACCTCCCCGGAGGGGGCGACCAGGGGACGCACGGCCCGCCGTTCCTCGACATAGCTCACCTGGAGCAGGGCGGAGATGACGGAGGGGGCGTCGAGCACCGGCCGCAGGGCTCGCGCGAGGAGCGCCACCAGGGCGCCGTCCGACTCGTGCACCTGGACGACCGTGGGCCGGAACCGGCGGAGAGCCCGGAAGGCTGCGGGGACCACGGCGAGCGGGAAGAGCAGCTTCGGACCCCGCGCTCCGCCCGGGCCGCGCCCCAGGACCTCCACCTCGTGACCGGCCGCCTGAAGACCGGCCGCCAACTGTAACACCTGTTCGCCGACGCCGGAAACGTCGGCCGGGGGGAGGGTGTTGGCGACGAGGAGGACGCGCATCCCCCTATCCTCCCCCAAACCGCGGCGAGCGTGTGGACCCGCGCCTGATAGACTCACGTTCCATCTCTACGTCTACGCTTAGCTTCAAACCTCAGAGGTGAGCTTGTCACGGATTCTGAGAGCCCGACTGCAAGAAGGGCCCGAAGGAGGAACATCGCCGCCATGCCCTCAATGACCCATGAAGTCTTCGTGGATCTCTTCAAGAATCGCCCCGCGCTTGCCGCCGAGCTCCTGGTCGAGGCGCTGGGCATTTCGCTTCCACCCTACACTGAAGCTCGCCTTGCCTCGATCGACTTGACCGAGATCCAGCCTGCCGAATACCGCGCCGACGTCGTCGTCGTCCTTCTCGACCGCGGCGTCCCCGTTCGGGTGATCATCGTCGAGGTCCAATTGGCCGTCGACCCCAGAAAGCGCCTCAGTTGGCCCGCCTATGTGACCGTCTCGCGCGCCATCCACGGCTGCCCTGCCGATCTCCTCGTCGTCGCGCCCGATCCGAGTCTCGCCGGGTGGTGCGCGGAACCGATCGAGATCGGCGTCCCCGGCTTTGTCCTCTGCCCCCCCGTGCTGGGCCGCACCGACGTTCCGGTCGTGACGGACCCTGGGGAAGCGGCCCGCCGGCCCGAGCTCGGGGTGCTCTCCGCGCTGGCGCACGGCGAGACCGCAGAGGGAGCGACGATCGCCGCCGCTGTGCTGCCGGCGATCCGCGGACTCGACGACGACAGGGCCAGGTTCTACTACGACCTCGTGTACAATTCCCTCAATGTGGCGGCTCGCCGGGCGCTGGAGGCCATGATGAAGGGTTACGAATACCAGAGCGATTTCGCGAAAAAGTACGTCGCACAGGGACGTACCGAGGGACGGACGGAGGGACGGACGGAGGGGCGCACCGAGGGGCGCACCGAGGGGCGTACCGAGGAGGCGGCGCGCAACCTGCTAACCGTGCTTCGGGTTCGCGGCATTGCGGTGCCTGACACTGTCCGCGAGCGCATCCTGGCTCAGAAGGATCCAGAGCTGCTGGAACGGTGGCTGGAGAAGGCCGCCGTCGGGTCTTCGGTCGCCGCGATCCTCGACGAGCCGAACTGAGGTCCTCGAACCCGCCACTCCCCCCATACGTTTTCCCCAAAGAAGGCGCCTACCCTCCCCCGAGCCGCCGGGAGCGGCCCTCGGCCCAGGGCTCGACCCGCCGGCGCAGCTCGGCGAAGGCGGGGGCGTCGGCGTCCGCTTCCATCCTCGCCAGGAGCTCCCGGGCGTCGTCCCGCGCCTTCTCCAGCCATTCGAGGTCCTGCCGCACGTCGGCGACCCGGAAGGTGGGGAGGCCGGCCTGGCGGGTGCCCAGGAGGTCGCCGGGGCCGCGAATCGCGAGGTCGGCCTCGGCGATGGCAAAGCCGTCGGTGGTGGCTGCGAAGACCTCCAGCCGGCGCCGCCCCTCCTCGGTGAGCCGCGCCTGCCGGGAGGTGAGGGCGATGCAGCGCGAGGGGCGCTCCCCGCGCCCCACCCGGCCGCGCAGCTGGTGGAGCTGGGCGAGGCCAAAGCGCTCGGCGCTCTCGATCACCATCCAGGTCGCCTCCGGCACGTCGATCCCCACCTCGATGACCGTGGTGGCGAGGAGCACCCGGATCTCGCCTGCAGCGAAGGCCCGCATCACCCGCAGGCGCTCCTCGGCCGGCAGCCGGCCGTGGAGGACGGCGCTCTTGAACTCCGCCAGGTACGCGCGCACCCCCTCCCCCGCCTGGGCGACCGCCGCCGCCTCAATTTCATCGCTCCCTTCAATGAGCGGAAAGACGACATAAGCCCGGTCGCCCTCGGCGAGGGCCTCGCGCAGCCGGCGGTAGACGTCCTTGCGCCGGCCGGCCGGCTGGACCTCGGTCGCGATGGGGCTGCGGCCGGGGGGCAGCTCGTCGAGGACCGAGACCGGCAGGTCGCCGTAGGCGGTGAGGGCGAGCGAGCGCGGGATGGGGGTCGCGGTCATCACCAGGAGATCGGGGCGGTCGCCCTTGCCGGCGAGGAACTGGCGCTGCTCGACCCCGAAGCGGTGCTGCTCGTCGACCACGGCGAGCCCCAGCCGCCGGAAGGCCGTCCCCTCCTGGATGAGGGCGTGGGTCCCCACCGCGAGCTGGATCTCCCCCGCGGCGAGCGCCTGGCGGCTCCGGGCCAGATCCCTCGCCCCGCCGACGAGAAGGCCGACCCGGTAGCGGGACCCCAGCAGGCGGACGAGGCTCGCATGGTGCTGCTCGGCCAGCAGCTCGGTCGGGGCCATGAACGCCCCCTGGTAGCCGTTCTCCAGGGCGATCGTCAACGCCAGGGCGGCGACGATCGTCTTGCCACTCCCCACGTCCCCCTGGAGCAGGCGGAGCATCGGCCAGGGGCTTTTGAGGTCGTCCGCGATCTCCTTGAGCGCCCGCTTCTGTGCCCCGGTCAGCCGGAAGGGGAGGACCTCCCGCGCCATCTGGCGGACCCGCTCGTCGAACCGGTAGGCATGCCGGCGCGGCTGCCGCCCGGCGCGCTGGCGCAGCAGGGCGAGGGCGAGCTGCAGCTCCAGGAATTCGCCGTAGATGAGGCGGAGGTGGCCGGGGCTCCGGCGGCGGTTGAGGAGATCCGGATCGGCAGATCTTTCCGAGGTGCCTGCCGAGGTGCCAGGCGAATGGAGAGCGGCCAGGGCCTCGCCCAGGGAGGGGAGCCCGTGGCGGGCGAGGAGATCCGGCGGCAGCGGCTCGGGGAGCTCCTGGAGATCGATGCCGGCCAGCAGGGCGGCGAAGAGGCGGCGCAGGAGCGGGGCGCCCAGACCGCGGATCGCCGGGTAGACCGGGGTCAGGCGGCCTCCATGGACCGTCTCTCCCCCCCGCCGCTCGCAGGAGGGGTTGACCAGCTCCGGCCCCGCTTTCCCCGCGCGCAGCGGTCCGTGCAGCAGGTACTCTGCCGCCGGATCGGTCTGGCTGGCGAGATAGGGGCGATTGAACCAGACGACCGCGAGCGAGCCGCTGGCATCGGTCACCCGACCGCGCACCACCCGCAGCCGCCGGGCGCGGAGGAGGCGGAGGTCGGCGAGCCGCCCAGCCACCGTACAGCTCCCCTCCCCTCCCGCCACCGCCTGGGCCACCGTGCTCACCTCGCGCCGGTCCTCGTAGCGGCCGGGCAGGTGGTGCAGGAGATCGAGGACGGTCTCATAGCCGGCGTCCGCGAGGGCCCGGGCGCGGGCCGGGCCAATGCCCGGGACGAAGCGGAGGGGGGTGTGCGGCGCGAGGCTCCCGGGCATGGGCGGTACCTTACCGCGGTCTGTGGCCCGGGGTAAGATGGCGCCGTTCGAGGTGGCCGCGCCGGGTTCCGGCGCCGCGAAACCATTTTGGGCGCGCGGAAACTGTTTTTGGCGCGCGGAAACCATTTTGGGAGCTTCCGAAGTCGTTCCGGACGCTCCGGAACGGTTTCGGGAGCGTCCAAAGTGACTCCGGAGGCTTCGGAAATGGTTCCGGGTCCGGGGAAAACCGTTCCGGATGCTCCCAAAGTCGTTCCGGATGCTCCGAAAACTGTTTCGGACGCTCCGGAAGTCGTTCCAGATGCTCCGGAAATCGTTCCGGATGCTCCGGAAATCGTTTCGGGCGCTCCGAAAACGGTTCCGGATGCTCCGGAAACCGTTCCGGATGCTCCCAAAGTGTTTCCGGACGCGCCGGAAGTCGTTGGGAACGCACCGGAGAGGTTTCCGACGCTCCGGAAGTCTTTCGGGAGCGTCCGAAACCGTTCCGGACGCGCCGGACGTCGTTCCGGCGCCTCCCGCGCCGGGGTTCGCGGAGGGAGTAGAGACGCCCCAGGTCCTGAACGACACCCTTCGGAGGCCACGGGGACCGCGGGGCGTCTCCGGATCGGGAGGCCGCCCCCTACGCGCGCCGTCCCTCCTCTTCAAGGGCTTCCCGGCAGACGGGTCATCCGTGGCTCCGGCGGAGACGGCCCGCGGTCCCCGTGGACGGCGCAACGATATCGTTCAGGACCTGGGCCGTCTCTACCCCCTCCGTTTTCCCGAGCGCCCGGGGGGATTTCCTGGGAACGCTGGCGTCTCGCCGGCCGGATCGCGAAGACCGGCAAGAGCCGGCGAGGACGCCGGCGCTCCCAGGGAGGGTTCCCTACGCCCCCGGCCGCCGGGCGCGGATTCTCCTCACCTGCTCCTCGGCCCCCGGCCCGGCGGCTTCGAGCAGGGTGGCGAGCGCCCAGGGAGACCGTACGACCGCCTCCAGCAGGTGGAGCCCCTCGGCCCACCGCGGCTCGTACCGGTCGAGCCAACCCGCCACCTGCGGACCCTGCTCGCCATAGACCGCGACCAGCGGGTAGCCCTCGGCGCCCGCCTGCTCTTCCAGATGGAAGAGCGGCTCGCGATCGATGGCCGGCAGGAGCACGGCGAGGAGCCGCGCCGTTTCGAGGTGCCAGAGGACGGCGACCGGCGGATCGCCGATGGCGAGATCCTCCCACAGCGGGAGGATGGCGAACGCGCCCGGCCGCCCCGGAACGGGCTCGATCTTCCAGGGGCCGGCGAGCTCCGCCTCAGCCGCGGTCACGGCGTCGTCGCGGTCGCGGAGGAGGGCCAGGTACGAGGGGGAGAAGGCGTTGTCGAGGGGAGAGACGGGTGTGCTGTTACCATCACGGGAGCTTCGCATGAGCTAACACCTCTTGCGGAGTCAGGGGCCGGTTCGAGTTCGCACCTCGGGCCGGTCCCGCTTGTTTTGGGCGGGAGGACGGTCCTCCCGATGGAGGGAACGTAGCAGGAATGGGGCGGGAAGGCAAGGGGTGGGGGGGCGGGTGGTTGCGATATCATCGGAACAATGCGAATTAAGAGAGGGGCTCCGCCGGAGGAGCGGCTGGCGGAGGCGGAGCGGCGGATCGAGGAGGCTCGGAGGACCGGGGAAGAGCGCCTGCAGCTCGCGGACCTAGAGCTGCCTGAGCTGCCGGCCAGCCTGGGCGGGTTGCCGCGCCTTCCCAGTAACAAGGTCACGACCAGGCGGAAACGGGGTGAAATCTACCGCGCCGTTTCTGCTAGCCAAAAGCGCGCCCGCCGCGTCCCCTGCTCAGAACACTCTCTACCGCGGCGGGTAGCCGTCGTCCTCAGCGCTCGCCAGTGGACGTAAGTGCTACTGCGATGGCGGCAGAAGTCGTGCTCGATGACAGGCGTCATGGAGTTCAACGGGTGTCCTGGCTCTCGAGAACTAAGTAATGAGCTATTGGTCGACGCACCGGTTACAATTTTGTCCAAAGCAACTGTTCTTTAAAGTTGGCGCTTAGCCTGCATTTGCCATCAGTGCCAGAAATAATTGAGGTCATCTCATTCGCCGAGATGTTCGTGATGGTTCCGTACATAGTAGTAGTGCATGCGTCTTCCGTTCGATCGATTTTGAAATGATATTGACCTTGCCTCCAACTGCCATTTAGCACATGGCGCACAAGGGTTGAACCAGTGAACACCGACGAGATGCTACAATTCTGCACCATATCCAGAGTGATGCCGTTTCCATCACTATGCCATCGACCGTTAAGCGACGGACACTGAAGAGGCTCCGGCCGGTCTGGATGTGACTGGGACTGGATGATGGCGGCAGCTACTACGCCTACTAATCCAATGACCGCTACCCATATCGACGTTCTCATAAAGTTTCCTATCTTGCGAGTTAGTTAACCAGGCAATATCTCACACGTATCCCGGCGCACACTGAACCCACGATTTCGTTCACTAATTGTACCGCAGTAGCGGGCACCAGACCACCTTTAACGTCTCTCAGAAGTAAAGTGGCGATATACAAATTTGGCCATGCACCGACTCGGCGCGAGCCCGACTGTCTCCTCTGGCGCCCTACCTCGAATTCTGGTCGGACCGAGCGGAGAAGGCCGAAGCGCTGATCCGCAAGCCCAATCTCCGCCCGAGCTCCAAGTCCTGGAAGGAGGTCCGCCTGATCAGCTCATGCCCCGCAAGCTGGAAGCCCACCTCGACGACGGCTTCCAATCCGTGCGGGACGCCCTGCGGCGGCGGATCGAGGCCGACGCGGAGCGCTGAGCGCCGGTGAAAAGATCGGGCCGCACGCGGAGATTCCCGTAGAGACGCCCCAGGCGCTATCGAAATCCTTGCCGTTACTCCGCCGTCGGGGCGTCTCCAACGCGGCCGAGATCTCAGGCGTCTGCGGCCTGCGGAGACGCCCCGACGGCGGTGGTTCCGGGGAGGTCCCGGACGGCGGCTGGGGGCGTCTCTACGAAGGCCCGTGTCCGGCGACTCCGGCCCGCTGTCGCCTTTCCTCGGCCGATTCCGATCTTCCAGGTATCGACCCGCTGCTGACCTCGTCCGGTCGGCGGCCATTCACCGAAACTTTTGGAAAAATGAGGATACCGTGAAAAAGAAGATCCAGCTCCCGTCGCTTCAGCTGTCGCGCGAAACGATCCACCAGCTCGACGCCAAACCGGCCGGCGTCTGCGACACCAACTCGACAATCCCCTTCACCCTCTCCCGTCTGGTGTCGTGCCGGCAGTGACGAGCCCCTACGGCACTTCGAAGCGCAGGGCGACCACCCCGCAACGCACCTCGTCGCCGGGTTTCATCTCGGCGGGGACCCCGGTCTCCAGGCGCGCGCCGTTGAGGAAGGTGGCGTTCATCGTGCCGATCTCCTCGGCGAGGAAGAACTTGGTGCCGCGGCGGTAGATTTTGGCGTGGCGGCGGGAGACCGAGCGCTGGCCGTCGGCCGGGGTGAGGTCGACGTCCGGGTAGATGCCGGTGACCGGGTCCTTGCGCCCGATCGTCGTCTCCGAGCCGCGCGAGAGGGAGAACTCCATCCCCGAGGGGGCGTGGATCAGCCGCTCGGGACCGGAGACGTGCATCTCGGTCAGGTCCGGGGTCGGCATCTCGGGGCTCGCCGAGGCGGGACCGCTGGTGCCCAGGGCGGCCTTCAGCAGGTCGTCGGTCTCGCGCAGGCGGCGCGACAGCTTGCGCATCATGCGGACCGCGATCTCCGGGTTGTCGCGCAACATCTGGTCGAATGTCGCGCCGTTGATCTGGAGCAGACGCGCGGAGGTCAGAGCGCGGGCGGAGGCGGCGCGCGGCCGGTCCTCCAGGAGGGCCATCTCGCCGAAGAAGTCGCCCTTGTCGAGCACCGCCAGGAGCTTCTCCTCCTCGGCCACCCGGTTCAGGATCTCCACCTGTCCCTCGTGGATGATGAACATCTCGGTGCCGAGATCGCCCTCGTGGAAGACGTACTCCCCCGGGGCGACCTCGATCGCGAGGTCCGCGGTCTTCCGGCTGCCGGTGGTCTTGAACACGGTCTTGGCCATGGTTTTCTACCCTTCGCCGAGCACGAGCTGAGCCGCGTCCGCCGGGAGCCGGGCCGTGAGGCCCAGGGGCAGCGTCCGGTTGGGGGCCGCGTGGCCGCTCGGGAGACCCCAGGCGAGCGGCCAGGAGAAGCCCGCCAGGGCCTCGCCGACCCCCTGCGGCCAGTCCACCCGGGCGGCTTCGACGTCTCCCGCGCCCGCCGGGCCGGCCGCCCCCGCGGCGGTAATGTGGCCCACGATCATGCCCCTGATCGTATCAAGGCTACCCGACAGCCGGAGGTGGGTCAACATCCGGTCGATCCGGTAGGCCGGCTCGGCCACGTCCTCCCAGAAAAGGAGGGAGCCCGAGAGATCGGCGGCGAACGGCGTCCCCAGGGTGGCGGTCAAAAGCGACAGACAGCCGCCGAGGAGCGGGCCGGAGACCTCCTCCGGCCCGGAACGCAGGGGCGCGCCGAGCGGCACGACCGCCGGGTAGCGGCCGGCGAGGGCGCCGAGGAACGACGCCTCCTCGTCCGCGGAGAGCCCGCGGGCGAGCTCGGCGGCGACCAGCGGGCCGTGGAAGGCGGCGAGCCCCAGCCGGGACACCACTCCGAGGAGGAAGGGGGTCAGGTCCGAGTAGCCGAGGTAGGCGCGCGGCCGGCGGGCGAGGAGATCCCAATCGATGCCGGGGAGGATGCGGGGCACCCCGTAGCCGCCGCGGGAGAAGAGGATGGCGGCGAGCGATGGGTCGGCGGCGAGGCGATGGAAGGCGGCCAGGCGCTCCGCGTCGGAGCCGGCGAAGAGGCCGTGCCGGGAGGCCAGGTTGTCCGCCGGCACCGGCACGAAGCCGAGCCCCGAAAGGGCGGCCATGCCGCTCTCCAGGCGCTCTGGATCGACCGGCCCGGAGAGCGCGGCCACCCCCACCCGGTCGCCGGGACCGGCCGGCGGCGGCAGACGGACGGGCTGAGTCATGAGAGAGGGTTCAAAACGGAGAGAGGGTTCAAAACGCGGGAGAGCCCCGTAAGCCGAGTTCTGTTTCCCCGGCCTTTCGGCCGGGTAGCGGTCATTCCTCTGGGACCGGCGTTGCCGCCGGCCGCTAGCAACCTACCCGGAAACGGTCCACCCACCCTCATCGGGCGGTGGAGCGGGACGGGCGGCCCGCAGGTCCGTTCCCCTATTTGGTCTTGCTCCGCATGGGGTTTGCCGTGCCTCCGCCGTCGCCGCCGGAGCGGTGCGCTCTTACCGCACCATTTCACCCTTACCGGCCCCCTTGCGGAAACCGGCGGTATCTTTCTGTTGCGCTTTCCGTCGCGTCGCCACGCCTCGCCGTTAGCGAGCATGCTGCCCGTGGGAGCTCGGACTTTCCTCTCCGCCCCTCGAAAGGAGCAGAGCGACCGCGTGGGGCTCTCCCGCGCTCCGCCATTCTATCCTTTCCGGAAGAAACCCCGCAGTCGCGACGCGGTGCTGTCGCCATCCTCCCCCAGCGGATGCCCGGCCGCGGCGGCGGCCTCGGCCTCCATGGCCGCCTTCTCCTCGCGCACCTTGGTCAGGGCGATCTGCAGAGCGGCGTTGTGCGACCCGAGCTCGATCGCCCGGGAGAGGTTGGCCTCGGCCAGGCGCAGCCACTTGGGGTTCTTGGCTTCCAGCTGCCCCAAGAGGGCGAAATACTCCGACTGCGGGTCGATCCGGGCCGCCTGGCGCAGCAGCTCGATCGCCAGGTGGTACTCCTCCGAGGCGGCGAGGACGTTGGCGCGCACGAAGTAGCGGCGGGCCACCTGGCGCTCCTCGTCGCCGCGCGCCTGGCCCGAATGGGCCGACTGCCAGAGCTTCGACCCCAGCTCGGTGTCGTAGCGCTTGCGCCGGTCGGGCTGGGTGAGGGTCAGATAGCCCTCGGTGGCGCGCTCGAAGAGGAGCTCCAGGACCCCCTCCTTCCCCACCAGACCGAGGACGGCGGCATGCGAGGGGTGGACGAGCCGGGCGAGCCGGTTGTAGGCGTCGTGAACCTCCTGGTCGGAGGCGCCGGGCCCGACGCCCAGGAAGTCGTAGAAGGTCGCATCCCCCACCCGTCCCAACAGCTCCGCCACCCGGTGGCGGTGGGTATCAAGCGGCAGCCCGAGCGGATGCGCCACGAGATCGCGGCGGACCCGGTCCGAGAAGAGATGGACTTCGTCTTCGGTGAGGTTCGTGTGGGTTTCCATAAAGTCCTTCATTGTACTGCAAAAGTCTCCTTTAGGGGACGGCCCTCCGCGGTCGCCTGGACCTTCCCGTCCGGAAACGAGCTATCCTTCAGCCTGGCAGATTCCTTGCTTATTGTACCCGATTGGAGCGGTCGTAGGATATGGCAGCTCATCCAGACAGGAGATAACTCCATGAAGCGGAACGCTTTATTGCTCACTCTCGGCGTCCTTACCGGTCTCTCCGCGGTACCGGGCTCGGCCCAACCGGGGCGACGGCCGGAGCTGTCGCGCACCAGCGTCATCGCCCTGCAGGTCAACGTCGGCAATGCCGGCGGGGGGGGCTCGGGCCGGCCGATCACCTACGGGGTCCAACCCAACAGCGAGCCGGTACCGCTGGCCCCCGGCCAGAGCGTGCAGGTCGCCCTGGTGGGCACTGCCATCGTCAACAACGTCGGCGTCGAGCGGCCGATCCGCGCGCGCTTCCATCTCACCTCCGGCAGTGGCGGGCTGGAGCTCGGCCAGAGCGGTTCCAACTGGGTGATCGTGCGCGGCCGGGGCTACCGCGGCAACGGTCTCGCGCAGCTCGCCTATGACGTGACCGACAACGCCTACACCATGCGGGGCGCCTTCCTGAGCGGCCGCGTCACCTTCCAGCTGAGCGGCGGCGACACCGGTCCCGGCCCCGGCGATCACGGCCCTGGCCCCGGCCCGGGTGGCGATCGCTACCAGGCGTCCGAGCGGATCACGCGCACCCTCTATCGCGCCATCCTGCGCCAGGACGACCTCGGCCGGCGCGGCCAGGACGACGCCGCCGACATCGAGCGCGGCGGCTACCCGGCGATCCAGCGCGTCGCCCGCGGCCTGGCGAACGAGGCGGTATCCAGCGGGATCTACAACGGCCGCAACGCCCCCGAGATCGTCGGCCGCCTCTACCGCGAGCTGCTCCGCCGCACCGGCGGCGAGCGCCAGCTGGCGGACACCGACGAAGGCTTCCGCGAGAACGTCCGGCTGCTGCGCGACCGCGGCCTGACCGAAGTGGTGCGGGTGGTCGTCGGCTCGCAGGAGTTCCAGCGCGTCCAGGAGCTCGACCGCTACGGCCTGCTCTACGGCGGCCGGGACGGGGATCGCGGCGGCGATCGTGGCCGCGGCGGAGACCGCGACTACCGGCGCCCGCCGGGCCGGTAAGCGAGGCTTGTGGAACAACCGGAAGCCGGGTAGGTTGACCTGCCCGGCTTTTCCTTTTGGGATTGCCGGGGATCGACAAGGATGGGGGCAGCCGTCCAAAGTCCAGGGGAGCCGCCGACCGACCCGCCCGAGGGAAAACCTCGGAGATCCCTCGGGCTGTCGTCATCCCCCCGTCAAGCCGCGCGCGGCCCCGCGACGCACACTCGTTCGCCGGAGGATCTTCTTGAGAGCCGCGACGCTGAAGCCTGCCATCCTCGCCTGGGTCCTCGGGCTCGCCGTCGCGGCCGGCGGAGCGTATGCCGATCTTTGGTACGTGCACTACGACAATGCCGAGCGCGCCCTGGCCAAGGAGGACTGGCGGACGGCGGTCGCCGAGCTGCGCCAGGCGATCGAGCGGAAGGGCGATTCCGGAGTCCGGGTGCGCTCGTACGGGATGCGGGTCGTCGACTACTTCCCCTACCTCAAGCTGGGGATCGCCTACCACCACCTGGGGGAGGAGGCCGCGGCCCTCGCGGCCTTCGACACCGAGGAGCGCCTGGGGGTCGTCGCCGGCGCGCCGGCGGCGAAGCGGGAGCTCGCGCAGGCCCGGCAGGAGGCCGTCCTCGCCCAGAGCCGGCCGGCCGCCCCGCCCCGCCGCGATCCCGAGGAAATCGTCACCCAGAGCCTCGCCGAGGCGCGGCGCCTGGAGTCGGCGGGCCGGCTCAAGGAGGCCATGAACGCCCTGGCGCCGGGTCTTGCCGTCGATCCGGCGCGCCGCGAGCTCACCGACCTGATGGCGAGCCTGGGGACGAAGGCGGTGGCCGCGGAGGAGCGCCAGCGCCAGGCGGAGGCGACCCGCAGCAGTCTCGACAAGGCCAAGGCCCACCTGGCGGCGGGCGAGGCGCAGCAGGCGGCGAGCCTGCTCCGTTCCCTCGTCGCGGCGGGACCCAACGAGGAGGCGGAGCGGCTGCTCGAAAAGGCCCAGGCGGCGATCCTCGCCTCGGTGACGGCCGAACGCCGGAGCGGCCAGATCGCCGCGGCCCTTGGGGAGGCCCGGCGGCTCCAGGCGGCCGGGCAGGTGCCCGCGGCCCTCGACCGGCTGGAGACCGTCTTCGCCCTCGACCCGGGGAACGGCGAGGCGCGGACGCTGCGGGAGGCGCTCCTCCTCGCCCAGAAGAGCGATCACGAGAACGCTCTCGTCGTCGACACCCTGCGCACGGCCCAGTCGCACCTCCGGGCCGGTCGGGACGCGGAGGCCCTCTCCGCCGCCAACCGGGCGCTCGCCCTCGACCGCGGAAACTCTGAGGCGCTCGGCCTGGTGCGGCAGGTCTACGCGCGGATCAGCCAGCGCCTGCTGGGGGCTGCCGCGGCCGGCGGTGCCTCCGGGATTGCCATCCCGCCCGCCATCCGCTTCTCCGATCTGCGCCAGGAGGTTGATGGCGAGCGGGTCGAGATCGCCGAGCGCGTCGAGTTCCGCCTCTCCGGCATGGCCATCGCCCGCTCCCCGGTGACCATCGCCGTCTTCGGCCCCGGCGGCCGGCGGGTGGAAAGCACCAGCGCGAGTCAGGCCGTGGGCGATCTCTACCTGACCGAGTTCGGGGTCCGCCACCGCCTCGCGCCGGGCGCCTCGACCCTCACCGTGGTGGCGACCGATCGGACCGGCCTGCGCTCGGAGAGCCGCTACGCCGTTCTCTACCGGAGGCCCTGGCTCCTCTCCCCCTGGCCCTACGCGGCGGCGGCGGGAGCCCTGGGTCTCGGCGCGGCCGGTCTGCTGGTGAGACAGCAGCGGCGCCGGCGCCGCCGCCTGGCGCGCAAGTTCAACCCCTACGTGGCGGGCGGGCCGATCTTCGACGAGCGGCTCTTCTACGGCCGCGAGCCGCTGGTCCAGAAGATCCTCCAGACCGTTCATAACAACAGCCTCCTCCTCCACGGCGAGCGGCGGATCGGCAAGACCTCCCTCCTCCACCAGGTCGAGCGCCGGCTGGCGGCTCTCGACGATCCCACGTTTCGCTTCTTCCCGGTCTACATCGACCTCCAGGGGACGCGCGAGGAGCAGTTCTTCGCCACCCTGGCCGATCCCCTCTTCGAGGCGTTCGGCGAAACCGCCGGGCTCGGCGAGCGCGTGCCGGCCCTCGTCCGGGGCACGCCCTATGGCCCCCACGACCTGGTGCGCGAGCTCCACGAGCTGCTGAAGCAGCTCGCGACACGGACCGCGAAGCGGATCAAGCTGGTGCTCCTGATCGACGAGGTGGACGAGCTCAACGACTACGACCCGCGGGTGAGCCAGAGCCTGCGCAGCCTGTTCATGAAGCGTTTCGGCGAGAACCTGGCGGCCGTCGTCGCCGGCGTCCGCATCCGCCGGGAGTGGGACAAGGAGAGCAGCCCCTGGTACAACTTCTTCGAGGAGATCGAGGTCGACGCCCTCTCCCCCGAGGCGGCCGGGCGGCTGGTCGAGGAGCCCATCCGCGGCACCTTCCGCTTCGGCCGCGGCGCCGCCCGCCGCATCGTCGAGGCGACGGGCGGCAAGCCCTTCCTCATCCAGCGCCGCTGCCTGGCCCTCGTCCATCGCCTCCACGAGGCGGGCCGGCGCACCATCACCCTGGCGGACGTCCTCGCCCTCGAACGGGAGGACGGCCCATGAGCGGGGCGTCGACCGTCCCCTACGTCATCGGCCAGTGGGTCGCGGGGGAGCGGTTCTACGGCCGGAGCGGGGAGATCGCGGCGCACGCCGGGGAGCCCTCCGGGGGGACCCGCCGGTCCTGGATCGCCGGCCTGCGGCGGATCGGCAAGACCTCTCTCCTGAAGCAGCTCGATCACCTCGCCGCGCTGGAGGGCCAGTTCCTGCCGCTCTTCTGGGACCTCCAGGGCGCCGGGAGCCCCGAAGAGCTGGCCCTCACCTTCGCCGAGGCGCTCCTCGACGCCGAGGAGGTCCTGGCGCGCCGTGGGATTTCCCTGCTGGCGGTCGAGGATACCGATCTCGCCGGCCGGATGGAGAAGCTCGCCCGCGCCGCGGGGCAAGGCGCCGTCTGGCTCTTCTGCGACGAGGCGGACGAGCTCCTGGCGCTCGCCCGCGCGGACCCCGGTGCCGTCCACCAGCTCTGGGAAGCGCTCGACGCCCTGGCGCCCGCCCGGCTGGTGCTCGCCTCGTCGCTGCGGCTGGTGGATCTCGGACCCCAGAGCGTCCCGGGGCTCGCCGAGCGTTTCCCCGCCCCGCGCTATCTGGGAGGGATGCCCGACGCGGAGGCCCGTTCGCTCTGGGGAGAACCGGCTGGAGATCGCGAGCCCTTTGCGGCGGCGGAGGCGGCGGGTTGAGGAGGGCGGCGATACCTATGGCACTGCTTCCGGCGGTACTATAGCGGCATGTCGCGTGCCTTGGGCAGTGGGACGGAGCGAAAGGAAATCCGGCAGATGGTTCACCGGATCGTGGATCTTTTCCATCCGGACAAGATCATCCTTTTCGGGTCCCATGCGCGCGACGGTGCAGGTCGGGATAGCGACGTCGATTTGCTCGTCGTAATGCCGCTTGCCGGATCCAAGCGGGAGAAACAGGTGGAGATTCGGCTCGCCCTGCAAAGCATTCATATCCCGAAAGACATCGTGGTCACGACTCCCGAGGAGTTCCTCTGGCGCCAGGAGCTTCCGGGCACGATCGAGCGCCCGGCGGCGAAGGAGGGCCGAGTCCTCTATTCCGCAGCTGGGTCACTATCCTGAGCGGCGCCCGTCCGGATCTCGTCAAAGTCGACGACGTTGGGTTCTTCCGCCCCGAAGGGGCACAGGTGGGTAGCCTGGGGTGCCAACCCCAGGGACGAGAGATTCAAGGATCAAAGCCCTGAAGGGGCGGCGGTAAACCCGTATACCGTCGCCCCTTCAGGGTTATTGTTTTCTTGTGGTTACACCAACCTGGGGCTCTCGCCCCAGGCTACCGACCTAAGCCCCTTCGGGGCAGGTCCTTCGTCACCAGGCTGAGCTTTGCGACGGCGTATAAGGCCGCTCGATCCACTTACGGCAGATAGTCCTCAATCGCAAACGGATAGCCGACATCAACCCCCGAGCCGCCGCCGTCCGGGGTGGTCCAGAACTGTAGGCGCTCCAGGCGCGCGTTGACGTTGCGCTGCGCGGCGAAGGCGGCGCCCAGGGCGGCGCGGTCGCTGGCGTTGGTCAGGTAGTAGGTCTCGACGGCGCCGTAGCGTTTGGCCAGCCCCAACGAGGGGAGGGTGGCGTCGGCGTCGTCAAAGATCCTTTGGACGAGCGTCGAGTAGGAGCTCGCGGTGCGCGCCGGGTAGCAGGAGAAGTCGATGCGCTGCGGCAGTACCAGCCCCTGGTCGTGCAGGAAACGCAGGCTGCGGTAGATCCAGTACATCGAGCGGTGGCCGTTGAGCACGGGGTAGGTCGAATCGACGAAGCCGTTGTCGAGCACCTCGGCCTCGGAGGCGGCGGCCAGGAAGTAGAGGGTCGGGGTGAGGCCGGCGGCTCTCACCTGCTGGACGAAGCTCGGATAGTGGGTGGTGAGGAACCACTCCTGATTGGCCTTGGCGCCGATCATCACCTCGCCGTCCAGATAGAGGCTGTCGACGAGCCGCCGGCCGTCCGGGCGCGTCACGTCCTGGACGGCGTTGAGGACGCTCGCCACGGTCTGATTGACGCGGCTGGTGAAGACGTCGGCGGTCAGGTGGTCGAAGCCCAGGCCCGTCGTGGGAGTGCCCTGCTGGTAGTCGGCCGCGCCCAGCCAGAGGAGGGTCAGGTCGAGACGGAGACGGTGGCCGTCCGCCGCGAGGACCGCCGCCACGTCCTGGGCGTAGGTGCGCAGGTTGGTCGCCTCCTGGGCGCTCGGCGGGAAGTGCAGGCGCCAGGCCTCGGGACTGCTGGTCCCGGGGCTGGTCACCATCCACAGCCGGGTGTGCAGGAGGGTCGCGCCGCGATCCGCCATCCCCTGCAGTTGGCCGCGCACCGTGTCCCGCACGCCAGGCAGGTGATAGATCGAAAGGAAGGCGGTGTTGACGAAGTCGGCACCGGTCGCGTGGTAGTCCACCCCCACCTTGTAGGCCGGGTCGCCGTAGACGCGCACGGTGTCGAGAAGCTGGCTGTGGGCGGTCCCGGCGTAGAGCCGGAACTGGTAGTCGTGCCCGGACTGGATCCAGGGGGCGGACGCGCTCGCCGCGGGGGAACGGGCGAAGAGCGCCTCGCCGCCGCCGTCCATGCTCACCCAGACCTCGGCGGTCGACTGGCCCTGGGTGGACCACTGGAGCACGGTGGTGCCCAGGGCGCCCTTCGGGATGTCGACCGCCCGCGGGGTCGCCGTCACGTTGCCGCCCCCCAGCGGGACGCCCAGGACGTCGACGGCGGCGAGCGGGATCGTATGCTCGCCGCAGTGGCGAAGCAGATGATGGCACCTTGCGGAAACGCTTTCAAGGTCGCTCGCCGCTCTCAGGCAGCCCCTCCTCGACTCCTGAAAACGCCTCGAATTCGAATTCCAGCGGCTCCAATTCGAATTCGAGCCGCTGGAATTACAACTCGAGTCGCTCGAATTTGAATTCAAGCCGCTGGAATTTCAATTCGAGCCACTTCAATTACAATTCGCGCCGCTTCAATTACAATTCGAGTCACTTGAATTGCAATTCGAGCCGCTCGAATTCGAATTCGCGGCTCCCGAATTGAAATTGGAGCCGCTCCAATTCGAATTCGGAGCGAAAAATTGTAATTCCCAGCTCGCGAAATCGAAATCAAGGCGTAAGCGGACAACCGCCTCGCTACCGCCACTCCCCGGAGACAGGCTGGCTCAGAAGGCGTAGAGGAGGGAGAGCGACACGCTGTCGCCCTCGGAGGAGAAGTCGCCGGCGAGGTCGATCTGCCAGGCCCGGGCGGCGAGCCCCACCCCGGCGCTCAGGTGGGTGAGGCGGCGCTGGCGCACGTCGTCCCCGTTCGCCTCGACCCAACCGCCGGCGCGGAAGGCCACGATGGGGGTCGACTGGAGGAGGGCGTACTCGGCGCCCAGGTGATACTCCCAGGCATCCAGGTACTCCCGGCTTCCAATATCCAGCTCGTCGGTGTTCTTGATCTTCACCAATCCGGAGTAGCCCACGTGATCGACCTCGCCGGTGACCGTCACCCGGCCGCTTTGCGAGCGGTGGGCCAGGCCCAGGCCGGTGACGTCCGGCACCTTGAAGACCGCGCTGGTCGTGCTCGCGACCGGAGAGGGCAGGGGCAGGGCCGGCCCGGAGATCACGTCGGCGGTGCCGCGGACCCGGGCTCCCTGGCGGTAGAAGAGCCCGGCCGAGGTCTGCTCGGAGACCCGCCAGAGGGCACCGGCGGTCCCCGTCAGGTCGGTGCCGTGGAAGTCCAGGGTGGTGGTCGAGATGCGCTGCTCGGGAGGAAAGGAGCTGCCGCCGAAAGACCTGCCGGTGAACAGGAGCGCCAAGGATTCGCCGTCCGGCAGGAAGGCCTCGGACCGCGTGGTGAGCGACACCCGCGAGAGGACGAGCCCCAACCCGAAGCTCCAGTGGTCGTCGAGCCGCCAAGCCGCCGCCATCCCGCCGGTGGGGATCGCGAGATCGACCGACTCCCGGGTCGGCAGGCTGCGCCCGTCGGTGAAGAAGAATCCCTGCGAGAGGGCTTTCTCCTGGAAGTCCGCCAGCTCGTGGCCGTAGAAGACGAAAGACCAGCGCCCCCGGGGGAGGACCACGGCGGCGAACGACGCTCCCAAGCCCTGGCTGTGGTCGTGGTGGAAGACCAGGCCCTGGGTGGTGTCCAAGCCCTCGCCCGTGGGCGTGCCCTCGATCCGCCCGCCGGCGATAAAGGACGGCGACCGGCGGCGCAGGCGCGCTTCGAAGGACACCTCGGGCCGGGTGAGCTGGACCAGGCCGGCGGGATTGGCGTAGGCGGCGGTGGCGTCGTCGGCCAGGGCCGCGAAGGCCCCACCGAAGCCCAGGCTCCGCGCGCCGGGGTTCGAGAAGCTGAAATCGAAGCGCGGGATGGTCAAAGGCTGGGCGGCGAGGGGGCCGGCCGCGAGGAGGAGGACCAGGGCCAGGCCGCGCGCCGGCCGGCAGGGGAAACGGCGCATCGTAAGGTCGTGGCTCCCGTCCATTCGGCGGCCCCGACTACCAGCTTCCCGACGACCCGCCGCCGCCGAAGCTGCCGCCGCCGCCCGAGAAGCCGCCTCCCCCGCCGAAACCACCGCCCCCCCAGCCACCGCCGCGGCCTCCGCCGCCCCAGCCGCCGGGGAAGAAAATCGGCCAGCCCCCTCCCGGCAGGCCCCAGCCGCGGCGGCCGAAGAGGAGGTGGAGGAGCGGGAAGAGGACCAGCCAGACGCCCACCAGGATGAGGCCCACGGTCGCCCCGCCCAGGAAGTAGTAAAAGGGCGCGAGGAAGACGTAGAGGAACCAGCTTTGGCAGCCCCGCGTGGTCAGGGCGACGAGTGAGAAGACCCCGACGATGAGGAGGAAGACGAGCGAGAAGCCGCCGCGCGGCCCGGCCGGCAGGTTGGCGGGTCCCTCGTCGGCCGGCCTGCCCGGCGTTCCCGGCGTTGCCAGCGTCGCCGGCACCCCCTGGCCGCGCACCGCGGAGGCGATGGCGTCGATCCCCTTTTCGATCCCGCCCTCGTAGTCGCCGCGCTGAAAGGCCGGGCGGAGGATCTCGTCCTGGATGACATGGGTCTGGAGGTCGGTGAGCTGCGACTCCAGGCCGTAGCCGACCTCGATCCGCATCTTGCGATCGTTCTTGACGATCAGGAGGAGGACGCCGTTGTTCTTCCCCTGCTGGCCGAGCTTCCAGGTCTTGGCCACCCGGATCGAGTAGTCCTCCAGCGGATCGTCGTCCAGGCTGTCGAGGGTGAGCACCGCGACCTGGGCGCCGGTCTGCTGCTCCAGGGTGGCGAGCGTCGCCTCGATCCGCTGCCGGGCGGCGGGCGACAGGAGGCCCGCCGTGTCGTTGACCCGCCCGGCAAGGTAGGGGACGTCTTTGGCCGCGAGCGTTCCAGCGAGAACGAGGGCCAGCAGGATCAGGACGAGGCGCCGGACCATCTAGCGCTCCCCCAGCCGCAGCTCGTCGGACAGCTCGTCGGTATCGTCCGGCTGCGGCGGAAGGCCGTGCCGGGCAAGGATCTCGCCGCATTCGCCGATCGCCGCGACCAGCGCCACGGTGGGGTTACCGGCGCGAATCCCGAAGACCACCCGGCGCACCACGGCATCCCACTCCCCCGGCCCGACCCGGGCATGGATTCCCGAGTCGCCGAGCACCACCACCCGGCGCTCGAAGAGGGAGAGGAAGAGGAGGATGCCGGTCCGCGCCCGGGTGCGGAAGACCTCCTGCTCAAGAAAGGCGGCGGCGGCCCGCTGTCCCACCCGGCGCTCCAGGAGGTGGGAGCCGGCGAGGAAACGGCGCAGCGGTCCCAGGTGGGCTGCGAGGTAGCCCAGGGCCGCCCCGGCGGCCGGCGGCACCACCATCCAGAGGAAGCCGGAGGCGCCCCAGAGACCCCATCCGCGGTGGAACGCCCAGGCGGCGAGGGCGGCGGCGAGCGCCCCCAGGGCCGCTCCCTTCCACGCCGCCCCCGAGTAGTCGTCGCTCGCCGTCACCACATAGGGGACGATCTCCCCCGCCGTCCCCTTCTCCGCCGCTTCGACGGCGCCGCGGACGGCGGCGAGGTCGGCATCGCTGAAGAGGGAGGAAGGCATGGCAGAGGATGATCTTATACCGACCGGCAGCAGGGCAGGCACAGGGGCACGGCCCCTACACTGCCCTGCTGTCCAGCTTCATCGGTCCGCGGCAGGGCAGGTAGGGGCCGAGCCCCTGTGCCTGCCCTGCCCTCCACGCACGCCCGCCCCTACTTGTTCGGACAGGCGTAGCGCGAACGCAGGAGGGCCTTGGCGTAGATCGCCTGGCCGCGGACGTTGGGGTGGGCGTCCTCATAGCTCACCCAGAAGTCGCGGCCGGAGCCGGCCGGGAAGTCGCCCGAGGGATCGATCACCTCGAAGCCGGCCTCCCGGGAGACCTGGGCGACCTTGGCGAAGAAACCGGCGAAGGGGCCGAAGTTCTTCGGCTCGTGGAGCTCGGGCATGAGGATGATGGAGGCCGGTATCCCATCTGCCTGAAGCAGGGCACCGAACTCGCGCAGCGCCCGCTTGGTGTTCTCCCAGCCCGGCCGCCCCTCTTCGTAGAGTCCCTGGTAGTACTGCTTGTAATCGGAGAGCACTCCGCTCCTCCGCTGCAACCGCGCTGAGGTGAGGGCGAGGAGCGCCGAGTGCCAGAGGAAGGGGTTGGTCGAGGGGACGGCGTCGGGCTCGCCGTCGTTGTAAGAGTAGCCGAGGATCACCCAGTCGGGATGGAGGCCGAGCGGCCGGACGTGCAGCTTATAGCGGGCGAGCTCCATCGAAGTGTTGCAGTTGCCGATCCCGGCGTTGTACACCGTGGTGTGACGCGGACAGCCCGCCGCCAGGAGGTTCTCCAGCTGGGCCGGGAAGGTCTCCGCCTCCCCCGCTCCCCAGCCGAAGGTCACCGAGTCGCCCACCGCGATCACCATCCGGTCGGCCGGCCCGCGCTTCGCCTGGGTCGCCGGGTCGGGGAGCCGGAAGCCGTGCCCGTCGGTCCGCACCCGCACCCCCATCAGCTGCTCGTCGGCGTTCGGCCGATGCTCCTCGATCACCCCGGGGTCGTGCGACTCCACCTTGACCGCCCGGGCGTAGCGCCACATCTCGACGTCGAAGACGTGGAGGAAATGGCTGGAGAGGAAACGCAGCGCCCCCTCGGCCAGGAGGAAGAAGAGGCCGAGGGAGAGGATGAGGACGACGAGGCCGGTCAGGCTTTTTTTCACGGGATGGGGTCTCCGGGGTCCGGGAAGCCGGCGGGATCTTATCCGGCCCCGGCCCTCTGCGCTACACTTCGCCCGCCTATGCCGCCAACCCTCAAGAAACTGGCCTTGACCCTCGTCGCCGTGCTCCTCTCGGTCCTCGCCGCGGAGGTCCTCCTGCGGGCGACCGGGGCGGCGCCCAAGGTCTATGCCATCCAGAAGGGTCGCTTCCGGCTGGCGAAGAACCCCAGGCTCGGCTACGAGCCGGCCCCGCTCGACTATCGGGGCAAGGAGCTTTCCTTTTACGACTACCTGGGAGCGAGCAACCAGGAGGGCTTCCGCGACGTCGACCACGCGATCGAGAAGCCGCCGGGGGTCTACCGCATCGTGGTCCTCGGCGACAGCATCGCCGCCGGCCTCCACGTCGACCGCTACGAGGACGTCTTCCCTCCCGTCCTGCAGAAGCTTCTAATGGAGAAAGGGTTGAAGGCGGAGGTGATCAACCTCGCGGTTTCCGGCTACAACACCCAGCAGGAGGTCGAGATGCTGGAAGAGAAGGGGCTGCGCTACCACCCCGACCTCGTCCTCCTCGCCTACTCCTTAAGCTCGCGCGAGCACATCGACGGCGATATCTTGAAGACGCTGCTCGACGAGGAGCGGGAAAAAGGGGGGCTCTCCGGCGCCCGGGCCGCGGCCAATCCGGTCCTCGCCGACAGCGCCCTCTACCGCTTCTTCCGCTTCCGGGTCTTCCACCCGCGGGCGCAGCACGTGGCGGACCGGGAGAGCGAGGAAAAGAAGTACCTCGACCTGGTCTCGGGCGACACCGTGGCCGAGTACTTCGGGCGGCTCCGGGACCTCTCTCACCAGCACGGCTTCGCCGTCCTGATCGCCATCTTCCCCCGCTTCGTCCGCACCTTCGGATATTACAAATTCGGCGAGCAGCACCGCTATGCCCAGGAGCTGGCGCGGCAGAACGGCTTCTACCTGGTCGATCTCCTGGAGCCCTTCGCCCACTGCCGGGCCGCCTCGGCGACCCCCATCGAGCTCGACAACTTCCACCCCTCCGCCTACGGCCACCGCTGCGCCGCCGAGGCGGTCGCCGGGGAGATCCTCGGGCAGATCCGGCCGGGGCATTGAAGGGAGAGGAAATGCTGCGCCGTGAGACCTTCGTCCCCTGGCTGTGCGGAACTCTTCTCGGGTTCCTGGCGTACCTGCCCGCGAGCTTCCATGTAGGCGTCGGTGCCGGCGGGCTCCGGTGGAGCGTCCTGCTCCTCTGCGCCGTCCTCGCGGCGCCGATCCACGTCATCGTGGAGCTCACCTTTCCACTGTGGGGGTATCTCGGCGCGCCCGGGCACTGGATCGTCGCGGCCCTGACGGCGGGCCTCTATCACGGAACCGTGGCCGTCTGGCTCGCCCGGATCCACCGTCGCCGGCCGCGGCGCGCCTTCCTGCTCGGCGCGGCGCTCCTGGTCCTGCAGTTCTGCCTCTATGCGATCTGGCAGAACGTCAGCCTGGCCCGAATTCCGCCGAGCTGACGAAACGCCGCCTACTCCGGCAGCATCCCCGCCCCCCGCTCCCGCTTCTTCTGTCCGCGCCGCTTCTTCTCGTCGAGCCGCCGCTGCCGCGCGGCGCGAGTCGCCCGGGTGGGCTTCCGGGGCGTCTCCTCGCGGAGGGCTTCGGCCAGGAGCTCGGCGAAGCGTTCGAGGGCGGCCTCGCGGTTGGCCGCCTGGGTGCGGTGACGCTGGGAGGTGACCTGGAGGAAGCCGCCCCGGGTGACCCGGGTCACCAGGCGTTCCGCGATCCGGGCGCGCTGCTCCGCGGAGAGGGAGGGCGACTGCGCGAGGTCGAAACGCACCGTCACCCGGGTCTCCAGCTTGTTGACGTTCTGCCCCCCCGGGCCGCCGCTCCGCGAGGTGACGAAGGCGAGCTCGTCGTCGGCGATCTCCAGGCCGTCGGCGACCTTCACCGGCCACCTCCCCGGCAGTCGACGTGGGCGGCCACGAAGGCGATGGGATCGGTGTAGGGCTCGACGGGCTCGTAGTCCAGAAGGTAGCCGTGGACCCAGTCAGCGTAGCTTCCCACCGGGGCGCCGTAGGCGCTCCGCGCCACCCCGAAGTGGAGGTGGTCGCGCCAGCAGGGGAAGCTCGCGACCTTGCCGATTGGCTGGCCCCTCTCGACGATCGTCCCCTCCGCCACGGTGGGCCGGGCGTGCCCGTAGATGGTCGAGACCCGCTCGCCGTCCGGCAGCCGGTGCTCGACGACGATCAGATAGCCCCAGTCCGGACAGCTGCCGTAGGACTGGGCGTACATGACCCGGCCGGCCGCCGCCGCGGTGACCACCGTGCCGGCCGGCGTGAAATAGTCGTCGGCGACGTGGCGGCGGTTGCCGTAGCCGGGGTTCCTCTGCAGGTAGCCGAGGCCGCTGTGGGGACGGTAGCCGGCGACCGGCAGGGCGAAGCAGGTGGCGATCGGCAGGCCCGGGGACGGCGCCCCCCGCCCGGACGCCTCCGGACCGGCGACCAGGGCGAGCAGCCCCAGGGCCGCCTTGGAGGCGGCGCGGCGGAGGGCGGGGACGAGGGCGCTCGACATGACCTCGAATCGTAACACCCCCGGCCGGGGGGTTGCCCGGCCGGCCCGCTTGGGGGACGATGGGGACGGCCGGTGGACGGCCGCGGAGGTTCGAACATGGAACGTGGAACGCGCCTGCGCCCCTGGGGGCTCCTCCTCTCTCTCCTTCTTCTGCTTCTCTCCCTGACCCGGCCGGCCGCCGCGGAGCCGCTGCCGCTCGCCGGCCCGCCGCGGCCGGTGGCGCTCCAGCTCGTCGTCTCCGGGCTCGACCAGCCGACCTCGATCACCAGCCTGGGCGACTCCCGGCTCTTCCTCACCCTCCAGCCCGGCCGGGTCGTCATCCTGCTCAACGGCCAGGTCCTCTCCCGGCCGTTCCTCGACATCCACGACCGGGTGAGCTGCTGCGGCGAGCAGGGACTCCTCTCGGTCGCCTTCCACCCCCACTTCATCAACAACGGCTATTTCTACGTCGACTACACCGACACCCACGGCGACACGGTGATCGCGCGCTACCGGGTAGCCCCGGACGATCCCAATTTCGCCGCCGCGGCGACCGAGTCGATCCTCCTCCACATCCCCCAGCCGTTTTCGAACCACAACGGCGGGCAGCTCCAGTTCGGTCCCGACGGCGATCTCTACATCGGCATGGGGGACGGCGGCGCGGCCGGCGACCCCGGCTGCCGGGCGCAGACCGGCGACACCCTCCTGGGCAAGCTCCTGCGCATCGACGTCGATACTCTCTCGACCCCCTACGCGGTGCCACCCGACAACCCCTTCCGCGGCACCGCGATTCCCGGAGAGGCCTGGGCGATCGGCCTGCGCAACCCCTGGCGCTTCTCTTTCGACCGGCTGACCCACGACCTCTACATCGGCGACGTGGGCCAGAGCGCTCGGGAGGAGATCGACTTCCAGCCGGCGGGGAGCCGGGGCGGGCAGGACTACGGCTGGAAGGTGATGGAGGGCAATACCTGCTTCTCGACCGCGGCCTGCCCGGCGACCACGCCGCCCTGCGGCTCGGCCGCCTACACCCGGCCGGTCCTCGACTACGGCCACGGCGAGGGGGAGTGCGCGGTGATCGGCGGCTACGTCTACCGCGGGTCGGCCATCCCCGGACTCGCGGGCGCCTATGTTTTCGGCGACCTCTGCACCGGCCGCCTGTGGAGTACCGAGCGGTCCGGCAGCGCCTGGCCGGTCCGCGCCATCCCCGGGACGCTGCCGTCGCTCAACACCTTCGGCGAGGACAGGGACGGCGAGATCTACGCCGCGACCGGGGACGGCAAGGTCTACAAGCTGGTGCCGGGTGATGGCGGGGGCGGGGGGGGCGGCGGCGGAACCCTCACGACCACCGGTCTCTTCGACCCGGCCACCTCGCGCTTCCTGCTGAAGGACGCCAATACGACCGGCCGCGAGGACCACGCCTTCCGCTTCGGTCCCCTCCCCGACCACTGGCGTCCCATCGCCGGCGACTGGAACGGCGACGGCAAGACCACCGTCGGCCTCTGGGACGGGGCGCGCTTCCGGCTGAAGAACGCGCTCGCCGGCGGTTTCGCCGACGTCCTCCTGGACGTCAACGCCCCCGGACCCAACACGATCCCCCTGGCGGGCGACTGGGACGGCGACGGCAAAACCGGCGTCGGCCTCTACGACCCGGCGACCTCGACGTTCTATCTGAAGAACCGGCTGACCGGCCGGGGCTTCGACGTGGTCCTCGCCTTCGGCCCCGCCGCTGGCGGTTGGCTGCCGATCTCCGGCGATTGGGACGGCGACGGCAAGACCACGGTGGGCCTCTACGATCCGGTGCGCGGCATCTTCTTCCTGAAGAACGGCCTGACCGGCGGCGACGCCGACGCGCGTTTCCGCTTCGGCCCCCCGGCCGCCGGCTGGCTCCCCCTGGCCGGCGACTGGGATGGCAACGGCAAAGCCGGGGTCGGCCTCTACGATCCGGCGACCGGCACCTTCCACCTCCGCAACACGCTCTCCCGCGGGCCGGACGAGACCTCGTTCCGTTTCCTCCAGGCGGGAGCCGGGATTCCGCTTTCCGGAAGTTGGTGACAGAAGTTCCACGCCCCGGCACGGAAGGACTTGTGCAGAGGTCTGGAAATGCGAAGAGGGGAATTGGCGTTAATCCTGAATCCGTGATATAAGCTGGGCAGCTTTTACGCCAAATACGATTTGCGTGTGCGCACGAGGGCTCCTCCGCGTCCAGGGGAGAGGTGTGCGCGAAAGGAGAGCGTGATGTACAACCGAGATCGAGTGAGATCCCTTGCAGCACGGGCGGCGGGCGCCCTCGTCATCCTGCTCGGCCTGGCGGGCACGCTCGCGGCCCAGACCACGGCCAAGAGCTCCGCCTTCGGCGAGTCGATCAACCTGCGGCTGCTGCCGCTCCTGGGCAGCGGGATCCCGATCGGGAGCGGTCCGCTACCCCTGGTGGCCGGCACCGCGCCCCAGCCCTTCAACCGGTCGGGGAGCCTGGCCTCGATCACCGTCGCCACGCCGGCGACCGGCCGCATCCTGGCGGCGGGACTCCTCACCGTCCACGCCTCTTCCGGGGTGCCGGGCACGGACAGCTCCGCCGCCGACGCCACCGTCGCCAACCTGGCGCTCGACGTCGTGCAGCGCCTCCCTCTCCTCACCCTCGGGGCGGACGTCGTGCGCTCGACCGTGGCCCTCTCCGGCAGCTGCGCCGACGGGCCGGTCCCCGTCGGCACCACCTCGATCGTCAACGCCCGGGTGGGCGGTCTCCTTGGCATCGGCATCTCGGTCGCCGCGTCGCCGGCCCCCAACACGGTCCTCTTGAACGCCCCCGGCCTCCGCGTCGTGTTGAACGAGCAGATCGCGGCGACCGAAGCCGGCGTCCGCGGGCTCACGGTCAACGCCATCCATGTCTCCCTGAACGCCCTGCCGCTCGCCGGGCTCGGCCTCCTCTCGGGCGACGTCGTGCTCTCCCAGTCGCACGCCGAGATCCACTGCGCCGAGGGTTCCGCCGACCTCGGGGTGACCAACGTCGGCTCCCCCGATCCGGTGTCGCCGGGCGGGGTGCTGACCTACTCGATCGGCGTCGCCAACGCCGGCCCCGACGCCGCCCAGCAGACGATCCTGACCGACCCTCTGCCGGCCGGTGTCACTCTGCTGGCGGTGAGCCCGAGCCAGGGCAGCTGCTCCGGCACCACGACCCTCACCTGCGACCTGGGCACCCTGGCGCCAGGCGACCAAACCTTCGTCACGATCGCGGTCTCGGCCAATCAGTTGGGGGTCCTGACCAACACCGCGAGCGTGGCGAGCGCGCTCCCCGATCCCAACCCGGGGGACAACCAGGCAACCGCGGTCAACACGGTGCAGTCGGGCGGTCCGGCGCAGTAACTGGCGGCCGGCGGCGCGGCCGGCTTACAATCCCCCGCACCCAACCTGGAGGCTCCATGCCGAGATCGCGCGATCGCCGCTTCCGCTTCGTCCTCCTCCCGCTCGCGGCCATCGCGGCCAGCGCGGCGGTCGCGGCCAGCACCGCGATCGCCGCCGCCGGCGCCACCCGCGCCACTCCCCCGTCCCGCCAGCACGATCTCGTCATCCGGAACGGCACGCTCTACGACGGCTCGGGCGGCAAGCCGTTCGTCGGCGACGTGGCGATCGACGGCGACCGGATCGTCGCGGTGGGCGCCCTCGGCAAGGTGCAGGGGAAGAAGGAGATCGACGCCAAGGGCCTGGCCGTCGCCCCCGGGTTCATCAACATGCTGAGCTGGGCCAACCAGAGCCTGCTGGTCGACGGCCGCGCCCAGAGCGACCTGCGGCAGGGGGTGACCCTGGAGGTCATGGGCGAGGGCAACTCCATGGGGCCGCTCTCGCCGGAGATGAAGAAAATGGTGGTCGAACGGCAGGGGGACCTGAAGTTCGACGTCCCCTGGACCACCCTGGGCGAGTACCTGGATCACCTCGTCGCCAAGGGCATCGCCCCCAACGTCGCCTCGTTCGTGGGGGCCACCACGGTACGGGTGCACGAGATCGGCTTCGCCGACCGGCCGCCCACTACCGAAGAGCTGGAGCGGATGCGCGGCCTCGTCCGTCAGGCTATGGAGGAGGGGGCGCTCGGGGTGGGGTCGGCGCTCATCTACGCGCCGGGCTTCTACGCCAAGACCCCGGAGCTGGTCGAGCTGGCGAAAGCCGCCGCCCCCTACGGCGGCATGTACATCTCCCACATGCGCAGCGAAGGCAACCGGCTGCTCCCGGCGATCGACGAGCTGATCGGGATCGCCAAGGACGCCGGGGTGCGAGCGGAGATCTATCACCTGAAGGCCGCCGGCAAGGACAACTGGGGGAAGCTCGACGCCGCGATCCACAAGGTCGAGGCGGCGCGCGCCGCGGGGCTCGGCATCTCTGCCAACATGTACACCTACACCGCCGGGGCGACCGGCCTGGACGCCTCGATGCCGCCCTGGGTGCAGGAGGGGGGACTCGACGCCTGGACCTCCCGGCTCAAGGATCCAGCCATCCGCGCCCGGGTGGAGCGCGAGATGGGCGAGCCCGCCGACGCCTGGGAGAACCTCTTCCGCGCCGCCGGACCGGACGGCATCCTCCTCGTCGCCTTCAAGAACCCGGCCCTCAAGCCGCTGACCGGCAAGAGCCTCGCGGAGGTCGCCAAGGCGCGCGGCACGACGCCGGCCCAGACCGCGATGGACCTGGTGGTCGAGGACGGCAGCCGGGTGGGGACGATCTATTTTCTTATGTCGGAGGAGAACGTCCGCCGCGAGGTCGCCCTGCCTTGGGTGAGCTACTGCTCGGACGAGGGGGCGCCGTCGGCCGAGGGGGTGTTTCTGCAGTCGAACGACCACCCGCGCGCCTACGGCAACGTGGCGCGCCTCCTGGGCAAGTATGTGCGCGAGGAGAAGGTGATCCCCCTGGAGGAGGCGGTGCGCAAGCTGACCGCGCTGCCGGCCGGGAACCTGCGGATCGACCACCGCGGGCACCTGGCGGTCGGCGACTACGCCGACGTCGTCGTCTTCGATCCGGCGACGGTGGCGGACCATGCCACCTATGAGAAGCCGCACCAGTACGCGACCGGGGTCCGCCAGGTCTTCGTCAACGGCGTCCAGGTCCTCTCAGACGGCGAGCCGACCGGCGCCGCCGCCGGCCGGGTGGTGCGGGGGCCGGGATGGACCGGCTGGAAACAGGGGAAGAAGGGCTAGCCATGACGAGACCGCACGCCCGCCGCCTGCCGCGGCTCCTGCTCACCTTCACCGTGACGATCGGGGCCGCCGGCCTGGGGGCGGCCTGGGCCGCCCATGCGAAGCCGGCGAGCGCACCGCAGCCGCAGCACGACGTGATCGTCAGGAACGGCACGATCTACGACGGCTCGGGCGGCAAACCGTTCGTCGGGGACGTGGCGATCGACGGCGACCGGATCACCGCCGTGGGGTCCCTGGGAGCGACCCGGGGGAAGCGGGAGATCGATGCCCGGGGGCTGGCCGTCGCCCCCGGGTTCATCAACATGCTGAGCTGGGCGAACGAGTCGCTCCTGGTCGACGGCCGCGCCCAGAGCGACATCCGCCAGGGGGTGACGCTGGAGGTGATGGGCGAGGGCACCTCGATGGGTCCCTTAAGCCCGGCCATGCAGCAGCAGATGGTCGAGCGCCAGGGGGACCTGAAGTTCGGCGTCCCCTGGACCACCCTGGGCGGGTACCTGGACCACCTCGCCGCCAGGGGCATCGCCCCCAACGTCGCCTCGTTCGTCGGCGCCACCACGATGCGCATCCACGAGATCGGCTTCGCCGACCGGCCGCCCACCCCGGAGGAGCTGGAACGGATGCGCGGCCTGGTCCGCCAGGCCATGGAGGAGGGGGCGGTCGGGGTGTCGTCGTCGCTCATCTACGCGCCGGCCTTCTATGCCAGGACCCCCGAGCTGGTCGAGCTCGCCAGGGCCGCCGCGCCCTACGGCGGGATGTACATCTCGCATCTGCGGAGCGAAGGGAGCCGGTTCCTGGAATCGCTCGACGAGCTGATCACGATCGCCCGGGAGGCCGGCGTGCGGGCCGAGGTCTACCATCTGAAGGCTGCCGGCCGCGACAACTGGGGGAAGCTCGACGCCGCCCTCCAGAAGATCGCGGCGGCGCGCGCCTCTGGCCTCGCCATCACGACCGACATGTACCTCTACACCGCCGGCGAGACCGGGCTGGTCGCCGCCATGCCGCCCTGGGTGCAAGAGGGAGGGCTCGAAGCCTGGATCACGCGTTTGAAGGACCCCACCATCCGCGCCCGGGTGGAGCGCGAGATGGGCGAACCGACCGACCAGTGGGAAAACGGCTTTCGGAACGCCGGCCCGGACGGCCTCGTCCCCGTCTCGTTCAAGAACCCGGCGCTGAAACCGCTGACCGGCAAGAGCCTCTCGGAGATCGCCCGGCTGCGCGGCAAGACGCCGGCGCAGACCGCCATGGACCTGGTGATCGAGGACGACAGCACGGTCCAGGCGCTCTACTTCGTGATCTCGGACGACAACGTCCGCCGCGAGGTCAAGCTCCCCTACATGAGCTTCGGCTCAGACGCGCCGGCGCCGTCGGCCGAGGGGGCGTTCCTGCAGTCGAACGCCCACCCGCGCGCCTATGGCAACGTGGCGCGCCTCTTGGGCAAGTACGTGCGCGAGGAGAAGGTGGTCCCGCTCGCAGAGGCGGTGCGCCGGCTGACCGCGCTGCCGGCCGCGAACCTGCGGATCGACCACCGCGGCCGCCTGGCGACCGGCGACTACGCCGACCTCGTCGTCTTCGACCCGGCCAAGGTCGAGGACCATGCCACCTACGAGAAGCCGCACCAGTACGCGACCGGGGTCCGCCAGGTCCTCGTCAACGGCGTCCAGGTGCTGAGAGACGGCGAGCCCACCGGCGCCGCCGCCGGCCGGGTGGTGCGGGGGCCGGGGTGGGTCGGCTGGAAGCAGGGGAAGAAGGGCTGAGGCGCTCCATGATATCGTAGGCTGCAAAGGAGCAAAAACATGCGAAAGCTGATGGCGCTGGTGCTGGCTCCGGCTCTCCTCGCTCAGGCTTGCGCGAGCGCCCTCCCGCCGGGCTCGCCCGGAATCCCGCCCAACCTCGCTTCGGTCAACCACGTGGTCGAGGACCAGCCGGTCACCGTGGAGTTGCGCAGCGGCGAGGTCGCCCGCGAGGTCGAGGGGTTGGTCATGACCGCCGACTCGACCGCCTGGTTCGACGGCGACCACGCGCGGAGCGTACCCACGGCGGAGGTCTGTAAAGTGACCCTCCAGATCCGGCACCGGGCGGGGAAAGGCTACGCCTGGGGGCTCCTGGGTTGCGCTCCGGTGGCACTCGTGGCCTCCCACAGCGAGGCCGACCCGTTGGATTCCTTGGGGCGCCTGCTGATCACCGAAGCGGTCTGCGCTCTCTTCGGGATCCTCGTCTTCTCCGGCATGCGCGTGCCGCCCGATCGCGTCGTCTACACCGCACCCAACGCCTGTGGCCCGGCGCACTGACGCTCTGGCGGCGGCGGGCTACCCGTGGGCGCGGAGCGAGCGGGCGAGGAGGCCGATGCCGCCGACCAGGAGGACCAGCATGAGGAGGGTGTTGAACAGGCTCGTCGACTGGAAGTAGATGTGAAGGTTCATCAGGATGCCGGCGAAGATGATGACCAGGCCGGCGATGAGCAGGAGCCAGCCGAGGATCGACCGGCCGTTGAAGAAGAGGAGCCCGATGCCGAAGAGGAGCGGCACGAGCGACAAGCCGAAGCTGTTGTACCCCCAGAGCGAGCCAAAGCCGCCGCTCACCGTCACCTGGTTGGTCAGCAGATAACCACCGGCGACCGCCATCACGAGCCCGACGAGGAACTCGCCCATCCCCCCGGGAGTCCCACCCGCCCCCACCCGTTCCGTCTGGTTTGCCATGCGGGAAAGCTTATCACCGGCGGAGAAACAGATTCATAAAGGTGGGGCGCCCTAAAGGGCGCCCCAAAAAGGAAAACCTGCCCGTCCCCTAGAGGGCGGCGCAGGTCAGCAACCTCGATCGGGTTGCCCGAAGAGAAACCGACGGCGTAGAGCATGCCTGGGAAAAACGGGAGAGGAAACGGTGGAGAGCCGTGGCCGGCAGGGGGCGCCCGTAGCGAGGAGAGCGGCGTGCGCACAGATCAGGCAGATCAGGATCACCAGCTTCGACCTCGGTTTCAGCCTGAGCAGAGGTCGACCCGGGATCGGGCGACCCGCCAAGCGGAGAGAGGGGCTCTTGGGACGGCTCTGTCCCTAGAGTGTGGCAATCCGGTGAATTGGGGACACCTTCCGGGAACGGACTCGCTCCCCCGCTGATGTACCATGCCGGGGCCATGGCCGGGCGGGACGAGATCCTGATCGAGATCCGCGACCTCTCCCGCACCTACGAGGAGGGGGGGCGGGAGCGCACCGTGCTGCGCGGTGCCAATGCCAACCTCCGCCGCGGCGAGATCGCCGTGCTGGTGGGCCGGAGCGGCACCGGCAAATCAACCCTCCTGAACCTCCTCTCCGGCATCGACCCGCCGAGCGGCGGCGAGGTGGTGATCGACGGCGTCTCGATCTCCCGCCTGAGCGAGCGCGAGCGCACCCTCTTCCGCCGCGACCGGATCGGTTTCGTCTTCCAGTTCTTCAACCTCATTCCCACCCTGACGGTCGAGGAGAACTTCCTCCTCCCCCTGGAGCTCAAGGGTCGCCGCGGCAGGGTGCCGCCGGCGGCGCGGCAGGCGGCGCTCGACCTCCTCGCCGAGGTCGGCCTCGCCGACCGGCGGGCGAGCTTCCCCGATCGCCTCTCGGGCGGCGAGCAGCAGCGGGTGGCGGTGGCCCGGGCGCTCGCCCACGACCCGCTCTTGGTCCTCGCCGACGAGCCGACCGGCAACCTCGATCTGGAGACCGGCCTCGCCGTCCTCGCCCTCCTCGACCGCCTCACCCGGCGCGCCGGCAAGACCCTGGTGATGGCGACCCACAGCCCCGAGGTGGTGGGCCTCGCCGATCGCGTCTTCCGCATCGAGGACTGCCGGCTGATCGAGCTGCCTCCTGCCGCGAAGCCGGGGAGCCCGGCGTGACCCCGCTCCTCGTCCGCTCCAGCCTGCGCTACCTCGTCCGTCATCCCTGGCAGAGCGGCCTCGCGGTACTCGGCGTGGCTCTCGGGGTGGCGGTGGTGGTCGCGGTCGACCTCGCCAACGCCAGCGCCCTCCAGGCCTTCGACCTCTCGACCGAGGCGGTCACCGGCCGCACCACCCACCAGGTGGTGGCCGGCCCGGGAGGGCTGCCGGACGACACCTTTCGCCGCCTGGCGGTGGAGGCGGGAGCCCCGGCCGCGGCGCCGGTGGTCGAGAGCTGGGTGACGGCGGGGAGCGACGCGGTGCTCGCCCGCAGGCATGGCGGGAGGACCCTCCACCTGCTGGGGATCGATCCCTTCGCCGAGG